>JACOTG010000293.1 GCA_016178505.1 Planctomycetota bacterium
CCGCACCTCGCTGCGCGCGGCGAAGTGTGGTTGAAGCGCGTGATCGACTCGCCATCCGCGGGGGCCCTCGAATTGGATGCGCGACGCGTGCTCGGCGAAGCCCGACTTCGAGTCGGCGATCTCGAGGGCGCTCGAAACCACTGGAGCCGCCACCCGCAGGACCTCGGTTGCGCGGCCGGATGTCGGTTGATCGCGTTCGCGCTCGGCGAGTCGAAGCCGTGCGCACTCCGAGACGACGAACGAGCCGCTCTCGAGTCTTGGATCGGCGCTGCCCCGAGCGACCGCCGCGAGGCTTGGCGAGAGGCTTGGCAGCAGACGCGCCCTGGATTGGAGATCGAATCTCGCGCACCCGACCGCGATTGACCCGAAGCAGCCGCGACCGTTCACGTCACGCAAGCTCGAACCTCTTCTCAATGTGGGAACGCCGAAAGTCCGATCACGTTTCACGACGGACCGCGGCGCCTCGATGGGCTCGAGACGCCGCATGGGACGACTCGGACGAGTCTCGCTTGCGGAACAGCCGCACCGACGGATTCGAGAACGACTTCGAATGACATCGGGAATCCGTGAAGGTCGGCACCTCGTGAAGGAGGCGACGAATGCACACGATGCAAGCGGAACTGGTCAAGTTCCTCGTCGAAGCCACGGGCGAAGTCTTCCGAACCATGATCTCCATGGATCTGAAGCCGGCGGCACACGTCGACGAAGCGGTGGTGCGTCGCGATTACGCCGTTACGGCGATGGTGGGATTCGGCGGGCAGTTCACGGGCCTTCTCACGGTGAGCTGCTCCGAACGCATGGCCTGCCGAATCACCGAAGCCATGATCGGCGTACCCGTCCCCGAGCTGGGCCCGGACGTGACCGACGCGCTCGGGGAGGTCTCGAACATGGTCGGCGGGAACATCGTGGTGAAGATGGCGGGCCGCGGGAACATCGACCTGTCGCTTCCGACCGTCATCGTCGGGCGGGACTACCGGTACTTCGTGGCCACCCGCGAGCCGATCATCCGAATTCACTTCCAAGGGCCTGGTGAAGGCGTGCTCGTCGGACTCGCACTGGATTCAAAATCCTGAATTCGTTCGCGACGGGAGAAGAGCGGATCGTCCTCGCGGGACGTCGCTCGTGGAGTGGCGCGGACGCCGAACGAGGAAGCATCGGAGGTCAACGATGGCGAAGATCTTGAGCTGCGACGACAGTCGCACGATCCGCACGGTCGTCTCGAAGTACATGAAACAGGTCGGGTGCGAGATCGTCGAAGCGACGAACGGCCAAGAGTGTCTCGAAGTCGCAAAGCGCGAGAAGCCGGACTTGATCCTACTCGACGTCACGATGCCCGTGATGGACGGCCTCCAGACGCTGAAGGCACTTCGCGAAGACGAGCTGCTCAAGAGCAGCGCGGTGGTGATGCTCACGGCGGTGGCGAGCAAGGAGTTGGTCGTCGAGATCCTCAAGCTCGGAGTGAAGGATTACATCCTCAAGCCATTCGACCAAAAGGAACTCTACAAGAAGGTCAACAAGATCTTGAGACTGTGGGAAGGCGATGCGCCTCCGCACGCGACGGCGACCGACGACGATGAGCGGGGAGCCGACGCCTGCAAGATCCTGGTCATCGACGACAAGGCCAACGTCCTGCAACTCGTGAGCGACTGCTTGAAAGACAAGCACAAAGTGCTGACGACGACGAGCGGGCCCGAGGGAATCACCCTCGCGCTCGTGGAAAAGCCCGACATCATCCTTCTCGACCTCGCGATGCCGGAGATGGACGGATTCCAAGTCTTCCAGAAGCTCAAGGCGAACAGCAAGCTCGCCGACGTTCGCGTGGTCGGAATGTCGATCGAGACTCAAACCGATCTCCACAAACGCGCCAAGGAGATGGGATTTCGTCGGATCCTCATCAAGCCGTTCACGAAGAAGGATCTCGAAGACCTGCTCTCCGCCTTCGCGAGACCGGTGAATCCCGTGACGCGCACGAACGACGTGTGCATCGTCAACGTCCCGGACAAGAAGGACCCCGCCGCTCGGCAGTTCCTCCAGTCACTCGTAGGTGAAATCAACCGCAGCGTCGAAGAGATGGCCGAGGAGGGATTCTCGAAGCTCGTCATCAACATGGGCGGCGTCGACGACCTCGAGATCGACATGGTGACGAGACTTCTCGCCCTCGTGGCGCGTGCCCATCAGCTGAAGATTCGCGTGAAGTTCGTGCGCCCGTCCGAGAGGGCGCTGGGCGTTCTTCGAGAATTCCAGGAGACGAAACAGCTCGGGATGATCGCGACGCTCGACGACGCGATCCGGTCGTTTTCCACGGACTGACCGAAGGACCCGCCTGCGTCCTGCGGGAGCCTCCCCGACACGCCGCTGGATCGCAGTGCAAGGCGAGCCGTTTCGCCCTGCGGCCCGCGGCGCCTCTTCGTCGAGGTCCGCCCGTGCGAATTCGCCTCAAGTCAGGTCCGCCCCAATGTCGAAGCATCCCTGGTTCATCGTGACGCGTACGACATGCCGCGGAAGTGGAGCGTCGTCGAAGGAGATGGTCCGAGCCGATGAGCGACACGGACGACATCGTCAAAGAGTTCTTGATCGAAAGTCACGAGAACCTCGACCGGCTCGACCGTGATCTCGTTGCCCTCGAGAGAGATCCCACCTCCCGCGAGCTCCTCGGAAGCGTCTTCCGGACGATGCACACGATCAAAGGAACCTGCGGTTTCCTGGGATTCGCCAAGCTCGAGTCGGTCGCCCACACGGGCGAGAATCTCCTGAGCCGCGTGCGCGATGGACAACTTCAACTCGATGCCACGATCACGAGCACCCTGCTCGCCATCGTCGATGCGGTTCGGCAAATGCTCGCGTTCATCGAGTCGACGGGTTCGGACGGCGATCGTGATTGGTCGTCGCTCGTGGACACGGTCGCGCGACTGCAAGCGGCTTCCGTCGCGACGTCCAGCGACGGCGAGCCCCAGCGCCACGGACCCTCGGGCGGAGCGGCGCCTGCACACGCGCCCGACGATTCGGGTTCTCCTGCATCGAACGATCCGGCGCCCGTGCCGACGACGGCACTCGAAACGACGACCTTCGTCGATGCGCACCCGTCGCTCAACGGTCGATCCGAGACCTGCGTGCGCGTCGATGTCGGGCTCCTCGATCAGTTGATGAATCTCGTCAGTGAGCTGGTGCTCGCACGAAATCAAGTCCTCGAATTCTCCCTCACGCAACGAGACTCGTCGTTTCTCGACACGTCGCAGCGCCTGAACCTCATCACGAGCGAGCTACAGGAAGGCGTCATGAAGACGCGCATGCAGCCCATCCGCAACGTCTGGGCGAAGTTTCCCCGCATCGTTCGCGACCTCGCGGCATCGTGCGGCAAGCAGGTGCGCTTGGAAATGGAAGGCTCGGAAACCGAACTCGATCGAACGATCATCGAGGCGATCAAGGATCCCCTCACGCACATCGTCCGCAACTCGGTGGACCACGGAATCGAGATCGCGGCGTCCCGCTCCGAGCGAGGCAAGCCGGCCGAAGGGCGGATCCTACTCCGAGCATTCCACGAGGGAGGTCAAGTCAACATCGAGATCTCCGACGACGGCAACGGCATCGATTCCGACCGCGTGAAGAAAACGGCGCTGGCGCGAGGGCTCATCACTGAGTAGCAAGGGGCGCGCATGACCGACGACGAGCTCGTGAGCCTCGTCTTCGTGCCGGGATTCTCGACGGCGATGAAGATCTCGAGCCTCTCGGGCCGTGGCGTCGGAATGGACGTGGTCAAGACGAACATCGAAAAGATCGGCGGAACCGTCGACGTCGTGACGCATGTCGGGCGCGGCACCTCGATCAAGCTCAAGATCCCTCTCACGCTGGCGATCATTCCTGCGCTCGTCGTCGCGACGCGGGGTAGTCGGTTCGCAATTCCGCAGAAGAGCCTTCGGGAGTTGGTGCGCGTGGAACGGCGGCCGGGCGAGAATCCAATCGAGCGCGTCCACGGCGTGTCCGTGTTCCGCCTTCGCAACGACCTCATCCCGCTCGTCCATCTCGACCAAGTTCTCGGATTGGAGTCGGAGGGCAACGGCGACGGGACCTCGGACGCGATCAACATCGTGGTGGTTCAGGCAGACGATCGCCAATTCGGACTCGTGGTCGACCAGATCAGCGACACCGAGGAAATCGTCGTCAAGCCGCTGAGCAAGCAGCTTCAGAGCATCTCCGTGTTCGCCGGCGCCACCATCCGGGGCGATGGACGCATCGCGCTGATCCTCGACGTCGTCGGCATCGCGCAGCGCGTCGGAATCCTGTCCGAGATCCGAAATTGGGTGGTCGGCAACCAGGTCGCCGTGGCCGTTCAGTCCCCGGAGGACAAACAGAGACTTCTGCTCTTCGACGTTCGCGGAATCGGCCGAATGGCGATCCCACTGCCGTTGGTGACGCGGATCGAGGAATTCCGTCCCGGACAAGTCGAGATCGTCGGAGGCGAGGACGTCGTCCAGTATCGCGGACAGGCCATGCCGCTCACGCGCCTGAACTCGATCCTCGCTTGCGGCAACTCGACTCCGCCACCGGAAAGCGCATCGCTCCACGTCATCGTCTGCACCGAGCGCGGTCGCCACGTGGGCGTCATCATCGACCGGATCCTCGACATCGTGGAAGAGACGCTCGTCGTCGACCGCCCTGCGGGGCGCGACGGAACCCGCGCCACAGCGGTCATCCGAGGCAAGGTCACCCAGTTGCTCGATCCATCGGACGTCGCGCGCCTGAGGGGCAACGCCATCGCTGATGGAGTCGAGGTCGCGTGATGAGGAAACCGACATGACCGGCGCGAATCAGTTCTCGACCTTTTACCTCGACGGTCAGTGGTTCGGCGTCGACGTCCTCGACGTTCGAGAGGTCATTCGCCATCAGGAAGTGACGAGAGTTCCCCTCGCACCCGCCGCGATTCGTGGGTTGATCAACATCCGCGGACAAGTCGTCACCGCGATCGATCTGCGGCACCGGCTCGAGTTGTCCCCCAGAAATCCGCAACAGCTCCCCATGAACGTGGTCGTCCGAACGGACGACGGTGCGACGAGCCTCCTCGTCGACGACATCGGCGACGTCGTTCGAGTCACCGAAGATTCACGCGAGGCGCCGCCTCAGACTCTTCGCGGCGCCGCGCGCGAGCTGATCAAGGCCGTCTACAAGCTCAGCGATCGCCTGTTACTCGTTCTCGACACGGAGAAGGCCTCGAGCGTTCCCGCGGGCGCGCGTCGCTCGGGCGAAAGGGTGGACTGAAGACGTGGACGGGGCATCGGGACGAGACGCCGCCACGAACGGCATCGACCTCGACGTGAGGCCGATCCGACCGGAGGCGAAGTCCGCTCGGCGCCACGCGGCGGTCGGGAATCCCCCCAACTTGCCACGACAGAGATCGAAACCGGAAAGGAGATAGACCTTGGCTTCGAAAGCCTCGGGCCGTCGGCCGTGCTCTTCCTTGTTCGAAAGACTCGGCGGCGCGGCCGCCGTCGCGTCGCTCGTCGACGCACTCGGCGAGCGTCTGCGCGCCGACCACGAGTTCGCCCCGTTCTTCGCCGGCGTCGACGCGAACGGGTTGCGCCGGACTCACGTGAAACTGTTCACGACGACGCTGGGTGGACCCGGCCGGCGCGAGCGAGCGAAGCGGAACAAGGCCCGACCCACGCCGATCGAACCTCGCCAGTTTGGCCGCGTCGTCGAACACCTTGTGGACGCATTGCAGTCGCTCGGTATTCGACCCTCGCTCGTCGACGAAGTCGTGGAGTCGCTCCTTCCGATCGCGACGCAGATCGTCGACGCGAATCCCGTCGCAATCGACGACGTCGCGTGCACGAATGGACATTCTCGAGTTCGAGGCGCGTTGACCATGTCGTCGCTTCGACTCAACCCGAATCCCACGATGCGCGATCCCGGCCCGGGCCCGCGCACGGTGAACGACGAAGCGCAGGTCATCGTGCGAATGCTCGATTCGTTCGTGGACGCCGTGCAGCGCGCAAAGACGATCACCGACGCCGCCCGCGGCGCAATCGAAGCCGTGCGAGCATCGTTTGGATGGCCCTACGGCTCGTTCTTCGTGCTCGACCGAAACGCAAATGCCCTGCGCTTCTCCGCCGACTCGGGCGTCGCAAGCGCCGAATTTCGCCGCGTCACGTCCGAGGCCCAGTTCCGCGAAGGCGACGGCGTCATCGGGCGCGCGTGGCGTACTCGCGACACCGTGGTCGTCGATCTCGGTGAGTCCGGAGACTGCAGCCGAACGTCCGTCGCGCGACGCGCGGGAATGAGGTTCGCGGTCTGCGTGCCCGTCATCGTGGGCGGCGACGTCGTCGGCACGTGCGACTTCTTCACGCTCGAAGAGCCGGCGCCGTCGCCCGACCGAGTCGATGCTCTACGTACCGCCGGCCGCGTTCTATCCGCTGCCATCGACCGGATCCGTGAACGCTCCGACGCCGCGCGCATCCAGTCGATGCTCGACGCGGCGCCCATGAACGTCATCTACGCCGATCCGGAGTGCCGCATCCGGTACATGAACCCGGCGTCGTGGCGTACTCTGAAAAACCTCGAAGCGCATCTGCCGATCAAAGTGGAGCAGATGATCGGGCATTCGGTCGACGTCTTTCACTCGAACCCCGAGGAGCTGCGCCGCATCCTTTCGGATCCGAACAACCTGCCGCGACGCGCACACATCAAGGTCGGGCCCGAGACTCTCGATCTCCTCGTGAGCCCCATCTTCGACCGAGACGGGAACTACATGGGTCCGATGGTGACCCTGGACGTCGTGACCCGCGTCGACAAGATCCTCGACGCGGTGCGCGCAGCCACCGCGGGTGATCTCACTCGCGACGTCGCCGTCAAGGGCGACGATCTGGTGGGGAAGATCGGCGAACTGCTCGGTGGATTCCTCCAGAATCTTCGCGGGAGCATCTCGACCATCGGAACGAGCGCAGAAGCACTGGCCGGCTCCGCCGATCAGCTCACGGCGATCAGTCAACAGATGGCCGCCAATGCCGAGCAAACGTCGGTTCAGGCGAACGTCGTTTCCGCGGCATCCGACGAAGTCAGCAAGAACGTCGGCACGGTGGCTGCCGGCAGCGAGGAAATGACGGCGAGCATCACGGAGATCTCGAAGAATGCGAACGACGCGGCCCGCGTTGCGACGCAAGCGGTCCTGGTCGCCGGCACGGCCACTGCGACCGTCTCCAAACTCGGCGATTCCAGCGCCGAGATCGGCAAGATCATCAAGGTCATCACTTCGATCGCGCAACAAACCAACCTCCTCGCGCTGAACGCCACCATCGAGGCCGCGCGGGCTGGAGACGCTGGAAAGGGTTTCGCGGTCGTCGCCAATGAAGTGAAGGACCTGGCCAAGGAGACGGCGAAGGCGACGGAAGACATCAGCCAGAAGATCGACTCGATACAGGCCGACATGAGGGGCGCGGTCGACGCGATCGGTCAGATCAGCTCGATCATCGACCGGATAAACGACATTCAGAGCGCGATCGCAAGCGCCGTCGAGCAACAAACTGCGACCACGAACGAGATCGGGCACAACGTGTCGGAGGCTGCCGAAGGCACTGCCGAAATCGCACGGAACATCACGGGCGTCGCGCAGGCGGCGCAGTCGACGTCGACCGGCGCGTCCGACACGCAACGAGCATCGGTCGAACTGGCGCGCATGGCGACGCAGCTTCGAAATCTCGTCGGACAGTTTCGGTGTTGAGACCCATTTCGTTCGACTCGGCGAAACGGACGGGCCGACCCCTGAGCGCGCGATGCAGCCACCGCCCGGGGAGCCGCGCCGATAGGAGGTCGATGTGCGCGCAATCGTGATCGACGATTCCGAGGCCATCCGGAGAATCCTCAGGAACATGATGACCGCGATCGGCTTCGAGGTGATCGAGGCGAAGAACGGCCGCGACGCCCTCGACCGGCTGGCGACGATCGGTTGCGTCGACGTCGCGCTGGTCGACTGGAACATGCCCGACTTGAATGGATACGAGTTCGTCGTCGCCGTCCGAGCCGATCCCACGCTCAACGGCATGAGGTTGATGATGGTGACGTCCGAGACGGAGCTTCAAAGCGTCGCCGCAGCGTTGAACGCGGGTGCCGACGAGTACGTGATGAAGCCGTTCACGAAGGACGTCATCCTCGAGAAGCTCGCACTCCTCGGAATCGGGCAATCGTGACTCGATGGCCCGCGTCCGAGTCTTCGTCGTCGACGATTCGATCACCATTCGGAAGCTCATCACGAACTTCCTCTCGTCCGATCCCGACTTGCTCGTCGTCGGAACGGCGGCGAACGGGCGGATCGCGCTAGAGAAGCTGCCGCAGTTGAGCCCCGACATCGTGATCCTCGACGTCGAGATGCCCGAGATGAACGGTCTCGAGACGCTCGTGGAAATCAGAAAGACCCATCCCCGACTGCCGGTCATCATGTTTTCCGCGCTCACTCGGCGCGGCACCGCAGAAACGGTCGAAGCACTGACGTTTGGCGCGAGCGACTATGCGACGAAGCCATCGAACGACGCGGGCGACGCGCACGTGGCCGCCGCCGTGCGGGACGGACTCATTCGGAAGATCAAAGGATTGTGCGCGAGCATCCTTCCCCGCTCACCCGGCGTGTCGTCTCGCGCGCTCCCGATCGATCCGTTTCCGTCGCCGACATCCGCGCCGCCGCAATCGAGCCGACGGCGCATCGATGTCGTGGCCATCGGCGTGTCGACGGGCGGACCGAACGCGCTTGCATCAGTGCTTCCGAGCATCCCCAACGACTTCCCGGTGCCCGTCGTCATCGTGCAGCACATGCCTGCGCTCTTCACCAAACTCCTCGCGGATCGACTGTCCACGCGATGCGCGATGCCGGTGCGGGAAGGAGTGTCCGGGGAACTGTTGCTCCCGGGAACGATGTGGATCGCGCCGGGCGACTTTCACATGGTGCTCGAACGAACGGGTCCCGACCCGACGTTGATGCTCAACCAGGATCCGCCCGAGAACTCCTGCCGGCCCGCCGTCGACGTGCTCTTCCGGTCCGTGTCACGAGTGTTCGGCGCAGGCGCCTTGGGGGTCGTGATGACGGGAATGGGTCAAGACGGACTTCGAGGCTGTGAGGACATTCACGCTGCAGGCGGTCGGGTGCTCGCCCAAGACGAAGCGACGAGCACCGTTTGGGGAATGCCGGGCGCCGTCGCGAGGGCCGGGCTCGCCGAGGAACTCGTTGCGCTCGACGCCATCGGACGCGAAATCATTCGGCTCGTGACGGAAACGCGCCACCTGCCGAGAGCAACCGTGCCCCCCGCCGACCGTCGCTGGTTGAACCGAACGGAGACAGAGCCGGCATGATGCTGCCCAACGCCGACTTCGAATACGTGCGCAAGCTCGTTCGCGATCGGTCGGCGATCGTGCTCGACGACGGGAAGACCTACCTCGTCGAATCGCGGCTCGGCCCGATCCTTCAGCGAGAAGGCTTTGCCTCGTTGACCGAGTTGGTCGCGGCGCTTCGCTCCGCGCCGTATCACGATTTGCATCGAAGGGTCGTCGAGGCGCTCACTACCAACGAAACGTCGTTCTTCCGTGACATGCCGACGTTCGATGCGCTGAATTTGCACGTCTTCCCGGACCTGATCCAACGTCGTTCGGTCGACCGTCAGATCAACCTGTGGTGCGCGGCGAGCTCGAGCGGACAGGAACCTTATTCCATCGCCATGATCTTGCGGGAGAACTTCCCGATCCTCTCGACCTGGGTCGTTCGTCACATCGCCTCGGATCTCAACATGGACGTACTGTCCAAGGCGAAGGATGGCGTGTTCAGTCAACTCGAGGTCAATCGCGGATTGCCGGCGCCCCTGCTCGTGAAGTACTTCAAGAAGCGCGGCGTCGATTGGCAGATCAGCGACGACATCCGCCGCATGATCCACTTCAGCCACGTCAACCTCGCCGCCGACTGGCCGCAGTTCCCGCCAATGGATGTCGTTTTCATGCGCAACGTCCTGATCTACTTCGACGTCGCGACGAAGCGTTCGATCCTAGGCAAGATTCGACGAATTCTGCGTCCCGGCGGTTATCTCGTCCTCGGAAGCGCAGAGACGACGCTCAACATCGACGACAAGTTCGAGAGGGTTGCTTTTCCCAGGGTCCCCTTCTATCGCGTGAAGAAGACTTGAAGGAGTCTCCATGCAGCTCTACGAGGACGACATCTGCCAGGTGACTCGGACGATCTGGTCGACGATGCTCGGTTGGGAAATCCGCCGAACCCCTCTGGACGAAGCGGCGATCGCTTCGCTGAAGGAACGAACTCTTTCCGGATGCGTTCAGATCACTGGAGCTTGGGAAGGCGACGTCGCACTCCATTGCTCCGATTCACTCGCCCGCAAGATTGCCGCGCTGACGTTTGGAATCGAAACCGACGAGGCCACTCTCGCTCACGCTCGAGACGCGTTGGGTGAGATGGCGAACATGACGGGCGGCAATGTGAAGTCCCTGCTGCCGGCGCCCTCTTCCTTGTCGCTCCCGGCAGTCGTCGAAGGAACGGACTACTCGATGAGGATTCCAGTTGGCCGGCTCCTCGCGCAGATCGCGTTCGAGTGTCAGGGCGAACGCGTCTTGCTGAGGCTCGTGGAGCGTGACAGCTAGGTTTCGCGATCCGCGGGATCAGCTCGAAGCGTCGACGATCGAGCCGGGATCTCGCCCGGGCAGCCGGTACTGTTTGGCGATTCGTCGGGCTTCGCGTAGGCGCCTGAGGACCCGAGCGACGTCGTCGCGCTCCGCGCGAACCGCGGCTTCGAGCTTGCCGTGAAGAACGACGATCTCTTTCCAGAGCTTCGTCGCTTCCGCCTCGAAGATCGCTTCGCTGGACGACGCACCGCCCTCTTCGGTGCGGGTCCAGGCCGCGAGCTGCGCCTGGACTCCCCGAAGTCGCTCGTACGATGCGGCGAGGCATCGCTCCGCGTGCTCGAGCGCCGCGGTACTCGATCCCTCTCCCGTCACGACGAGGCGATGGTAGAGGGTGAGCAGTCCCTCGAGGACGAGTTGGCGCTCGGCGAGACAGGAGAGGCGCGAGGCGCGCGCGGGTGGCCCGGACATGGACGCGCCTAGCGTGCGGCCTGCGGCTGAGTGCGCTCGATCTCGGTCCACGCGCTGCGAAGGATGTCGAGGACGCGGATTGCGGCGTCGATCTTCTCTCGGCTGCGTTCCAGGTTGCCCTGGAGGATGCAGCGCTGAACGTAGACGTAGTGCCTCTCGAGGTCGGCCGTGATCTCCGGCGCGTGCTTCGGATCGAGCGACGCGACGAGTTCGCCGACGATGTCGAGGGCGCGGCCGAGGGCGGCATGGCGGCCCCGATCGTCGCCTTCCTCCAACCGACGATTCGCGGTGCGAAGCTGTCGAATGGCGCCTTCGTAGAGAAGAACGATGAGCCGGAGCGGAGTCGCCGAAAGAACCGCGGACCGCATGTAATCGCGGGCGGCGGTGGATGGCAATGTGGACATGGGAATCAACCTCTCACTTGAAGCTGGTCAGCGCGGCCGACTGCGACTGCAGTTGCCCGAGCAGCGACTCGAGCGCCGCGAACTTGCGACGCTGCGCCGCTTCGAATGCAGTCGCACGGGCGTCGTCTTGCCGAATGGCGGCGTCGAGGGTCCGAATCTGCCTCTGGATCCCGTCCTGGCGAGCGCCAAGCAGCCCGTCCGAGGCTCGAACGAGCGTGTTCGCGAAGTTCTTCAGTCCGCTGGCAAGACCGCCGGCACCGTCGGTGAACAACCGAACGATCGCATCCGGATCGGCCTTGATGGCGTCTTCGAGCTTCTTGGTGTCGATCCGAAGCGATCCATCCGTCGACGTCTTGATCCCGACCGACGACAGCGAAGCGGGCGCTCCAGCGGCAGCCGGTACTTCGCGGTTCACGGACGTGAACAAGCCGCCCTGGATCGTCACGAGCGTGGCGTCGCCGAGGAGCGGCGGAGCCGCTTGTCCCGGCGTGAAGCTCAGTTGATCGTGAAGGAGCGACTGCACGTCGTTGTACGCCTTCACGAAGTCCTGAAGATTTCCTTTGAGTCCGTCGACGTCGGCGTCGACTTTCACCGTGACCGGTGTGTTCTCCGCCGTCTTTTTGAGAAGGTCGAAGGTGAGCCCTGCGACGATGTCGTCGACGTGATTCGAATCCCGGTGAACTTCGATCCCGTTGACGCTCAGAATGGCGTCGGCCGCCGTCTCCGTCCTGGTGAACGTGAGCGCTTGTCCGCCGCCCGAGAGTTGGCTCGCGTCGACGGTGACGGTGTGATCGACGCCACCGTCGTCCGCCGTGAGCACCAGACGGAAATTGGAACCGTCGTTCACGACCGATGCGCTCACGCCTGCGTCCGCCGCGTTGATGGCGTCACGGACACCCTGTAGCGTCGCCGAACCCGGCGCAATGGTGATGTTCTTCGTCGTCGATCCGACGGTGACGTGAAGCGTGCCCGTGCCGACGGTGAGCGTGTCGGAGTTCGCGTAGCCTTGCGAAGTCTGCGTTTCACGCCGAGCGAGCTGCGTCACGACGACTTGGTAGACGCCGGCGCTGGCATCGCCCGTGGCCGTGGCGTTGAGGACGCTGGTGTCGCCGGACGTCGCCTTCAGTGCGGAAAATGCGCCCGCATCGCGGAAGTTGTCGGCTGCATCGCGGAGCGCGGAGAGTTTCTCGCCGATCTTCGCGAACAGCGCGATGTTCTTGCTGAGCTTGTCGCGTCGAGCCTGCTTCGCTGCGATCGGCTGTCGTTCGACGGCAACGAGGGCGTCGACGATCGCGTTCGTGTCGAGGCCCGAAGCGAGTCCGCTGAAGTTGATGCCGGACGCCATCGCCGTTTCCCTCTCGATGTCCTCGTGAGTTGACGCAGCAGAGAATCCGAATCAGACAACGAGGCGGAGCCCTGCGGTCGCCCTCGTGTCTCGAAGGCGATCGCAGGGCCGCGGTGCCATCGAACCGACCCCGCCGAGGCGGCCCCTCTTCGGGGCCGCCTCGATCGGGAGTCAGGGACGATAGCGACTCGTTTGACCTACGTTATCCTTGGAGAAGTCTGAGAGCGATCTGCGGCTGAGCGTTTGCCTGAGCAAGGACGATGGTTGCCGCCTGCTGCAGGATGTTCTTTCGCGTCAGCTCGGCCGTCTCCGCACCGACGTCGACGTCTGCGATGCGCGATTGGGCGGCCTGGAGGTTTTCGGCGGCGTTAGACAGATAATTGATCGTCGAGGAGAGCCGATTCTGCGCCGCGCCGAAGCTGCCACGAAGGTTCGAGACGGCGTCGATCGCCGCGTCGATGTTCGTGATCGCCGTCGACGGGCTACCACCCGAGCCGATGTCGAGTGCGTTGATCGTGAGATCCGTCGCGCGGACGCCGTCGAGCGTGACGTCGAACGTATCGATGCCGCTCGAGGTGCCTTCGCCGACTTGCAACGTGACGCTCGAGGAAGTGCCGTCGAGGAGCTTGATGCCGTTGAAGTCGGTCTTCTGTGCGATGCGGTCGACCTCGTCGACGATCTGCTGCAACTCGTCGTCGAGCGTGTTCTTGTCGGTGCCCTTGAGGGTCCCGTTCGAAGCTTGGACCGCAAGCTCGCGAGCACGGTTGAGCAAGTTATTGATCTCGTCCAGTCCGCCTTCCGCGGTCTGCACGAGGGAGATGCCGTCATTGGCGTTGCGCGACGCTTGATTGATGCTCTTGACCGACGCCTTCAAGCGCTCGGAAATCGCGAGACCTGCCGCGTCGTCGGACGCGCGTGCAATGCGCAGGCCCGAGGACAAGCGCTCGAACGACTTGCCCAACTGGCTGCTGACGCGCGACAACTGTCGTTGCGCGTTCAACGATGCCAAGTTGCTGTTGATACTCAAACCCATTGCAGAATCCTCCTTGGATAATCAGGTGTCACGGTCGCAGTCGCCCCGTTCTAAACGAGCCAGAGCGAACGACTGAAACGCGTCACGCCTCTTTTGAAGAGACCATCAGCTGCGGCTGTTCGCCGCCACGAGCATTATGGGAGGAGGATCCCGGAGCTTTAGCCCGGGATTGGGAGGAGAGCACCGGCCTCGCCCGCGAGGCGAGTCCCGTCACGAGGCGGTACGAACGATGACGCTGATGGACGCGTTATGCGGGGACGAGCGCCGGTGGACGCCCTTCGGTGACCGCGACGGCGTTCCACACCGTACCGAGTGCCGGCCCGAACGCTTCGACGACCGAGACCAGGGTCTCGGCCAAAGGTGCAAGCGAGGGATTTCCCGACGATGAACTGCCGGTCGTCTCCGGGCCCGATAGGGTCGCCGCAATCGAACGCCCGAACTCGCCGAGCCCGGACAGAACGCGTCGCGCTGCGGCATCGAGAAGCGCGCTCGGGACGCCTGGAATGGGGTCGAGCGCCTTCCACGACTGCGACAGGAACGTCGAGGCTGCGCTGACGCAGGTTGCCATCGGCACGCGGCCCGTGAGGCCGAGGTGCTCGACGTCGCGAAGGATCGACCAGAAGAAGAGGAGGAAATCCGGATAGGCGAGCGCCGGCCTGCCGGCGGAAACGTCGGCATGCAGCCGGTCGAAGGCGAGCGTCGCATAGTGGGCTCTCAAGAGCGTCAGCGCCTCGAGCGGCGCCGTCGACGAGAAAACTCCCTCGGCTTCAAGCCGCGCTGTCTCCTCCGCGCACCAGTCGTCGAGCACCGATTCCAGCGTGTCGCGGCGATGGCGCCACGCGACCGCGTCCGAGCATGCCCGCAGTACGAGGCCGCGGCGACGAAGGCTCGCACCGAGCGCGCGGTCGAGCAGCGACGCTCCAGCGGTGTCGCTCGACATCGCGCCGGCGAGCGCGTCCGTTCTGTACATCACCGCGCCTCCGTGCAACATCGGCTGCGGATCGCTCGCAACGAGACCCGGGTCGGCGCCTTCGTGCACGGCGCGCCACTGATCGGCGAGCCCCTGGTCATGCACTTCGAGCAGGCGACCGGTGGATCCCGCGCACTCTCCGGAGTACAGCTCGCGCAGCGCGATCTCGATCCAAAGGGGATCCAGCGCGACATCGGCGTCGACCCAAACGATTGCGTCCGCGCGCGTCGCGAGGAGCGTGGCACGACGCGCGGTCGGCGCGCCTCTTCGCTCGAGGTCGATTCGACGCGTTCCGGACATTCTCAGAGCAGCAGACGACGCCGCCGATGCCGCGTCGAGAGCGATGAGGATTTCGCTCACCGGATAGGTCTGCTCGCGAATCGACGATACGCAGCGATCGAGATCGCCGGGCGACGCGGCGCGTCCGGCACCCGGGACGGTCACCGCCACGGCGATGCGGACCGCCTCCGGTGCCTGAGTCAGCGAATCGGAAGTGCGCCCGGACTCACGAAGGAATCGCCAGGCCGCGTGATTCAGACCGGCGCCGAGGAGCGATCGCAGGTGGTTTTCCGACGCCTCGAGATCGCCGGGCTTCAGCGCCAGCGCGGCGCGGAAGAGTCCGATCGCTTCATGGAGCTTCCCCTCCGCGTAGGCAACGACACCCGAATCATTGAGGAGCTCCGGATCGCCGGGCCATTTCTCGAGACCCGCTGCGAGTCGCGCTCGGCATCGCGCAAGATCGCCCGCAGCAAAGAGGCGTTGGATTTCCTCACGGAAGGCGTCTCGATCCGATCGTGCCATTGGGCCTCCTCGCGCGTCGCGCGCGGCTCGATTTCGAACGTTTACCCCTGCGACGGTTCGCTCCGTCCTTTCCCTATCGACGGTCGATGCCCTACGGCTGGAGCCGCCTTCGGCTTCGGTCGGCACGCGTTCAGCGCCGATAGGAATGCAGCTCGAACTCGGCGTTCGCCGAGGACTTCCCCATCGGCTCGAGGTCACCGTCGTGTCGAAACGCATCCTCATCGTCGAAGACGAGTCGGACCTGAGAGGCCCTCTCGCGAGAAGATTGAGCCGCGCCGGCCACCGCGTCGCCGAGGCCGAGAACGGCTTGCAGGCGCTCAGCCTGATTCACCGCGAACCGCCCAACCTCGTCATTCTCGACGTCAGCCTGCCGCTGTTCAGCGGCATCGAGACGTTGCGCCGACTACGCGAGGATCGACGATTCACGAAACTGCCGGTGCTCATGTTGACGGGCGTGTGCGACAGCGAGACCGTTCACGAGATCCTGCGCCTCGGCGTGTCGCAGTACTTGGTGAAGCCGTGCGACGGACGAGAAATCGAGACGACGGTTCACTGGATTCTCGAGAAGAGCCAGAACGTCGTCGCGTCGATCACGCAAGCGACGGCGCCTCGGATCGACGACGGGCGGACGAGGATCCTCGTGGCCGAGTCCAACGAAGAAGCGATGAGCCGGTTCACGTCATCGATCGAGGGATCGGTGTTCGTCGCACGCGACGGTGCCGAAGCCGTCCATGCGGCATGGAAGCTGCGGCCTCGCATCGCGTTCGTGTCGACGAGCCTTCCGGTGGTCGACGGCCTCGAGGTGATCGCTCGCCTTCGAGCGCTGTCCGAGACGTTTTCGTGCGCGATCGTCGCAACCGCGCTTCGCACCGACCTCGCATCCCTTCGCCTTGCACGACAGGCCGGAGCCCACGTCGTCCTCGAGAAGCCCTTCGAGCCGGTCGCGCTGCGCCGCCTCCTCGCTCGACTGCTGGCGCCGGCCGAGAGCAGGTTCGAAGAAGGGAGTTCAGCGGCCGACCCGGAGCTCGGAGCGACGGTCCTCGTGCATCCCGAAATTCCCATCGCACCCGCGGCTCGCCGCCTCGTCGATAGGTTGCACGGTCTCGCCGAAAACGGCTGTCGACGGGCGATCGTGAATCTCGATCCGGTGGATCCGCCCGACGTCGCGGCGGCCGAGGAGATCGCCGAGGCCGCCGCATTCGCAACGAGCGTGGGCCTCGACATCTCGTTCGTCGCGCGCGGCGAGATCGCCGAGCTCCTCCGCGCATTTCGCGAGACGGCGGCCTTGCCGCTTCACGCGTCCATCGACGAAGCCGGCAGAGTCGTCCCACACGTGGCCCCCCCGGCCGCGGACTGACGCGCTCTCCGTCCGACGGGTCACGTGCCAAAACGAAGCACGCGACGGCGCCTATTTCCCATTGCCTTGTGAGCCCACTCCGCCTCGGTTAGACTGGCACCCCGGAGAGAGAAGAACGGAAAGGTGCGAAGGACGGGGGGGAGCGCATCTCTTGGTTCCGTCGTCGAATTCGATCCGCCGGCCGCCGGCTTCCCGTGACCAGACACGAGGGTTGCGTGGCCGCAACTGACTCTCCGGAAGAAGGGAGAACCCATGAAGTTCGCGTCCCATCTCACTGCGACACCGATCCTCATCGTCGCGAGCCTGTTGGTTGTCGCCGTGTCGGCCACGGCAGCCCCGGCACATCCGCCGCGGCCCCGAATCATCGACGCCAACGCACCCGGCGCTCCGATCACGGTCTTCAAGGTGTCGGACACGCGCAGCCTGCTCACTCCGAAGTTCGGCGATTCGATCCCTCGGCCGGCAGCCGGCGCTGAATCGCCGTCCATCGACGTCTCCCAGAAGCAGGCGCTCGACGGTCGGCACGCCGCCGCGAAACCGCCGGCACCGGAGGATGCGACTCCCCCGCCGCTCGGCGTCGCCGCACCCGCGAACGATCTCTGCGCAAACGCGATGTCGGTGACGCTGCCGTTCACGGTGACCGAGAATACGCAGTGCGCCACGACGAGCCCCACAGACCCGAGCCCCTGCGGTTTTCAGAACTCGGCGAGCGTTTGGTTCACGGTCACGCCGGCGACACCCGGAATCATGCAGCTCGACACCTGCGCCGGCACCTCATACGACTCCGTGCTTTCGGTCTACGTCGGCGACTGTTCGGCCGGACTCGCCAACGTGGCGTGCAACGACGATTCCTGCGCGCTGCAGTCGCGCGTCGCCGTGCCGATCGCGGTCGGAACGACCTACATCATCCAGGTGCAAGCGTACTCGGTGAACGCCGGAGGCAATCTCGTGCTCTCCGGTTCGCTCGCGGCGCCGCTCGGCAACGACGGGTGTCAGAGTCCGACTCAGCTCCCCTCCTTCGGCCCGTTTCCCATCGTCCGAAACGGAAACTCGACGACGGCGACGACCGAGCCGACCGATCCGTTGCAAGCGTGCTCGGCCGGCGGTCCACAGCAGAACGGCAACAGCATCTGGTTCTCGTGGGTCGCGCCCATCGACGGAACAGTGACCCTCGAGAGTTGCGGATCGGGCTACGACACGGTGGTGTCGCTGTTCACGGGAAGTTGCGGGTCGTTCAACGAACTCGCGTGCAACGACGATCGCGGTTCGGACCCGAACGCGCCATCTTGCGCGAACGGGCTCTCCTCGTTCGCTCGCGCCAACGTCACGACCGGCGTCTACTACACGATCGAACTCACCGACTGGGCGACGCCCGGCGGCGGAAGCTACGTCCTCAGCCTCGACTTCCGAGCCACGCCGGACCCGGCGGCAAACTCGCCCGCCGTCGTGGAGGATGGATGGACGGTTCGATTCCGGAATCTCCTCGGGGCCGGGCAGGACGTCGAGGACTACCGCTTCAACCCGGACTTGGTGGCAACCGCCGTCGACGCCGAGGATCTCACGATCGTCCAACGGTTCAAGATCCCGAAGGAGGGCTTGCCGAACGGGGCCAACGTCGACTACTTCTTCGTCGAGGCCAACCCGTCGACCGCGGCCAACCCGACGGGCGAAGACATCTCGAACCCGCCTCCATCGAGTCGAGTGCCGGTCGTGATCGTGAACGACGTGTTCTACCGACCGGACCTGTTTCCGCCCGCGAGCGGTCCGTACATCGCGACCGTTGCATTCACGTTCAACAGTGCGAACGCGATCTTCCCCGCGTCCCCCGGTCCGTCCGGCGAACGACGCTATGACTGGTTCAGCGTCGTCGAGTTTGCGCCGGCGGGTCCATTCCTGGACGGAGGTCCACCGGATCTCGACGGCGACGGCGATTTCGAAACGGGAGTCGTATTTCGATATGAAAGCGGTACTCGCAACCTCTATCGAATCACCGCGCGCACCGACAATCACGGTGCCGAGCTGACCGACTACATGGTCAATCGATCGCGCCGCAGCCTCTCGCGGCTCAACGTCTTCGAGGCACATCCGCCGCAGCCAGTGCGCGACTTCCCGGTCGTGGACGGCGGCGAGGACGCGGAGACGCGTCCCTGGGCGTTCGTCCTCAACTAGGTCCGCATAGAAACAATCGAGCCCCCGCAGTTCGACGCTGCGAGGGCTCGCTTTTTTTGGCGTTGTCCCCGATATCCGACGCGGGGCTGCTGCGAGGTAACGACGGACTAAGGGCCCGCGCAGAAACAACTGCTACATTCGGCCGGCTGCGAAGGCCCCTGGACTTCGTCTCTCCTCCTCGCCGTATCGCTCCGTTGATACGCCTCGTCGTCGTTCCTCGCCAGCGGCCTTCTCGCTCGGCCTCGGTGTTTGACGCATTTGTTTCTGCGCGGACCCTAAAGGGAGCTCTTCAACGATTTGCCGGCCTTGAAGCCGACGGTCCGGCTCGGCTTGATCTTGATCTCGGCTCCGGTCTGCGGATTGCGACCGATTCGGGCCTTGCGATTACGAACGCTGAACGTCCCGAATCCGACGAGCTGCACGGCCTTGTCCTTCTTCAATCCGGTCTGAATCGACTTGAAGACCGCATTGACGATCTTCTCGCCTTGCGCCTTCGAGGTGCTCAATTCACCAGCAACGCTCTCGAACAACTCCTGCTTGTTCATCGGATCCTCCTCCCTTTCTGCCTTCGTGCCTCTCGAAGATATCGAGCGGAGACATTCTTCGAGCGGGTCCAATGACCCTCAACGACCTGTCGAATTGAATGCCGCCCTGAATCCCCACTCCACGATTGACGACTTCATCCTCGAGCAACGCGCGGATCCTAGTGAATCGCGTTCGTGAATTCCAGAGGAAACGCCGGGGACCGGCCGCGACGTTGACGCGATTCACCAGCGGATCTCTAATGCGCCGTGAATCGAGTTTCGATGCCTCGTCCTCGCCGTTCTTGCCGATTCATCGGAGGTCCTCATGACTGACCCGGCTCCACGCAGTCTCCCGGACAAACCCAAGCGCCGAGTCTGGAAGCGCGTCCTGTGGTTCGGGATCGCCCTGATCGGCACGATCGCAATCGTTGCGTTGCTCCTACCCACGCTGCTTTCCTTCGGTCCGGGTCGTGCCTTGCTCCTCGGGCGCATCGAGTCCGCGCTCGGCGCGACGGTGACCGTCGATTCGTTGAGCCTTTCGTGGTCTGGACGCGGCGCCCTTCGTGAGCTGGAGGTGACGATCCCTGGCGACGCCGTGCCGCTTCTCAAGGCCGACGAGGCGACCGTCGTGACGTCGCTCGCCGGTTTGTTCTCGCGCCACTTCGACGTGCGATTGGCGATCGTGAAGCCGGAGATCCATCTCATTCGAGCTGCAGACGGCTCGTTCAACTTCGACAAGCTCGCGATGCGAGCGACGAAGAATGCTCCGAGCGAGAAACCTGCGCTCGCCGTTTCCGGTGAATCGACGGCGGCGCAGGGAAAGCCGTTCGATGTCAAGTTGGATCTCGTCGTGACCGACGGCGCCGTGACTCTGCAAGATGACGAACTCCACAAGACGTCGAAGCTGCGAGGCGTACAGATCACGGCCCAAAACGAGAAACCGAACGACCCGATCCACTACTCGGTGAAGGTTCGGGTACCGCAGGCCGGGGAGGACGGTTCGCTCGAGTCGTCGGGAACGATCGAGGTGCGGGAACTCGCTGCGGCCAAGTCCTCGTTCGATCTCGACCAGCTCCGCGCGAACGGCGAGCTCACGGCGTCGAACGTCGAGCTCGGGCCGTGGCGAAGCCTCGCGACGCGGTTCGCCCAGGTCGGAGACTGCCAGGGAACGATCGGTGCGCGGCTCAAGGCCAGCATCGCCGGCAGATCGAAGTTCGAATCGTCCGGGACCCTCGAGCTCGAAGGGTTGCGCGTCGACGTGGGCAAGGGGCGCCCCGCGATCCGCGAGGAGCACCTTTCCCTGGCGACGGACATCGCGATCGATCTCGCCGACGACGAGATCTCGGTGAGGAAGCTCGCGCTTCGCTCCACTCCGGCCACGATCGACGCAAAGGGATCCATCCATCGCTTTCGTTCGCAGCCGAGCGGAGACTTCGAGGGGACGGCGGCCGTCGATCTGGCAAAGCTCTTGGAGTGCGCGCCGGCCGCATTCCCGAGCGACCTCCAGGCGACGGGCAACGTGCGAGTCGAGGCGAGGCTCGGCGAGGACGCGGGGACTCCGCGATTCTCGTTCTCGGCCGGCGTCGCGGGACTGGACCTTCGCGGCGGCCCGCTCGCTCAGCCGATCACCGAGCAGAACGTCGAAGCCGAAATCGTCGCGCGATTCCTTCGTGAGGCGTCGAGGATCGGCATCGACCGCGCCACGGTCACGACGTCGTTTGCCAGCGTCAAGGCGACCGGCAGCGTCGGCGGCGACGGATTCCGCCAGGTGGACCTCGCG
Source organism: Planctomycetota bacterium (assembly GCA_016178505.1). Taxonomy (GTDB): domain Bacteria; phylum Planctomycetota; class JACOTG01; order JACOTG01; family JACOTG01; genus JACOTG01. The sequence continues at coordinate 21,454 of JACOTG010000293.1, forward strand.
ACGGAAGTCCACGCCGACCTCGCGAACGCGTGTGATCGTGCGGCGGGAGCCTTGCCGCAGGGATTGCGCGCCGCGGGCGCCGTCGATTCCACCCTGCGGATCGTCGACGACGGCCACACCGCGTCGATCGTCGGTGCAGCTCGCGTGAGCGGGCTTCACGTCGAAGGGGGGCCGCTGAGCGCGCCGGTCGATCAGGCGGCGATTTCGCTCGACCTCGACGTCGGCGCCGAACGGTCGGGTGCCGCGTTCGACGCCATTCACGTCCGCAAGGGCGAGTTCGTCTCGTCGGTCGCGACGGTGTCGGCCAAGGGCGACGTCACGGCGCTCGCTTCGCAGCCGCGCGCCGACTTCAAGGCGACGATCACGGGAGATCTCGGCCGTGCCCGCGCCGAGCTCGGCGCGTTCTTCCCCGCGACGACCGAACTCGCCGGACAAATCAAAACGGAGCTCGTCGCGAGCGACGACGGCAAGGGCGCGACCACGCTGCATCTCCACGGCGGGCTCACCGACTTCGTCATGAGGTCCGCGAGCGATCCATCGACGGCACACGCCCCTGGAGCGTCCTTGTCCTGGACGGCATCCGCACGATACGACCGCGGCGCCGATTCTCTCGACGTTTCGAACGGTGCGCTGAACACGACGTTCGGCGACGTGCGCTTCGGTGCTCAGATCGCCGCCCTTCGATCCTCCGGAGACGCGAGTGCGCGAACGATCGATGCGCGCGCCGTGCTCGGGATGGATCTCGCGAAAGCCAACGCCGCCCTCGGTGCTTGGCTTCCGCCCGGACTCGAGTTGGCGGGAACGGTCTCCGGCGAAATCGACGCCCACGCCGCCGGTGCAACGTCTCGAGCAACGGCTCATGTCGATGCAAAGGACGTGATGGCTCGCGGCGGCGGCCTCACCGCGCCCGTCACCGAACCGCGCGCGTCGCTCGACTTCGAAGGTGAATACGACTCGCGGGCCGACCGCCTGAACGTGTCCAAGGGAGAACTGTCGTTCTCGGGCGCCAAGCTCGTCGCAACGGGCTCGGCATCGAAGATCCGTTCCGCTTTGGAGGGCGAAGCGTCGATCGCCTTGTCGGCGGACCTCGCGGCCGCGGCGGAACGACTGCGCGGATTCCTGCCCGCAGGACAAGAACTCGGCGGCTCGGTGTCCGCGAGCTTCACGGCGAAGGAGAACGGCGGTCGAACCACGCTCGCCGGCTCCGCCAAAGTGCAGGATCTCCGCGCATCCGGCGGTGGCCTCGCGGCTCCCGTCGAGGAAAAGGAATCGAAGCTCGACGTCGACGTCTCCTACGACCGCGTGAAGCAGGCGCTCGACGTCGCCGCACTCGACCTTCACGCCTCGTTCGCGGAGGCTCACGCGAAGGGCAAAGTCGAAGGCCTGTCGACCCGCCCGCGTGCCGATTTCCAGAGCCAGTTCCACGTCGATCTTCGCTCCGCATCGGAGCGTTTCGGTGCTCTGCTCCCGCAGGGTCTCGCGCTCGCTGGCCTGGCCGACGCTCGGTTCCAGGCGACGTCGGATGCCGCAGGAACGAAATTCCAGGCGACCGCCACGACCACGAACTTGTCGGCGTCGGGCGGGCCGCTCGCCTCCCCGTTCGCGGAGCCGAAAATGGACGTCGACGTTCGCGGCACGTTCGTCGACGCCGACGATCGACTCGTCCTCGAGTCTGCCAAGGCGATGTCGTCGTTCGCGACGATTCAAGGCACGGGAAAGATCGATCGCTTCTCGAGGTCGCGCGACCTCACGTCCGACTTCACGCTCCGCGCCGACCTGCCCGTGGCCGCGGCGCGCCTCGCCGCGTTCTTGCCCGCGGGCACGAAGCTCGAGGGAACAACGGAGGGAACGGCGTCGATCGGTGGCTCGCTCGCTCTCGGCACCGTGATCGCGCTCTACGGCCGCGCCGACCTGAAGGGCGGCGTCGCCACCGTGGGCTCCGTGCGAACGGCTCTCGATCGCGCCGTGATTCGCTTGGAGAACGGGGTCGCGACGCTGACGGACGCAAGCGCGAACGTGAATGGTGGCGACGTCAAGACCCGCGCGAGCATGGATCTTTCGAAGGAGACGCGTCCATTCCAAGCGACCATCGTTGCCACGGACGTCGCACTCTCCGGCGACATTCGAAGCGCGCTCCAATACGCGATCCCCCTATTCGCCCAAGCGCCCGACGCGGTCGCGGAGGCGAGCGGGCTCGCGTCCGGCACCCTCGACATCGCCGGAAGCCTCGCAGCGATGCCTCGCACGCTCGCCGGCACGGGCACGGTGCGCCTCTCGAAGGGCGAGATCGCGGCATCGCCGGTCGTGACGGGAATGCTCGCGGACTTCGGCGGACCGGCCCAGCTCTCGTTCGAATCGGCGACCGCGGACTTCTCGATTCGCAATGAGCGCGTCGAGAGCCGGAACGTGAAGTTCAACGGCAAGGAAGCGTCGCTCGGACTCGAAGGCTCGGTTGGTTTCGATCAGACGCTCGACTATCGAGTCGACGCGCGCTTCGTGTCGTCCTTTCTCTCGAAAGCAGACCGCTCCCGCGTCGGACCCTATCTCGATCTCCTTTCCGGCGACGACGGCGTGGCGCTGCCGATTGCGATTCGAGGAACTCTCACGCATCCGAACGTGAAGCTCGAGTTCGATCGGCTCCTCCAAGATCCGGCGGCGCTTGCGAAGCGCGCACTGGATCTAGCGGGCAAGAAGAAAGACTCCGGCGGTACGGGCTCCCCTTCGGGCAAGCCCGATCCAGAGGACCTCGTGAAAAAAGGGCTCGAAGGACTCTTGGGCGGAAACAAGAAGCGCCCGCGCGACGACGACTCCAAGGCGGCGCACTCGAGCTCCGCACTCGATGCCTTGTGGCCGCAGTTCGTCGACGCGAAGCGCGGCCGCAGCGCGTACGGCGCTCTCGCGGCCGATGCGGAAGCGCGACGCACTTTCTCCGATTGGCTCGCCGCTCCGGATCCGCCCGCCGCTTCACGAGAGGCGCGGCTCGCCGCGGCGCTGAATCGCTACGACGTCGCCGTGATGCTCGGCGTCGCGGAAAACATCGACGCGGCGCGCCGGGCGCCACGGGGCGTGCTCGACCTGCCCGGTTTCTTCGATCGCACGACGCGCCGGATCGCGGGCGAAGACCAAACGCTCGATCGCTACGAGGTGCGAATTCGAGAACTGCAGGCGCCGCTCTACCCCTTTGCGCTCATGCGCGCATCGATCGGCGGTCCACCGGTCCTTTCGGAGCCGTTGCATGCGGACGACGTCGTGGACCGACTCGAACAAATCGCGCGTCGCACCCTCGAGGCCTCGACCGAAGCGACGGCCGGCCGATTGCGCGTGACGGAGCTCCTGATCGACCGCGGCGACGCCATCGTGGGCGCGAATCCGCGCGGCGACGCCGCTGCGTGGCAGCGCGGGGTGGTCGATCTCCTCGATCGCCTCTTGCCGAGAAAGCACCCCGCTCGAAAGGCCGGACCGCTGGCATCTCTCCGGATCGAACCGCGCGGCGACTGGGACTGGCGCCTCAACGAGAAGTGATCGGAGGGCGCGTTACTTCCCATCGACCCGCGGGGTGGTCGTCACGGTGACCGGCACGGTCGAGCGCTCCAGGAAAAGGAGCGCAAAGCAGGTGTTCACGAGATCCGAGCCGATGCCGTACTCGTTCTTCCATCGGCCGTCCGGCTCTTGATGCGCGAGAAGGAATTCCGCGCCTTCGCGAAACCAGTCGTGATCGCCGATCTTCACGACATCGGCGAGGATGCCGGTCCGCTCGAGTCCGTAGAGGAAGTAATAGTGATAGTCGAGCTTCCGCTTCGGGTTCTCCTCGATCGACCAGTTCGATTGGAGCCACGCGAGCCCGTCACGGATGCCGTCGTCGACGTCCGTCGCCAGCTTGCCGGCGAATCGGCTGCTCCCGCTGAGTTCACTCCGACACAGGACGAGGCTCGCGACACCCACGCACGTCATGCTTCCGTACGCTTCGCCCATCGGACAGGGCTTGTCGTACGTCCAGCCACGCGCCTGCGCCGGCTTCTTCGACACGGACGAGTAGCCCTTCCCGTCGACGCCGCGATCGAGAACCAACGTGGTGGCCGGTCCCTTGGGCTCCTGCCACTTCACGAAGTGTTGCGCCAGCTCGAGCCAGATGTCTTTCGGGACTCGAATGCCGCACCGCGACGCCGACTTCAGCGCGAGGATCGCTAGCTGCGCGTTCGAGTGATCGCCGTTTCCTCCGGGGTAGCTCCAGTAGTCACCGATTCGCCTTGCGAGAAGCCACTCGGTTGCTTTCTTGAGCCACTCCGATTCCGGTGCCAGCAGTTGCCGCTCCTCCTTCGCGTACTTCTTCGAAAGGAGGTCGCTCGTTGCGGTCGCTTTGGCTTCGACGGCGAGCACGATGAGCGAGACCTCGTAGGTGAGTCGCAACGGCTGCGCGAGGAGGAAATCGAACGCTTTCTGGATGCGCGCGTCCCCGCGCGGAACGCCCGCGTGGAGCAGCGCGTAGCAAGTGAGCGCTGTCGGACCCGCGTGGAAGAAGTAAGGACCATCCGGAAAGTCGCCCCACGTACCCGCCTCCGATTGCTGCGAGAGCAGCCAACGCGAGCCGCGGTCGATGGCGGCGTCGATTCGCTTGCGAAGCTCCGGATCGACGGATGCAGACGCCGGAGCGGGCTTGCGATCATCGGCAACGGCGCTCGCCGATGAAGCGACGACAGCCGCAACACACGCTCCGAGAACGGTCGCGCGCACGGCGTGGAGGCGTTCGGTCGTTTTCATCTCAACTCCCGAAGCGCATGCTATCAGAACCGGGCCGGCGACGTGACGTGCCGTTGACTCCGCTTCTGCGTGCGACTATCCTGCGCGGCTCGTTCCGTCATCGACACACTTCGAAATCGGTGAACGAATCCCAAGGAGGACGTCATGGCCCTCGTGGACTATCGGGCGGAAAACGGCATCGCGCTCTTCGAGCTGAATGATCCGCCGGCGAACACCTACACCTACGAAATGAATCGCGAGCTCGACGAAGCGATCCTGAACGCGCGCTTCGACGACTCGGTGCACGTGATCATCCTGCGCGGCAAGGGCGAGAAGTTCTTCTCAGCCGGCGCGAACATCAAGATGCTGTCGAGCGTCACGCCTCAGTTCAAGTACTACTTCTGCCTTCACGCCAACGAAACGCTCAATCGGCTCGAGCAGACGCCGAAGCTCGTGATCGCCGCGCTCAACGGGCATTGCGTCGGCGGGGGGCTCGAGATCGCCATGGCGGCCGACATCCGAATCGCACGCAAGGGAGGCGGCAAGATCGGTCTTCCCGAGGTCACGCTCGGCGTGCTTCCGGGAACGGGCGGCACGCAGCGCCTCTCGCGAATCGTCGGCAAGTCGAAAGCCATCGAGCTGATGGTGACCGGCCGCACGTTCGAATTCGAGGAAGCGCTGCAGCTCGGCATCGTGAACGCCGTTTTCGAGTCCCCCAACTTCGACGACAAGGTGCTCGAGTATGCGCGCCAGTTCGTGCCGCCGAACAAGGCGTCGAAGGCCGTCGGCCGCATCAAGCGCGCCGTTCAGTCCGGCTGGGAGGTCCCGTTCAGCGAGTCTCTCGCGATCGAGCGCGAGCTGCAGCAGCAGCTCTTCCAGTCCGACGACGCGAAGGAAGGCCTCCACGCCTACGTCGAAAAGCGCACCCCCAAATTCCAAGGCAAGTGACGCATACGGAGCCTGGATCTTTTTTCCCAGTTAGTCGCTCTCGAGGTCGCCGCACTCGCGGCGGCCTCGCTGCATTGAATCGATAGGACGATCGCATGAAAGCCATCGTCGTCCACGAGCACGGCGGCCTCGACCGGCTTCGCGTCGAAAACGTTCCGGACCCGAAGCCGGCGGCGGACGAAGTCCTGGTCGAGGTGCGGGCATGCGCGCTCAACCACCTCGACTTATGGGTGCGCCGCGGCGTGCCCGGCCACGCGTTTCCCCTTCCGATGATTCCGGGATGCGACGTCGCCGGCATCGTTCGCGAGGTGGGATCCGTGGCGCGCGGCGTCGCCGTCGGCGATGCGGTGGTCGTCGCGCCCGGCCTCGCGTGCGGCCGGTGCGAGGCCTGCTCGTCGGGCAACGACAACCTTTGCCGCTTCTACGGGATCCTCGGCGAGACCCGCAACGGCGGGTACGCCGCGCTGGTCGCCGTGCCGGCCGCGAACGCGCTGCCGCTCCCAAAAGGACTGTCGTTCGAGGAAGCGGCCGCCGTGCCGCTCGTTTTCCTGACCGCATGGCACATGCTCGTCGTGCGCGCGGAGCTGCGCGCGGGAGAGGAAGTTCTCGTGCAGGCCGGCGGCTCGGGAGTCGGCAGCGCCGCAATCCAGATCGCGAAGCTCCTCGGCGCGCGCGTCTACACGACCGTCTCGAGCGATGCGAAGGCGGACCGCGCTCGCGCGCTCGGCGCCGACGAAGTCATCGTGCACACGAAGGAGGACTTCGCCGCACGCGTCCGCGACTTGACCGGCAAGCGCGGCGTCGACGTCGTGTTCGAACACACCGGCTCCGAGACGTTCGCCAAGGGGCTGCGTTCCCTGGCGAAGGGCGGCCGCCTCGTCACGTGCGGCGCGACCTCGGGCTTCGAAGTGCCCATCGACCTTCGCCCGATCTTCTTCAAGAGCCTGTCGATCCTCGGCTCGACGATGGGGAGCCGCGGCGAGCTTCATCAGATCTTGAGGCTCGTAGAGCAGCGGCGATTGCGACCCGTGATCGAGAGGACTTTTCCGCTCGAGGAGGCGGCGAACGCGCAATCGATGCTCGAGGAGAGGCGCGCGTTCGGGAAGGTCGTGCTCGTTCCAAGGAGATGACGATGGCATCGAAGAACCTGATCTTCGAGCGCGACGGCGCACTCGCGACGATCACGCTGAACCGACCGGAAGTGCGAAACGCGCTCGACCGCGAGATGATCGCCGAGTTCCACGCGGCGCTCGACGAGGCGCTCGCGGCAGACGTGCGCGCAATCGTGGTCACGGGCGCAGGCGGCAAGGCATTCGCCGCGGGAGCCGACATTCGCGAGATGCGCGAGCGCTCCATGCTCGACGCATTCGCCGCGATCAATTCGGGCCTCTTCAAGCGCGTCGAGGACTTGTCGATCCCCACGATCGCCGCGATCAGCGGCTTTGCGCTCGGTGGAGGCTGCGAGCTGGCGATGTCGTGCGACCTGCGCGTCGCGGGTGCCTCCGCGAAGCTCGGCCAACCCGAAGTTGGACTCGGCATCATGGCCGCCGCTGGCGCGACGTACCGGCTGCCGCGGCTCGTCGGGCTCGGCCGCGCGAAGGAACTCCTCTTCACCGGCCGCATCGTCGACGCGGCCGAAGCAGAACGCATCGGACTCGTGAACCGCGTCGTTCCCGACGAGCGCGTCGTCGAAGAGGCGAAAGCGATCGCTCGCACCATCCTCGAAAAGGCTCCTCTGGCGATCCGGGTGACCAAGCTCGCGCTCAACACGCAAGCCGCGGCGGCTTCCGGTCATTCGATCGACCTCCTCGGCCAGGCGCTCCTGTTCGAGACGGCGGACAAGCGGGAAGGCATGACCGCATTCCTGGAAAAACGGAAGGCGGACTTCCACGGCCGTTGACCCGCCCGCCTTGACTTCGATCGCGCCGGGGCTAGACTCGGCCGATCGTCTCATGAGGGCGCCGCAATCGACGAAGGCGGGCGCTCCCCTACCGTGGAGGTCGCAAAAGGACGCATGAGTTCGCCGTCCTCCAAGCAGCCTGGGCCGTTGGCGCTCTACGTCCGCCACTCCGCGCACGGCCTCTACCTTTGTCACGAATACTCGATCAACTTGCTCCTCGAGTTCCAGCGCGCGCTGCTCGAAAGCCCGTCATCGCCCGACGAGAAACTTCGCCTGCTCATTCAAAACCACGTTCGCATCCTCATCGACGAGATGGGCTCGCCCGGAATGACCGCCGCGTTCGCCAAGTTTCAGAAAGAGCTGTTCTGTCGCTCCATCCAGAAGCGCGACGTCTACGAGGCGGGCATCCGGCGAATCCTCCGCGAGGGGATGGACAAGAAGGTGTTCGTCGCACACGACCCGAAGCTCGTCACGTTTGCGATCCTCGGCGGAATCAACGGCATTGCCGCGTGGTATCGACCCGAGGGAAAGAGCGGATCGGACGAGATCGGGAAGGCGTTCGCCGAGCTGTTCGTCCGCGGGCTCACGGCGCCAGCACCGCCGCGCGAGCGGCGACCGAAGGCTCCCGGAAAGAACCCCGCCACGTCCTGACGTCGCACGAGCGGATCCGTCAACGGCCGCGAACGAAGTGCAACAGTGCCGGCGCCGCGACGAGCACTCGCGTCCGCTCGCGACCGGAAAACCGGGTCACCGACTCCAACGCACCGTCGACTGCGCGCGTCGCCACCGCTCGAGCCAACTCCAACCCTGACGCGTTTCCCGTGACCGCTGCGGCGTGCGCCAATCCGCGAGCCGCGAAGATCGCCGCATCCGGCGAGACCGGAGGGGTACGCCGCGGTGGCGCCGTCGGATCGAGGACATCGAAGAAGAGTCCGCCCACGACCGTCCCCTTCTTCGGCTCGAAGGCCGCGCCCCCAATCGTCGCGGCGCACCGCCGAATCGCAGCACGTACGTCGTCGCGAGGCTCGATCTCGCACGCGCGAGAAAGGGCTTCGAGCGTGATCCCGAGCGTAACCCACGGGTTCACGCGCGCGAAGCGTCGCGGCGATTCGCCATCCCCCGCATCGGCGCGAACGCACAAGAACCCGCGTCCCGCCTCCGCGCGAAGGATGGCGTCGACGAGCGAACGGCGAACTTCCGCGTGTCGGGTGGCGAGGTCTGCAGACGGCGCGAGCGTCTCGCCCGCGCACACCGACAAGAGCGACCAGCCGAGTCCGCGCTCGAGCGCGAGCGTCCGCGAGTCGACGGCGAGGTCACCGAGGATCGCTTCGCGAACGGCGCCCGCCGCTTCCAGCGCCCACGGATCGCCGGTGACGAGACCCTCGAGCATCGTGCCTTCGATCCAAACGTGCCCGCACTCGACGTGGTCGCCGTGGTCGACCCCGTGCATCCGCGGCAAACCCGGCCGGTCTCCGTTCCACTCGACGTCGACGTCACGCCAGTGCCGCATCGACGCCCGCGCTTCGTCGATCCAACGCCGGTCGCCCGTCCGCAGCCAGCCGAGAACGAGGCCGAGCCCGGTGTCGAACTCGAGATTCCCGAACCGATCGGCGCCCATCGGCCAGTCTCCGAAATCGCGTGGTCCAAACGCACGACGCTTCGTGCGCTCCAAGACGTGCGCGTCGAGAAGGCGGGTCGCCAACCGTTCGTAGCCGGCGAGCGAGCGGTCGGGCGACGCCGTCAGCGGTCCGGCGGCACCGGAATCGGCGACCCACTCTGGCGACGCCGCCAAAACCGGCCATCCGTCCGCGTCGGGAAGTCGTGCGCTCGGCCCGGAAGCCGCGGCGCTCGCCGGCCCCAGCGCGAGCACGAGGTCCCGCCGCAGCGCCGAATGCGCGCGCAGTTCGTATCCCGGCGGCGCAAGGTCGACCGACACGCCGCGTCCGCGCTCCGCGCAAATCGTCGCGGGCCCGAGCTCGGCGAATCGTTCGATCGCGAGCGAAGCGGCGACGTCGCCGGCGACGATCGCGACCCAACCCGATGCGCGGCGCCCCGACTGCCGCAGGCGCGATCCCTCGCGAAGCGTGAACGGCTCCGGCGCCGCTTGCTCGAGCAGCCACTCGCCGACGTCGCCGATGGCGCCGCCGCCCGCGGGACCGGGGATCGCGAATCGGACGCGCGCGTCATCGGCTTTCGCCGGCGTCATCTCCACGCGCACGAAGTCCAAGCGAAGCGGCAGATCTTCGGCGACGAGCTGGATCGTCATGCGCAAGATCGCCCGACCCGCCCATGCTTCGACGCGGTTTCGTACGCGCACCCCGCCGCCGTCGCGGGACGCGAGTCGACCCCACGACGAAGCGGCGACGCGAACGGGCCCCCGCTCATCGATCGCCAGGCGCTCGATTTCGCCGCCGCCGGCGCTCGCCTCACGGCCGTCGATCGATGCCCGGAGATCGAGTGCCGCGATCGCAACGTCCTTCGAGTCGCCGAGTCGGATGCGCATCGGCAGCAGCGCGTCGGCGTTCGAAACGACGCATGACGCCGTGCCGGTTTCGAGGTGGAGTCCATCGTCGAAGGGCGCGACGCGCGCCGTCGCATGCTCTTCGTCCGGCCCCGCACCACTCTCGAGGACGAGTTCGCGCTGCCCGTACGGGTCGACGTCGACCAGCAGCCACCGCACCGAGCCGTCGGGCCAAGTCGACAGCGTGCGCGACTGGATCGGGATGCCGCGCCCGGCGGCGGTGCGCGCGCGGAGCGGCTCGCCGTCGCGCAAACGACCGCGCGGCATCGGAACGCCGCCCGTCACGGGGAGCGCCGGATCGCCGACCACGCGCACGGGAACGCGCACGCCGCCCGACGCCATCGCGGCAGCGACGATCGCCGTTGCCCAACTCCGATCGATGCCGAGCATGCCCCCTCCATCCGTTGTTCACGCAGTACTAGTCGAGAGGAGCCGCCGTTTCGTTACACTCGGCTATAATCCCGCATCTTTTTTCGAGCGCGGGCGTTTTTGATCCGAATTGCGCGACCGCGAACCGACAACTCGTTCCGGCGGAGGAATTTCTGACTCGACTGGCGCAAGCGCGAATCGGAATTCTGGGCGGAAGCTTCGATCCCGTGCACTTCGGCCACCTCGTCGTGGCGGAAGCCGCGCGAGATGCGCTGGCCCTCGATCGCGTCCTTTTCGTGCCGGCCGCAAACCCGCCGCACAAGCCGAAGCACGCGCTCCTGCCCGCGAAACATCGCGTGAAGCTCCTGCGGCTCGCACTGCGCGGCAACCCGGCGTTCGAAGTGTGCGACCTCGAGATCCAGCGCGGCGGCACGTCCTACACGCTTCACACGCTCCTCGAGCTTCGCCGCCGGTTCGGCTCGCGCGCGCGATTGCACTTCCTCATCGGCGCCGACTCGCTCCTGGACCTACCCGAATGGTTCGAAGCGCGCCGACTCCTCGGGCTGGCGCAGTTCGTCACGTATCCGCGGCCGGGGTTCGACGTCCGGCTCCTTCGCAATCGCGGTGGCTCGCTCGGGCGCGCGAACGTCGTCAAGCTCTTGCGGTCGACGCTCGACGCTCCCGAGATCGGGATCTCCGCGACCGACGTCCGGCGGCGCGTGCAGAGCGGGCGTTCGATCCGATACCTGGTTCCGGACGCGGTTCGGCGGGCGATCGATCGGCACGGGTTCTACCGATCGCCGAGGTCGTAAAAGACGCCGAAACCTCGCATTTTCGTTTTGACTCGCCGGAAGGCTCCCCCTATACTGCGCGCCAGTTTTGGGAATTGAGGGTCGTCCAGTAGGCGCTGCGAACAGCCCGCGTCGAGTCGGGTGGAGGCCTCATGAGAAGAAAAGCATCGATGTTGCTGGGTATCGCCCTCGGGCTCATCGTTCTCACCGGATGCGAGACTCTCGACTTCTGGAAGGAAGACAGCCTCGGGCACTACTACAAGTTCCGCTCTCAGCTGAACAACATGCACAAGTTCGTCGATCGCCACTTCTTCGATTACAACTGGGACGATCCGACGCTCGATCGCTGAGCCCTTTCGAATTCTCCACGGGCGCCCGCGCGATTCGCGACGGGCGCCCGCTTCGTCGACGTCACTCCCGTTTCCGTCGGCTGGGGTCTGACCCCGATAGCCGGTAGTAGGTCGTGAGGCGGGTCGCGAGGGTTTGTAGATCGTCGGCGCCGACGTCGAACCATTCGATTTGCGGGAAGTGCTTCCACCACGTCTCCTGGCGCTTCGCGAAGTGGCGCGTGTTGCGCTTGACCTGCGCGATCGTCGCCGGGAGGTCCGCTTCGCCCCTCAGATGCGCGAGCACCTCTCGGTACCCCACGGCTTGCGATGCCTCGGGCCCGAGTGCTCCGATCGCCGCGAGACCTCGCACCTCGCCGACGAGACCGGCGGCGAACATGCGATCGACGCGCTCATCGATCCGGCGGTAGAGAGTTGCTCGGTCGTGACGAATGCCGGCGATGCGCGCGTCGCGACGCGGCGTCGCGGCGGTCCACTCGCGTTGTTGCACCGAGAGAGGCACGCCCGTCTTCTCCAAGACCTCGAGCGCGCGCACGACGCGACGCACGTCGTTCGGATGCAGCCGCGCGGCGCTCTCGGGATCCTGCTCGCGAAGCCGCCGGTGAAGCGACGCCGGTCCCACGGCGCCGGCCTCGGCGATCAGCTTCTCCCGAAGGCTCGGATCCGCGGGCGGTCCATCGAACAGACCGTAGAGCATCGCCTTCAGATACAGGCCCGTGCCTCCGACGAAGAGTGGTTGGCGACCGGTCGCCGCGGTCGCGGCAAGCGCGCGCTCCGCCTCACGGACGTATTGCGCCACGTCGAACCGAACGCGCGGATCGGCGACGTCGATCAGCCGGTGACGGACGCGGTTTTGCGATACGACGGAGGGCTTCGCCGTGCCGACGTCCATCCCTCGATAGACCTTCATCGAGTCGAGAGACAGGATCTCCGCGCCGATGCGTTCCGCGACCTCCAGCGCAACGCGTCCCTTTCCGGAGGCCGTACTGCCGACCAGGAAGAGGAGCGGCTGGCTCACGCCGGCGTCATGCCGACGCGGAGGCCTTCGGCAGGATCCGCGAGACCGCGGACTGGCGCGGCGTCAGGTGCTCGGCGAGTCTCGCCTCGACCTCGCGTCGCGTGATTCTCTGCAAGTCGCGGTACGACTCGTGAATGCTCAGCCCGCGAATGTGGTGCGAGAGGAGCGTGTAGGCAACCGACTCCGGGGAATTGAACTGCTTCACGAACTTCCCGATCGCCTTGCGCCGGATGCGGAGGAAGTCCTCGTCGCAGATGCCATCGCGCCGCGCCCGCGCGATGCCCGAGCGGATCTCGCGAACGAAGCGGTCCGGATCGGCGGTTTCTCCCGAAATGACGGAAAATCCATAGCCGTCGTCCGCGGTGTAGGAACCCGAAAACGAGTCGTCGATCACGCCCTGCTCGTAGAGCCGGTTGAAGAGCTCGCTCGATCGCCCGAAGACGACGTCGAACAGGAGATGCGTGACGGTCTCGCGCCGAGCCAACTCTCGTCCCGACGGCAGCGGCACGGCCTCCTTGAATCCGATCGCCACGCGAGGCAACGAAACGACGAGCGATTGCGTGACCTCGCGCTGCGCGGGGACGCGCGGCTCCTTTGGCAGGAGGCGGCGAATTGGCGCGATCGCACCGTTTGCGCGAGACGCGCCGTTTTTCGACGCGGCGTGCGCTCGCGACGCCGTGCGCTGCGTGATCTCGTCCGCCATCCGCGCGACGCCCTCCGGATCGACGTCGCCGACGACGACGAGCGCCATGTTGCTCGGGTGATAGAAGGTCCGATAGCACTGGTGCAGCGTCTTCGGCGTGATCTCGGCTATCGACTCGACCGTGCCCGCGATGTCGATTCGAATCGGGTGTCGATGATAGAGCGCCATCATCAGGTTCATGAAGATCCGCCAGTCGGCGTTGTCGTCGTACATCTTGATCTCTTGCCCGATGATGCCGCGTTCCTTGTCCACGTTGGCTTCCGTGAAGTACGGCGTCCCGACGAACTCGAGCAGCAGGCGCAGATTCTTCTCGAACTGTTCGGTGCACGCGAACAAGTACGACGTCGTCGAGAACGACGTGGCGGCGTTGGCCGACGCGCCGTTGCGTGCGAACTCGTCGAAAGCGTCGCCCGATTCCTGGGCGAACAGCTCGTGCTCGAGGAAATGCGCGATGCCCCCCGGAACGCGAACGGTGGCGCCCGTCGCCGGGTCGGAGAACTCGTTGTCGCACGAACCGTAGAGCGTCGAGAAGATTGCGAAGCGCTTCGAAAATCCCCGCTTCGGCGACACCAGCACGCTCAATCCGTTCGAGAGACGGCCTTGATGCACCACTTCGCCCGGAAGCCAACCCTTGACCGCGCGGAGTCGGCGGCGCGCGACGGCTCTTGCGCTTCGGATCATGCGTTTCGCTTTCTCGGATCGCTTGGAATTCGTCCGGCGAATGCCGCGCCTGCAGCGGCGCCGCTCGGGGTCGCGGCCACGGCCGTCGTCTTAGCGCGCAGGAAGTACACGGTATCGAGACGAATCGTGCGCGCCGCGTCCACGACGTCGCCCGGCCGAACGCGCCGGATGTCGCGAATCACTCGATCGGTCGGACGCACTCGCCCCGACACGAGGCCTTCGAGCGTCGCGTTCACGAGTTGCGCGGGCGAATCCTCGACGGCTTGCATTCGCGTCACCAAAGCGCGCCGCGTCGCACTGAACTCTTCGTCGCCGAACTTGCCGTCGACGATGTCCTTGAGTTGGCGCTTGATGATCCGTAGCGCCTTGTCGAAGTTCGCCGACTCGATGCCGCATTGCACGAGGAGGATGCCCTTGCACTTCTCGAGCGCCGAATGCGCGTAGTACGCGAGGCTCGCTTTCTCGCGCACATTCTTGAATAGCTTGCTGAACGGGCCGCCGCCGAAGATCGCGCTCGCGAACGCCAGCGCGACGAATCGGTCGTCGGTCGGCATCACCTCGGTGCGATATCCGATCGCCAGCTTGCCCTGAGTGACCTCTTCCTCTTCGACGACCATGCGCACTCGAGCGGCAGGGCGCTGAATGGGAGGCGGGGGAATTCGCGTGTCTCGCGAGCGCTCCGCGAGCGGCAATGCCTCCGCCAACGTCTCCGCCACGGACCGCGGGTCGACGTCGCCGACGACGAACAGGTGTAGCGGCGCGCGGGACATCATCTGGCGATGGTGTCGGCGCAACGACTCGCCGTCGATCGCATCGAGATCGGCAACGTCGCCGTACTCGTAGCGCGCGAACGGTTCGCCCTTGCACATCTCTTGGATCAGCCGCTCCGACGCGTACGAGATCTTGTTGTTGATGAGCGACTCGATGAGCCGGCGAAGATTGAGTTTTTCCTGCTCGACCACGTCCGCCGGGAACCGGTCGCCCCGATCGAGGGCCGGCCGAAAGAGCATTTCCGCGAGGAATGCGGCCGCGTGCGGAAAGAGGCCGCGACGCTTCGACACGAACGCGTCCGCCAGCACCTCGATGCGAAAAGACAACACGTGCTCCTCGCCGATCTTGAGGACGTCCGCGGAATACGACGCGCCGTAGAGGTTCTCGAGGTGGCGCGTCACGTCTCGGAAGGTCGGATGGGACTCGGTTCCGCGCTTGAGAACGCTCGGCAAGAGCGCGTTCGATGTGACGTCTTCGCGCAAGCTCGAGCGCAAGAACGCCTTGAGCGTGATCGTCTTGAACTTGTCGGTGCGGCGCACGAACAAGTCGACGCCGCGGCCGAGGTCGGCTCGAACGAAGTTTCCGACGGGTTCGAATTTCATGCGCTGTGTGCCCTCATGCGGCGGACCGCCCACCGACAAATCCGATTCATGCTCATTATCGTCGGACCGAAAGGGCGGTCAACTGTACGAGTCTCGCCCGCGCGAAAGGCGCAAGGTAGACTCTCGGCCCGGAGGTGAACCCATGCTTCGACTCGCTGCCGCGTTGCCCCTCGTTTGGCTCGGATGCTTCACGCCCGCGGACGACGTGAAACCGCCGGCGCCCACGCCGCAGGAAGCGGCCACCCCAGTCCCCGAAGCACCGCCACCGGCCGGCCCCACGGCCGAGCAAATCCTCGACAAGGTCGTCGAGCGCCAAGGAAGCAAAGCGCTCCCAGAGACGATCGACGACTGCCGCGGAGAGCTGCAGGTGACCGTGAGCTCGGAAGGCAAACGACTCGAAGGAGAAATACTCCAGATCTACCAGCGGAACGCGAGCGGCGATCGACTGCGCACCGAGTACACCGACATGATGGATAAAAAGGAAAAGACGATTCGCGTCGCCAACGGCAGCAAGTTTCGCGGAGCGCACGGAAACGAGCCCGCGGTCGATTTCAATTCGCGCGACTTCGAACGAGACGTCAAGGAGATCAAAGAGGATCTCGCGACGCTGAAGCTCATCCTCAAGGTCTTCGCGCTGCGTTCGCCGACTGCGACGGGCACGGTGAAGTGGACGCGGCTCGCTGACCAGGACGGAAACGGCCTCCATTCGTTCGTGCTCGAGCGAACCGAACCCCTCGAACGAACCGTACGGCTCTACGTGAGTCGCGACGACTATCGCCTGCTTGGCGTGGAGCTTCCTCCCAGCGACATCGATAAGCGAAAACAAAGCTTCTGCTTGTACGAAGCCGACCCGAACAACCAAGGCGCGCCGGTGGTGCTGGACTCGGTGACGGTCGGAGGCCACAAGATCTCGGGACTTCACCTTCCGCGACTCGTCAAACTCTTCATCGACGACGCCCCGAAGGAATCGAGCACCGTGTTCATCAAGTCGATCTCGCTCAACGGCGGCGTGAGCGCCGACCTCTTCACCCTTCGATAGCGCAGATTTGACGCGACGTCGAGAGCACAACGAGTTGCATCACCCCGCCCGTCCGTGCAGACTGTCCGCCCTCTTGGGTCCGTGATCCATTTGGCAATCGAATAGGGAGAGATCCATGGTTTCGAGCGTCGTCGAGAAAGCCATCAACGAGCAGATCAACAACGAGCTCAGCTCCTCTTACGCGTACCTCGCGATGTCCGCATTCTGCGAGAGCCAGAACTTCCACGGATGCGCGCGTTGGTTTCGCATCCAGAGCCAGGAGGAGTACGGCCACGGGATGAAACTCTTCGACTTCCTGCTCCGCCGCGGAGGCACCGTCAAGCTCGACGCAATCTCCGAGCCCACCGCGAAGTTCAAGACGATCCCGACGGTGTTCGACCAGATGCTGAAGCAAGAGATGGAGGTCAGCAAGCAGATCGACCAGCTCTACGAGCTCGCATTCAAGGAGAAGGCCTTCGCCGCGATGGTCGAGCTGCAATGGTTCCTCACCGAGCAGGTCGAGGAAGAAAAGACGGCGCGCGAGCTGGTGGCGAAATTCAACATGGCGCACGACGACGCCGCGCTGCTCATCGACCTCGATCGCGAACTCGGCGGGCGCGCCGCCGACGCGACCTAGTCGAGGCCGCTCGAGGGCCCGACCGCGGCGCAACCGACGTCTCGCCCGAGCGTGACCGTCCCGGCTGAAGTCACAACGTGAGTTTCGCGCGGAGCCAGCGAGGCGCTCGGCCTCAGCGCGACGCCGCGCGGGAAGCGTGCTTCGTCACTTTCCGGCGGATCCAACGGCGCAGTCGCCGCGTGGGGCTCGCGATCTTCGTTGCGCAGTAGGGCTGCATTGGCCAGTCGATGCCGTCGATCACCCGTGGAACGAGCTTCTCGAAGAACGAGGTCCGCTTCATCTCCGCGCGGAGCGCCCAGCGTCCTTTCTCCTGCACGAGGAAGTCGCGAAGGATCCGACCGGTTCGGATGTTCGTGTCGTCGACGACGAGGAGGCCACACGTCACGATCCGCTCCGCCGTGTAGTACCAGTCGATGAACGGTGCCGGAAAGGCATGCAGTCCGTCGATGAGGACGACGTCGAGCGGATCCCTCTTCATCGTGGGAAGCACGTCGAGCGACGACGCGGCGACGAACGCGACGTGCGCGACCGAGATTCCCTGATCGGCGCAGAAGCGCGCAATGCGCGCGTGCTCTTCGGGACTCGGCGAAATGGCGGTGTGCCGGCAGCCGGCCGCCGCGAAGAGCACCGTGGAGTAACCGCACCCGGTCTCGAGCGTGCGCATGCCCGTACGCAGCGAGCCGCCGAGATGGCGCAGCACGTCGTTGCGAAGACCGAGGCCCGAAGGCATCGCGTCGTCGACGCCGTGAAGCTTCGGCCTCGCGCTGCACAACTCTTCGACGATGCGCTGACGCGCCGCATCGTCCATCGCGTTGTTGCCTGCCTTCGACATGGGGCTACAGCATAGGGACGGCCGGCCCATTCGTCGACGGTGCGAGCGAGAGCCGGGACTATCGACCGAGAAGCTTCAGCATGTCCTCACGCGAGACGAGCTTCGTTCGCGGTCTCCCCTGCTCCTTCCCTCGCGCCAGCTCGATCGCGTCGATTCGCCGCCAATCCGCGAACGTGAAGAGTTGTGGCTGCCGCTCTCGAACGAGGGCTTCGAAGCGCTTCGCGTCGGGCTTCGTGGGTTGGAGGATCCGGCCCTGCGCGAGATCCTCGAACATGGCGTTCACGGTCTCGACGGAATCGGGCTTGTTGGTCCCGATGACGCCGCTCGGTCCGCGCTTGATCCAACCCGCGGCGTACTCCCCCACGCGAGGCTTCTGCGTCGTCGCGTCGATCACGCGCCCCTTCTCGTTGGAGATGACACCCCACTTGTCGTTGAATGGGACGCCGGGAAGCGCGACGCCGCGGTAACCGACCGAGCGAAACACGAGACCGGTCGGCAGCTCCTCGAATTGGTCGGTCGCCTTCGCGCTCAGCGCCCCGCTGTCCGACTTGGCGAGCACGTTCCTCACCAGGCGCATCTTCACGACCTGGCCGGACGCGTCGCCGATCAACTCCACGGGCGAGACGAGGAATCGGATGTGGAGACGGCGCGGCTTTCCCGTCGACGTGCGGAGCGCATAGCTTTGCAGGATCTGGATCTTCGTCTCGAGCTCGCGATCGGAGGCGCCTTCGACCTCCGCGAGGCTGAAGTCGTCGAGCTTCGCCTCGTCCGCGGGCACCACGACGTCGGCGCCCGGCATCTCGCCGACTTCCTTGACCTCGGGGTTCGTGAACGCGGCTTGAGCCGGACCGCGCCGGCCGAGCAGGTAGACCTCGCGGATGCGGCTCTTCGACAGCGCGTCGACCGCATACTCGGCCATGTCCGTGGCTCGGAGTTCCTCGGGCGTGCGGCACAAGATGCGGGCCACGTCGATCGCGACGTTGCCGACGCCGACGACGGCCGCACACTCCTGCGACAGATCGAATTCGAGGTGGCGATAGTCGGGATGCCCGTTGTACCAAGCCACGAACTCGGTGGCCGGGTGGCTGTTCTTCAAGTCCTCGCCCGGGATTCCCATTCGGCGATCGGTCTGCGCTCCGGTCGCGTAGACGATCTGGTGATAGCTGTCCTGGAGGTCCGCGAGCGTGACGTGCTTTCCGAACTCGACGTTGCCGAAGAATCGAAAGCCTGGGAACGCAGCGATCTTGTCGTAGACCCGCGTGACAGACTTGATCTTCTGGTGGTCCGGCGCGACGCCGCCGCGAACCAAGCCGAACGGAGTCGGCACTCGATCGAACATGTCGATCTCGACGACGAGACCGGGCTGCTTCTCCAGAGCCTCGGCCGCGTAGAACGCCGCCGGACCCGAGCCGATGATCGCGACCCGCAGAGGATTCGTTGCCGTTCCGACTGAACTCATGTGCACTTTGCCTCGATTCAAGAGACTCGATTCGAGAGGGGGTCGAATCCGTCGGCCGCGACGAGCTTGTCGCGAGGCGCCGGACGCGGGTCATATCACGTTCGACACGAACGCGCCAACGAGTGAAGAACTCTTCGAGTCGTGGTACCTTTCTCCCCGCGCACAGGGCGCATCCGGTCCGCGGAAAGGGAACGTCCCACCTGTAGAGCGAAGGAACGATCGAGAGCCTCTTTCGAGCCCGCGCTGCGGACAACGGGCGTGAAAACGAAGGAGGTCTTCCATGACCCACCGACTTCCCCCCTCCGCCGATCTCGAGTTCGAAAAGAAAGCCGCCAAGGCGCTTTTGCGCGCGTGGCGAGCGGCCGATCCGTCCGCGCTCGAGCGCGTGAGAGCGCACGGGCTTCCCCGCGAACGCGCGAGCGAATCGGCGAAGCCGCGACTCGCGGACGCACAACTCGTCATCGCGCGCGAGCGCGGGTTCGCGAGCTGGACCAAGCTTAAGCAGCACGTCGAATCGCAGCAGCCGATCGAGGCGCAAGCGGAGCGATTCCTCGCAGCGATCCGCGATGGAAAGGCATCTATCGCCAAGCGCCTGCTGTCGAAGAATCGGGCTATCGGATGCTTTACCGTTCACACGTCCGCCGCGGTCGGCGACGCCGACGCTGTGGCCCAGTTCCTGACCCGCGACGCGAAGGCGTTCGCATCGACGCACGGACCAGAGGCGTGGACTCCCATTCATTATCTCTGCGCGTCCCCGCTTCACGCGACGAGCGCCGTCGCCGCACGCCGATTCCGCCGGACCGCCGAGATCTTGCTCGACGCGGGCGCGGATCCAAACAGTTACACCCTCGCCGACGAAGGCGATTCCCACAGCCGAATCTCGTGTCTCTACCGCGCCTGCGTCGGCGACCAAGCGGCCGTGGTGCAGCTCCTGCTCGAGCGCGGGGCGAACCCGAACGACGGCGAGTCGGTCTATCACTCCGCGCAGTTGAATCGCAGGAAAAGCCTCGCGCTCTTGCTCGCGCACGGCGTGGACGTCTCGTCCCGCCATCCGCATTGGAACAACACGCCGCTCTTCTTCCTCGCCGGCCACAAGGAAAACGACGCCGGCGCCCCCGCCGCAACCGAAGGGATGCGGTGGCTGCTCGAGCACGGCGCCGATCCCAACGTCTCGAGCTATGAATCCGCCGAGATGCCGCTGCATCGCATCGCCGCGAACGGCCGCGGCGCGGACGTCGCAGAAATGTTCCTCGCGCACGGCGCCGATCCGAACCTTCCGCGCGCGGACGGCCGCACGGCCTACGTCTTCGCCGTTCGCGCCGGAAATGCCGCGGTCGCCGAGCGCTTGCTCGCGCATGGCGCTCGCGCCGACGGCGTGACGCCGGTCGACGAGCTGATCGGCGCATGCCTGCGGGCCGACGCGAAGCGTGCCGAAGCGCTGATCGCCGAGAACCCGAAGCTCTTCGATCGTTTCACGGATGAAGATCGGGGTGCGTTCGCCGACGCCGCGAACGAAGGGCGAATCGACGCCGTTCGGCTGATGGCCAGGCTCGGTTTCGACATGACCTGGGAAGCAACGTGGGCCGGCACGCCGCTCCACCACGCGGCGTGGCGCGGCAACGTCGACGTCGTGCGCCTGCTCGTCCTGCTGGGCGCTCCCGTCAACGCCCGCGACCGCCAGTTCGGCAGCTCGCCGATCGCATGGGCTGCACACGGCTCGCGATTTTGTCGCAAGTCCGACGAGGATTACGGCGCCGTGATGACGGTTCTCCTCGACGCCGGCGCCGACTACGCGTCGTCGATCAATCGGTCCGGCGAACCGCCGGGCCCCGACTGCAGCCCGCGCCTCCGGTCGTTGCTGAAGAAGCGTGGATTCCTGCCTGGCGCGTAGCCACACGTCGGATCGGCCGAATCGACGACTGTGATCGTCAGCGGAATTCGATGACCGCGGCGTTCGTGAGACTCCGGTGCTCGGGAATCTGCGACGCGTCGTCCTGGATGATTCCCTGAAGAGAGAGGGTGATCGGATTACTCCCGCCCGTTCCGTTCGTATCGCCGAACACGAGGTTCGTAGCGAAGCGCTCGAAGGCGACGAATCGGCCGTCCGTCGAAATGGCGGGCGCACGGCTCGGGGCAGTTGGAATCTGATGGTCCACCGTCGGCATGACGGCGGCAGATCGCCCAGTTTCCCTGGCGAATTCGTAGATGATGTAGCCAACCGAAGTGAACGCAACGAAGCGGCCGTTCGACGACAGCTCGAGACCATCCTCAGCGCCGATCGACTCGCCGTTGGAGTTCACGCTCGCACGCTGAGTCGTTTCGGTTTGGCGGTCGCGCAAGAACACGTCCGCCGACACGGGGGGATCATTGGTGAAGTACGCGACGAAGCGGCCGTCTGCCGAGATCGAAGGAGACCCGCATCCGCCGTGCGTGATGACTCCGAGAGAAACGTCGGTCACGATCTCGGTCGCGCCCGTTTTTCTGTGTTGCCGTGGGCGGCGGCAGCGACACGGACGATGATCGGCGTCGACGGCGGGTGTGTCAACAGCGGGCCAGCGCGGCGACGACGCGTTCGAGGCCGCGAACGACGCGGGCCGTTCGCTCGTAGTCGAGCTGGTCGGGGGTGTCTCGCGTCGTGTGGTAGTGCGGGTAGCGAAACGGCGCCGTGTCCGTGACCATGATCGCGGGATAGCCCGCCTGCCAGAACGACCAGTGGTCGGACCAGCCGATGCCCGGGATCCAGCCCGGCAGCGCGCCGCCCTCCGACGGGAAGTGCGTCGTCTGTCGAAAGACATCGATCGCTTCGCGGACGAGCGCGCGGGATCCGAGGTCGCCGACGAACGCGATGAAGTCACCCGTCGACGGGTAGACGAGGCTCAACGGGAACGGATACCGCTGGCTTCCCGAAACGCTCGAGTAGTAGCCGATCGTCTCGAGGCTCAGCATGGCGACGATGCGATCGCCGCGCTCGCGACACGCGCGCGCGTAGACGAGGCTGCCCATGTTCGGGGTCTGGAACCACGGCGGCTCTTCGTTGGCGAACGCCACGAATCGCAGCGTGCGCGCCGGCTTCGACGTCGCGAGCGCGCGTGCGAGCGAGAGCAGCGCTGCGACGCCGCTCGCGTTGTCGTTCGCGCCGACGGTGCCTTCGACGGAATCGTAGTGCGCGCCGATCACCACGATGTCGTCCTTCGAAGCGCCTCCCGCGATCTCGCCGGCGACGTTCTCACACGTGACGCCCGACGTGACGAACGCCGCGCGCTTCGTGGCCAACCCTGCCGCGCCGAACGAGGACGCGATGAAATCGGCGGCCGCCGCGAGCCCGCGCGGATGCGCCACGTTCCGCTCGCCGATCTCCTCCGCGAGCTTCACGACGTCCCGACGCATCGCGTCCGCGATTCCGCGTTCGTCGTCAGTCAGCGGATCGAGCCCCAAGGCGTAGCTCGCTCCCGGCATCCGAACCATCGCCCACCACACGAGGAGAGCCCCGACCACGAAAAACGCGACGAGCGCCACCACCCAACGGCGCCGACGACGATCGGCCCGCGACCGCTCACTCCTTCCGGATCCGTCGCGCATGACCTTCTCCTCACGCTCGCTTCGACGACGCCGCCATCATGGCACACCGTCGATCGTGAGCCCTTACGTGGCAGGAGCCGCCATCACGCGGCCGGGCGCGCCG
>JACOTG010000302.1 GCA_016178505.1 Planctomycetota bacterium
TCGTCTCTCCTCCTCGCCGTATCGCTCCGTTGATACGCCTCCACCCACGGGACTTCGTGCCGCGGGTACCCGTCGTTCCTCGCCAGCGGCCTTCTCGCTCGGCCTCGGTGTTTGACGCATTTGTTTCTGCGCGGGCCCTGAGGATCCGTCAGCGGGGCGTCCTCGAGATCGCACCGGCGCGCGGATGCAGCAGCGCGGCGATGCGCTCGAGCTCCGCGCGCTCCGCTGCGCGCTGCCATGCGAGCGGCAGCACCGGCTCGGACTCGGCCGTACGGCCCATGGGGTGGTTTCTCACCGACAGCGCGCGGAGCGGCGACAGGATCTTGACGACGTTCACGAACAGCAGGTGGTCGACGCCGTAGACCGCCGCGTTTTGGCACTTCCGACATCGTCGTCGACGGATTCGCAGACAGTGGACGGCGTTTCGATCCGGCGGCTTGACGTCATGGATCCCGGCCAGTCCCCCTTTGCGCACGGTTTTCGGCGTGACGCCGTCGTCGGCCGACAACAGCAGATCACCTTCGTCGGACATCCAGCGGTTGCAGTCTTCGCAGAAGGCCCGGTCCCGAATTCGGCGCGGCGCCAGCCAGGCGCACGTTCCGATCACGACCCCAGCCTCGATCGCCCACGAGGCCCACAACACGATCCCGGTTGGCCTGACCGACCCGGGCCCCCGGCCGAACGAGTACCAGCCGCTTTCGGCGACCGCGCGCGCGAACTGCCACAAGGCGATCGGCGAGCGGATCCAATACCAGATCGTCGGCGCCGTGTCCGGCGAGGATTCGATCACGAGGATGCAAGCGAAGAACGTCCACGCAATGTAAACGGTCGCGACACCCGTCACGACGCCGTAGACACGAAGCGTCGCGGCGTCGCGCACCTTGAACAGCGGGCCGGCGAACATCAGCGGCGTCGCTGCGCCGAACGCCAACCACACAACGAACAGGAACGAGAGATATCCGCGAATCGGGAAGTACACGTCGAGCCACGCGTAGACGAAGGCCGAGATCGCCGCGGAGGCGATGCCGACGATCGGCAGCAGAAAGGCCAGCCCCGGTCGACCGGAGAGTGCGTAAGCGTCGGACGAGGACATGCGCACCGGCTCGAACCTCCCTCACACGAACGACGGCATCGACCCGGTCGATCCCATTCGCATGGACTTTCTCCTCGAGCACTCACGAATCGGATGCGCGACCAACCTACGCCGGGCGAACGCCGACGGGCAAGGGGCGAAACGCACAACCCTCACGGAGGCACCTCGAACACCCGGCGACTCGACCGCACGGTTCGCTTTCCGCGAAACTCCTGACCCGGTTTCGAGGACGACGGGATCCTACGAGCGCAAGCGCCGGTGGCACGAGAATTCGTGAAGAACAGAAATTCGAACGGGCACTGGCGATCTCCGTGGGAGGCTCGCTGAAACGGACATGAAGAATGAATTCGCCTGCGTCGCCTTCCTCGCGTGCGGCGTCCCCGCGGTCGGCCAGACGATCGAGCGCATCGACGTCAGCTCCGCCGGCATCGAGTCGAACGGGCCGATCAACTCCGGCGACGGTCAAGACGGATCGATCTCGGCCGACGGGCGTTTCGTCGCGTTCGCGAGCATCGCGACGAACCTCGTCGATGGCGACACCAACTCGACCTCGGACGTGTTCCTTCGCGATCGCGCGGCCGGCACGACGATTCGCATCAGCGTGACGCCCGATGGAGCGGAGGGCAACGGCCCGAGCACCCTCCCGCGCATCTCGGCGGACGCGCGATGGATCGTCTTCGAATCGATCGCAACGAACCTCGGCGGGCCCGGCCTCTTCGTCCACGACCGAGCAGCCGGGCGCACGAGCGCCGCCGGGCCGAACGGAGCGTCCGTTCCGTTCGCGACCGTTCGCGGGCTCTCCGCGGACGGACGCTACGCAATGGTCGAGGCGAACCACGATCGACTCCCCGGCGCCGCCGGCTCGATGAACGTCTTCGTGCTCGACCGCGAGACGGGCCTTTACGCGATCGCCAGCGTCAGTCCCGACGGCCGGATCAGCTCCGCCGACGACTACGCGACGTCGATCTCTGCCGACGGCCGGTTCGTCGCGTTTCACACGCTCTCGTACGATCTCTTGCCGGGCTCGCCGGTCAACTCGTACTCGGACGCCTTCGTGCACGATCGCGATCCCGACGGCAACGGAACGTTCGACGAAGGTTTCGGCGCGCTCGAGGCGGCGAGCATCACCGCGTCCGGCGACTGGGGCATCGGAGACAGCACAAACCCTCGACTCTCGGCCGACGGCCGATTCGTCGCGTTCTGCAGCGGCGCTCGCAACCTCGTTCCGAACGACCGGGCTCGCGGAGGCTTCGAGATCCTTCTTCGCGACCGGCTCACGGGGATCATCGAGGTCTGCGACATCGATTCGAATGGTCTCCCCGGCGGCGGCGGAGCGTGCCTGCCGCTGGTGCGGCTCGATGGCCGGCTCGTCTTCTTCCAGAGTTTCGAGAGGCTCGCGCCGAACGAAACGGACGACGTCAACGACGTGTTCGTGCGCGACCGCCTCACGCAGGTCACGCAGCGCGTGAACGTCACGGTTTCCGGTGATCCGGCGAACGGCGTCAGCACGTTGGTCGACGTTTCGTTGGACGGTTCCAGCGTTCTCTTCTGGAGCGAGGCGACGAACCTCGTCCCTGGCGACACCAATCGCCACGGCGACCTCTTCGTGCGGGACCTGGAATCGTTCGCGCCGATTGAGGTCGAGCCGTCGATCGGCTCGCGGCTCGGCGGTGACGTCGTGCACGTGATCGGTGCGCGGCCGACGAACATCGGCAACACGCACGTCACGTTCGGCGGGGCGCCGGCCGAGGTGCTCGCGGTCGACGATGATCGAGTGAGCGTGCGCACGCCGCCGGGACGCGGCTGGGTCGACGTCGTCGTGTCGAGCCCGGCTGGCTCGGCCACGCTCGCGCGCGCCTATCATTTCGTCGCGCCCGAGCTGGCCGCGCGCGCCGGAACCGTGAACACCGGCCGCGGCGAGAGAGAGAACGTGCTGCTCGCGAATGCCACCGCGGGCGCACCGGGAACGCGCGAGGTCAGCCTCGGGACGCAGGAACCTCTGCGGCTCGTCGTCGTCGCGCCGTCGAGCCGCGCGAGCGCCGCGTTCGTCGTCTACGCGTGGCGCCGGCTTCCCGATGCGATGACGCGCGTCGCGTTGCCAAGTGGATTCGGCTCGATGGTCTTCCCTGTTCCGTTCACCGGAGGCTCGCCGCAGCCGATCGCCGTTTGGAACAACCTTGGGCGTCGCCGCACGCTCGGCACGCCGACCGCGCCGTCGCAGCCGGCGCCGTCGACGCTCGTGAATTTCCCGAACGGCGCCAGCCGCCGCGCCCGCGTCACGTTGCAGGGCCTCATCCAGGACGATGCGTCGCCGACCGGCGTCGGCCTCAGCATCACGAACGCGATCCTCTTGCGCGTCCAATGAGGCGGCGAGGCCCGGATATGAGCGAGTTCATGGACTCCGGAGGCATCACTACGCGTTCGATGATCCTCGTGCCCGCCGTAACTGGGAAAATGGATCCTGGCTCCGTATGCGTCACTTGCGGATCGATTGACGCGCCGTCGCGCCGAACGCCCGGCCCTCGGTTACGGCGTGATGCGAAGTCGGACGCCGTTCGTCACGCTGAAGCCGAACGAGTTCGCAGCGCCGAGATCCTCCACGATCCCCTGAACCGTCAGGACGATCGGCGCCGGGAAGCCGTTCGCGATCGTGAACGACCACGGGACGGCGTTCGTTGCCGGCGGATGGATGCGGGTCACGCCGCCGCACACCGCGCCCGGAATTCCCACGCCGTGCAGGCAGCGGATCGGCTGCGGGGTCTCGGCCGGTTGGAGCGGCGTGGGGTTGCCCATGCAGCCGAGCAGCTCGCCGCGCCTGAGGATGTCGACGGGGTTTCGCGCGCCTCCGTTCCACACCCACATGACGTAGCGCCCCGCGCCCGATCCGCTCGACGACGCGTTCATTGCGATCTGGACCGGTGCGCCGACCGACACGACGACGTCGCGATTCGCGCCGCCCGCCGATCCGTTGACGAGCAACACGTCTTCGCGCCCGCCTCCGGCGTCGTTCACTCGCCCTTCGAGGCAGTCGGGCGGCGGGCAGCCGTGCGTGAACTCCTTGAACCAGAGCAGCGACGTCGCGCCGCCGTCGTCGATCGTGAGAAAGAGACTTCGTTCGCCGTTGTGGCAATCGGCGGCGTCGACGACGGCGATCCCTTCGTAGTCGTCGACGCTCGGGAGATCGAACGTCTCGATGGAAGTGAATTGGCGATAGGTCTGGCCAACGACCGCCGTCGACGTGAGGTCGAGCACCTCGAGCGAGTCGGCGTCGTCGTGCAGCACGTAGAGCAGACCGGTCGAACGGTCGAACTCGAGGTCGGCGGTTTCCGTGTCGCCGGTGAGGTACTCGCCGACGTAAACGAAGCCGCCCGTCGTCCGGTTGAGATCGAAGACGTAGATCGCGCCTCCGTTCTGATGACCGACCATCATGACGCCGCCCATGCCTTGCGTGCTCGTGTAGGGCAGCCCGTTCGCGTCGACGAAACCGATCGCCGTGAGGAACGAATCGGGCACGAACGTGATCGCTTCCGAACCGAGGCCGCCCGAGAGCGGCAGGTAGGGGCGCGTGTTCCAGTCGTTGTTCAAGACCTGCACGCCGGGCGTCGAGAGGTCGTACTCCTTGATTCGCTCCTCGCCTTCCGCCATGACGTAGACGACGTCCTCGGCGAAGTCGGCTTGCGTGAGCGCCTCCGCGTCGCCGAACCCGGTCCACTCGGCGCGCAGTCCGCCCGGCGCACTGACCTCGAAGCTCCCCGCCCCGTCCTCGACGAGGGCCCAGACCTTCGAGTCCGGCGAAGGGCCGTTCCGGCAAACCCAAAGCGTGCGCGTCTCGGAGTTCCAGACCGCACTGCTCAAATCGAAATAGAAGTCGTTGGCGCCCGGGCCCTCGATCGCCGTGAGGTTGGTGGCGTTCGCCAGTGATTCCGCCGGCCACGGGTCGTTGCCCCGCGCCAGAGACGCGATGCCGAGGATCACGAAGGACATTCCGAAAAACAGAGATCGATTCATGCGTGGGTCTCCGAGGTTCGCCGAGTTCGTTGACGTGCCCGAGTGGGCCGGTGCTGCCGGCGATCGCAACGTGCGTACCGCTCATCGTCGCAGGAGGATCGGAATCTCGCGAGCCCACGTGAGCGCAACGGTCAACCCCGAGCCATCCAAGCAGTTCGATGCGCGATCGACCCGGCCGTGCGCGTCGAAGTCGGCCGATGCTCGCGGCCCGGCGACGCGACGGCACGATCTCCCGCGTGAGAGGAATCGTGTCAACGTCGACCCGACGATCACAAGGCGCGAGTGGAAATGGACTCGGATGGATTGACCGCGAGAGACGTGATCGAGTCTATCGTCAATGCACAAACCGTCACGAAGGTCGTTCGGTCTCGAAGCTTCTCGAGGAGGTGCGCAGGTGAGAAACTCTACGCAATCAAGAGCTTCAGCTTCGATGGGACGCTCATCGACACGAAGGGTGCGATCGCTCGTGAAGCGCAAGACGAAATCCTCTACGTCTTCATCTCTGCGAAAGTCGCCACGAACGAGTGCTGACGCCCCGCGGCTGACGACATGCGTCGCCTGCGGCTCACGCCGAGTGGCTCGGCGAAAGGTATCCGTTCGGGTTCGCGATGAGTCTCGTCTCGGGCGTTCGCGCGGAAGTCTGTGGCAAGTGCGGCGAGCGCTACTTCGATCTCGCCGCCATGAGGCGTCTCGAAGCACGCGTGCCTCGTTGCCGCAAAACTGACCGGTACGACGGCACCACGCGAGCCCCACGAGCCCGCTGACCAGAGGCCGTCGAACTTCAGAGCGTCGCGCTCGCGCCCCAAAGCGCGACGCCGGAGTCCCGCGCTGCGTTGCTCAGAGCGCCATCCTTGGTCGCAAGCGGCAGCTTCTCTTCGATGGCGAGTGTGAGGTACGCCGCGTCGTAGCTGGTCAGGTGGTGGTTCGTCGAGAGATCGAAGATGGCCTCCGCGAGTCCGTGAGGAGGAATCACTTCGACGACCGGAAGTTCAGCCATGAAACGCCGTTTCTCTTCCGCCTGGATCCGCGTCATGCGCTTCTTTCGACACGCCGCCTGCAGGACGTTTGAAACCTCGAGTCCCCAGAGCACGGCGGGCACGACGACCGAATCTCGTTCGCGGAGCCGATTCAGAAGCGCGTCTGCGAGTGAGTTGGCTTCGTCCGCGAAAACCCAGGACATGGCAAACGAGCAGTCGAGAATGCAGAGTTTCACGCACGTCCTTCGTCGATCAGGTCTCGAAGACTGAGGTCGGGGCCGAGAATCGTCTTCTTGCGGGACCGGAGGAGCCCTTTGACTGCAGCGCGAACCCTAGAGCGATCGAAGCGCTCTCGCTTCGCCGCATTCCCGTTTTCTTCGAGTGCTAAACGACGGAGGGCTTCACGGACGACTTCGCTCGCGGAAGAATAGATGCCGCTGTCCACTTTTCTGCGAACGAACCGGATCAGCTCAGGCGGGAGAGAAACGTTCATCGTCGTCACTTTCATGGTGTGCGCACTTGGGGACCCAGTCTATCCCGGCTGTTTCCGATCGCCAAGTTCTCGCAGTCTGCAGAAGCCGAGCCATCTCGCCCCGCTCACGCCCCCTTTGGCGGCTCCCACTTCAGGATGTCGTCGATCGTGCCGGTCGAGACCGAGTGGTAGGTCGGACGCGCCTTCGCGTAGATGCGTCGCGCCATCTCGAGGCCTTCGGGCGTCTTTGCCAACTCCGTGTAGA
>JACOTG010000303.1 GCA_016178505.1 Planctomycetota bacterium
GCGGCGGCGGCGGTGGCGGCGGCGGTTCGTCGCAGCAGACGATCGCGCCGGGGACGATCGTGGCCTTCGCGGGGCAAGGGACGATCGGAATCGGCGGTGACGGCGGCCCGGCGAAAGATGCGTTCTTCAGCTTTCCACTCGGCATCACTCGCGACGCCGACGGCAACTTCTTGATCGCGGATACGTCGAACAATCGCATCCGAAAGATCGACACCGAGGGCATCGTCACGACGGTCGCCGGCATCGAGATCCCGGGCAGCTACGGCGACGGAGGTCCCGCGACCGAAGCGATGCTCTTCTTCCCGCGAGACGTATCGATCGGACCCGACGGCACGATGTTCATCGCCGACTCCGAGAACCACCGCATTCGCGCCGTCGACCGCGACGGGATCATCCGCACGGTCGCCGGAACCGGGCTCGGCGCCTACGGCGGCGACGAAGGGCCGGCCACGGCCGCGTTCCTCAACGCACCGCACGGGGTCTTCGCGGAAGCCGACGGCAGCCTGCTCATCGCGGACCAGCGCAACAACCGCATTCGACGCGTCGACCCCGCGGGCGTGATTCACACGATCGCGGGCACGGGCATCGCCGGTTTCTCGGGCGATGGCGGCCCCGCGACGTCGGCACAGCTCGGCACGCCCGCACGCGTGGCGCGCGACCCGTTCACCGGCGACGTGTTCATCGCGGACAGCCTCAACAACCGAATTCGGCGCATCGACGCGGCGGGGAACATTCGCACGGTCGCCGGCAACGGCAGCTTCTCGACCGATCCGGAAGGCGGCATCCCCGGCAACTCGACCGTCATCCGCTTCGTGTGGGAGCTGGCATTCGATCCGCAGGGCAATGTCTATTTCCCGGATGGCGGCAACTACCGCGTTCGCGTCTACAATCCGCAGACCACGCTCGTGCACGACATCGCGGGCACCGGATTCCCGGGATTCAACGGCGACGTTCTCCCGGCGCTGCAGGCCGAGCTCGGAAGCGTCGAGGCGGTGAACTTCAATCTCGCCGGCGAGCTGGGATTCGCGGACCGCACGAACAACCGGATCCGGGTGATCGGCGCCGACGGGATGCTGCGAACGATCGTCGGAAACGGTGAGCGTCGGTTCGCCGGCGATGGCGGCCCGGCGACGCAAGCGAGCATCGCCGAGTCGTTCGGCCTGATCTGGGACCGCTTCGGGAACCTCTTCATCGGCGACAGCCTGAATCACGTCGTTCGCATCGTGACGACCGACGGCATCATCCACACGTACGCGGGGATGGCGGGGGACGGCGGCTTCTCGGGCGATGGCGGCCACGCGACGAGCGCAAAGCTGTTCTACCCGACGGGCATCTCGCTCGACCTCGACGAGAACGTCATCATCACCGACTACTACAACCACTGCGTTCGGAAGATCTTTCGAAACTCCGGCATCATCGTGACGATCGTGGGGCAGGGCGGAGTGCTCGGCTATTCGGGCGACGGCGGACTGGCCACGCAGGCCACGCTCTTCCAGCCTTACCAGACCTCGACCGATCAGGCTGGAAACCTCTACGTCGCCGACTCGAACAACAACTGCATTCGCATCATTCGGCCGAACGGCATTATCGACACGTTCGCCGGCGGCGATCACGGTCGGGGCACGAAAGGCTTTGCCGGCGACGGCGGCCCCGCGATCGACGCGCTCCTCAACGATCCGTGCGGCGTGAGGCCCGACGCGTTCGGCAACCTCTGGATCGGCGATTCGCACAACAGCATGCTGCGCGTCATCACCACGGACGGGATCATCCACACGGTCGTGGGGCTCGGTCTCAACGAAGGCGGACAGGCGACCGAAAGTGCCGTGCACTTCCCACTCAACATCTTGCCGGATGGCCAGGGCAACATTTACTTCGCCGACCAGCTCAACTCGCGGATCCGCGCGTTCAGCCTGACGACCGGCGTCATCCGGTCGATCGTCGGCAATGGCCTCGACGAGGACCAGGGCGACGGCGGCCCCGCGCTCCAAGCGGCCGTGCGATTCCCCGGCTCGTGCGTCTTCGATCGAAACGGCGACCTCATCGTCGCCGACACCAACAACCACCGCATCCGCCGAGTCGTCCAACCCCTCAAGCCCTGACGCGTACGGAGCCAGGCACGACTCCGGCGGATTATTCCCCACCGCACGTCGTGCGCTCGCGGAGTCGTCGCCTTCCTGCGCCGTACGCGCGTTACTTCCGAAGTTCCTCGAGACGCCGGCGCGCGAACGGAGCGAACGGCTGCTGGCCTCCGCGCTCGAGCGACTTTTCGTAGTATTCGATCGCGTGGTCCACGTCGCCGAGCCCATCGCAGAGGAGACCCGCCTCGAACCACGACCGCGGGTCGTTGCTCCTGCGAGCGACGTTGACGACGTTTGGGCGGTAGCCGTCGAGGCGCAGCCGCATGTCGGGATAGCGCTCGATCAACGATTTCAATGCGGCCAGCGCGCGGTCGAACTGATTCGCACTCAGGAGTGCGTCGTAGAACGCGAGCTGGCCGGTCGGCGACTCCGGATAGGCGAGCGCTGCCGTTGCCGCCTTTTCCACCCACTCGCGACCACGCACGACGTGAGCAAACACGACCGAGAACGTGTCGGAGTAGACGGGCTTCCAATTCGGTGAGCGCTGCAGTGCGTTCAGCAGGTACCCGTAGTCGCCGCCCCCCTTCGGCCAGAGGACGAGGCTCACTTCGTATCGGTCGAGGATCGACTCCCACCTCGGCGACGTGAAGTGCACGTCTAGGTTGTCGAGGTAGAAGCTGGACGGGTAAACCGTGTGCGCTCGGCCATCGATGAAGACCGGGCGCTCCGGAAGCCAATACTCGAGGTATCCGCCCCAGTTGTAGAGGTTGTAGAGGCGGCCGGGCATCGGGTTGACCCGCAGGAACTCGACGGCGTCTTTCGGGAAGAACTGCGCGTGGATCATTCCTTCGAAGAGGCCGACCGCGAAAATCGGTCGAACCTTCGACACGTACGTCCAGCCGATCGAGGCGATGCCGGCGAGCGCGAGCACGGCGGCGGGAATCGCTCGGAGGGGCGTCGACAATTCGCGCGCGCGCAAGCGCTGTGGCGTCGCGCTCTCGGCGACGATCGCGAGGCACGTGGCGACGAACGGCGTCGACACGAGCGTGTAGAGCGGGACGAAGCGTCGCGCCTCGAGCGCCATGATCGCGGTCAGAACGGTGATCGCCAGATCGGTGAGATCGATGCGCCGCGGCGACAGGAACACCGCAAGCAGGAACGCGGCGATTCCGCCGACGAACGTGAAGCCGAAGAGGGACGGGTTGAACGCCTCGTCGACGAAGAGCCGCGTCGGTAGCCACTCCGAGATCATCTTCCACGGCGTGTTCGGCTCCATGATCGTGAACGGAAACGTGAACGCGTGCACGTGCTGCGGGTTCAGCAAGCAGACGAGAACGCTCGCGAGCGCGGCGGCGATCAGCCAGCGCAGTCGCTTCGATTCGAGGCCGCTCTTGAATCGCAGCAGCGACTTCACGCACTCGCACCCGACGATGAGGCCGAGGATGCCGAGCCCGAAGATGAAACCGAAGTGCAGGTTCACCCAGAGGAGCAACGTGAGCGGCAGGAACGCGAGCACCCACGGCCGGGCGCCGCGCCGGTACGCCTCCGTGAGCGCCATGACGACGAGCGTGCCGAGAAACGTGAAGAGCTGCGGGCGTACGTCGAGATACGTGCGACAGACGAGCGCCCCCGCGAACGTCGCCACCACCGTCCAGAAGAGCGAGCGACTTCGGCGCCAGCCGATCCACGCCGCAATCAGAAAGAGCGTCAGCACGATGCCGATCTTGAGGTACGCGACCGCGTCGCCGCCGAACAACCGGTAGGTGTGGAAGAAGAGGAGCTGCGTCAGCCACTCCTGGTTGAACCACGGCGCGCCGGCGTGCGTGTACGAGTAGATGTCCTGGTGCGGGACCTCGTGGTGCTCGGTGATGTAGCGCCCCGTCGCCATCGCCCACCAGAGGTCGGAGCCGATGATCGTGTTCGTCGCGGCGTAGAGCCCCACGGCGACGAGGACCAGCAAGAGAAGTCCGATCGCGATCCAGCGCAAGACGCGCGACGGCTCGGGCATTCAGTCCTCCTCGAAAAGGGCGGCGGATTCTACCAGCCCCGAGGCGACATGCACCGCGGGGTGAGACATGTCGCTCGGCGTCTCACATCGCATGCGAGCCGCGGAACGTCGTGCGACGCGCCCTGAGAGTTGTCGTTGCGTTTGACACCGTATGCGAGGAACGGCGTCGCCGGATACACTCGTTGCGTGCGAAACGTCATCCGTGGGGTCCTCTTGATTGCCGCTGCCGCCGCGATCGCCGTCGTCGTGGCGTGCGGTCGGTCGTCGAAGCCGCACGTGCTCTTCGTCGGCATCGACGGCGCGACGTGGGACGTGATGACGCCGATGATCGAGCGCGGCGAGCTGCCGAACTTCAAGGCGCTCATCGAGCGTGGCGTCGCCTCACCGCTGCGCACGTTCCAGCCGAGCCTGTCGCCGATCATCTGGACCTCGATCGCAACCGGCAAGACGATGGACAAGCACGGCATCACGAGCTTCGTTCACGCCGACGATCCGAACTCGCCGATTCGAAGCAACGAGCGCCGGGCGAGTGCCGTGTGGGAAATCCTCGGCGATGGCGACGTTCGCGTCGGCATCGTCGGCTGGTGGCTGACGTGGCCGGCCGAACACGTCAACGGATTCATGGTTTCGTCCTATGCCGCGATCGCCGCCGGCCTCTGGAAAGGGAGCGTCTACTCCGGTATTCCGGAGCAGGTTTACCCGGCGCGGCTGAACGGGGATCTCGAGGCGTTGATCGGGAGGGAGCAGGCGCGTGCGGCCGACGTGTCGCGTGACATCTTCGGCGCGCTGCCGCCCGACTATGGCAATCCCATTCAGCAGCGCGTCATCTTCGACACGAAGTCCGCGGCGCTCACCGACCGCATCTTCTTCGAGGCGACGCGCGAGTTCGGCAAGCGAGAGGAGCCGGACTTCCTGGCCGTCTACTGGGGCGCCGTCGACGTCGCGAGTCATCGCTTCTGGAAGTACTTCCGACCCACCGACCTTCCGTTCCACGTGTCGACGAGCGACATCGCCGCGCTGAAGGAGGTCGTCCCAAACTCGTATCGATGGGCGGATGCGCGGCTCGGCGAGCTCGTCGCGGCGGCCGGTCCGGACACGACCGTGATCGTCGCCTCCGATCATGGCTTTCACGCGGAGACGGTGGCGTACGCGACGGAGGACGAGCGATCGGGCGGACACGAGGACGCACGCGTCGATCTGCCGGGGATTCTCGTCGCCGCAGGGCCGGGCATCCGTCACGCGGATTGGCGCGCGTCGCCGCCGGCGCGTTTGCCGTCGGTCTTCGACGTGACGCCGACGCTGCTCTACATCTATGGGCTACCGGTCGCGTACGACATGGACGGCACTGCGTGCCTCGATCTCTTCGACCTCGAGTTCGTGAAGACTCACAAGGTCGAGCACATCGCAACGTACGAGGACCGCGCCAAGTCCCGTCGGGGCAGTGCGTCCGCAGACCCCGGCGTCCGCCAAATCGAAGAGGGAATCCGGAATCGGATGAAATCGATCGGATACCTCGCGCCGGCGGACAACACGCAGCAACCGAACGATTCGAACTCGCCGCCCCCGAAGGTCAACGGCAAATGAAGCGAGCCGTCTTCCTCCTCGCGCTCGGAGCGCTATTCGCGGTGCCGGCGCTGCTCCTTCCGATCGGCTGCGGAGAGAGTCGCCTCGCCGGCAAGGCGTCGAAGATGAACGTGCTCCTCGTCGTCGTCGACACCGAGCGCGCGGACCACGTCTCGTGCTACGGCTATCCGCGGCGAACGACGCCGAACGCCGACGCGCTCGCGTCGCACGGCGTCCTCTTCCGGAACGCGGACGTGCAGGCGTCGTTCTCGCAGGGTTCGTACGCGTCGCTCTTCACCGGGCTCCACCCGCAGTCGCACGGCGTGCGCGATCACATCTCGACGCTCGCGCCGGAGTGCACGACGATCGCGGAGACGCTCGCGAACGCGGGCTATCGCACCGCGGGCTTCCACAATCATCCGCTGCTCCTCACGCAGTACGGCTATGGCCAGGGCA
>JACOTG010000304.1 GCA_016178505.1 Planctomycetota bacterium
ATCACATAGTCTTTGTGCTTCGCGAGAGCGGAACGCATCGGGCCGAGGGCCTGGTAGCGGATCTGGATGCGGTCGGCCACTTGGTAGCCCGCGGTCTTGCGCATCTCCTGGACGTAGCGCACGAGGTCGCGGATCCAGCCTTCTTCCATCAGCTCGGGCGTGAGGACGACGTCGAGGCCGACGACGGTCGAACCTTCGGTCGCGCACGCGAGGTGCGCGCGCGGCGTCTCCTCGATGATCACGTCCGCCGACGTGAGCGGGATCTTCGCGCCGCTCTCGACCAAAAGCTCGACGGTCTCGCCCTTTCGCAGCTTCTCGACGAACGCGAACGGGTTCACGAACTCGAGCGCGGCGTAGATCTCCTTCAAGAGCTTGCCGTGCTTCGGCCCGAGCGTCTTCAAGTTCGGCTTGATCTTGATGTCGGTGAAGTAGCGCGCGTTCTGCTCGAACTCGGCGGCCTTCACGTTCAGCTCGTCGAGGATCTCGAGCCGGAACGATTCCACCGCGGCGCGCTCCTCCGCCGTCTCGACCTTGATCATCGTGCGCGCGAGCGGCTGCCTGACTTTGAGGTCCTTCTGCTCCCGCGCGGCGCGGCCGAGGCGCACGACGCGCAGGACGACGTCCATGTCCGCGAGCAGCCGCTCGTCGAGCCAGTTCGCGTCGACCTCGGGGAACGCGCAGTGGTGCACGCTCTCCGGCGCCTTCGCGTCGACGGGCTTCACGAGCAGCTGATAGAGATGCTCGGCCGTGAACGGCAGCACCGGCGCGATGACGCGGATCGTCGACGACAGCACCTCGTAGAGCGTGCGATACGCGGCCTGCTTGTCCTCGTCGCTCGTGCTCTTCCAGAAGCGACGGCGATTCCGCCGCACGTACCAGTTCGAGAGATCGTCCCAGAAGCGCTCGACCTCGCGCGTCACGGCGGCAACGTCGTAGTTCTCGTACGAATCGCGGCACCGCCCGACGAGCTGATGGAGCCGCGCGAGGATCCACCGATCGAATCGCCCGAGGGTCTCCTTCGCGGGCAGCGTGCAGCCGCAATCCGGCTTGTCCTCGTTCGCATACGTGGCGAAGAACGACGCGACGTTCCAGAACGTCATCATCTTGGTCTTCACGTCGCGCCCGACGTTGTAGCCGAAGCGCATGTTCGACTGCACGTTTTGCCCGGCGTAGAGCCAACGCATGACGTCGGCGCCCATCTTCTCGGTCGCGTCGTCGAGCCAGATGGCGTTCCCCGCGGACTTGTGCATGTCCTTGCCCTTCTCGTCCTGGAGCTTCTCGTAGGAGAGAACGGCTCGGTACGGAGCGCGACCCTCGAGCGTCACGCTCATGAAGAGCTGTGCGTAGAACCAGAGGCGGATCTGCTCGCGCATCTCGCAGACGAACTCGGCCGGGAACCACTCGCGCCAGTACGCGTCGTCTTCGCGATACCGGAGCGTCGAGAACGGGATGATGCCCGCATCGAGCCAGCAGTCGCCGACCTCCAGAACGCGCGAGACGGGCTTGCCACACTTCGGGCAGCGCACCTTCACCTCGTCGATCCACGGGCGGTGTAGTTCGCGTGGCGATTCCGTGCCTGGCACGGCATGCGTCATCAAGTCTGCCTTCGAGGAGGCGAAGAACTCGCCGCCGCACTCGCAGAAATAGAACGGCAGCGGCAGTCCCCAGAAGCGCTTTCGCGAGATGCACCAATCGCCCATGTTGACGAGCCAGTCCTCCATGCGCTTGCCCATGTAGTCGGGCATCCAGCGCACGGTGCGCGCGGCCTCGATCATCTTCGGGCGGATGTCGTTGCACGCGATGAACCACTCGTCGACGACCTTGAAGACCAGCTCGTGCTTGCATCGCCAGCAGCACGGATATCGGTGCGTGTACTGCTCGGTGCGGTAGAGGACGCCGCGCGACTTCAAGTCCTCGGTGATGGCGTGCGTCAGCTTCGCGATGTTCTGGCCGGAGAACGCGCCGTAGCCCGCGACGTAGTTGCCGTCGTCGTCGATCGGCACGAGCACGGCGAGATCGTTCGTCTTCGACAGCTCGAAGTCCTCGGCGCCGCATCCGGGCGCGATGTGCACGACGCCGGTGCCTTCCGCGTCGCTGACCGCGGCCCACGGGATCGTCTGGTGCTTGACGCCTTTCTGCGCGTCGAAGCTCGGGAAGAAGGTCTCGAACTCGAGCCCGAGGAGATCGGCGCCCTTCACTTCGCCGACGACCTCGTGCTTGCCGGTGAGCCGCGCGAGCGTCCCCTTCGACAGATAGAAGATCTCGTCGCCTTGCTTCACCTTTGCGTACGTGAGGTCGGGGTGCAGCGCCAGCGCGACGTTCGCCGCGAGCGTCCACGGCGTCGTCGTCCACACGAGAAACGACTCGTTCGGCCGGCCCACGATGCGCGCGCGCACGGTCACGGTCTGGTGCGTCATCTCGCGGTAGCTGTCGATCAGCTCGTGCTGCGACAGCGACGTCCCGCACCGCACGCACCACGGCATCGAGCGATGTCCCTTGTAGAGCCAGCCCCGCTCGCGGCACACCTTCAAGAACCGCCAGATGTGCTCGATGTTGGTGTCGCTCATCGTGAAGTAGGAGTTCGCCCAGTCCATCCACTGCCCGAGCCGGATCGACTGCTCGGTCTGGATCGCCGAGTACTTCTCCACGCGCTCGCGGCACTTCACGGAGAACTTGTCGAGACCGTACGCGGCGATGTCGCGCTTGCTGTCGAGCCCGAGGTCTTTCTCGACCTCGACCTCGACCCACAGCCCTTGGCAGTCGAAGCCGTTCTGGTAGCGCTGCCGATGGCCGAGCATCGCGTGATAGCGCTGGAAGACGTCCTTGTAGGTGCGGCCCCACGCGTGGTGGACGCCCATCGGGTTGTTCGCGGTGATCGGGCCGTCGAAGAACGACCACGCCTTGCCGCGCGCATTCTTCGCGACGAGCTTCCTGAACGCCCCGGACTCCTTCCAGAAGCGAAGGACGTCCCGCTCGAGCGTCGGGAAATCGGGATTCGTGCTGACCGCGCCGAACATGGATGCTCCCTCTCCGCGCCGGGCCGCGGCGCGGGAAAGGGCCCATGATAGGACCGGCCTCTACGAGGTCAAGGCGCGGAGGAGGTCGGTCCGCTGCCGAACAGCATGGCGTGGATGATGTAAGAGAGGATCGAGTAGACGATGCATCCCCAGAACCCGGCCCAGAAGCCGCTGACCTCGATTCCCTTCACGACGTTCAGCGACACCATGAAGACGAGGGCGTTGATCACGAGGATGAAGAGCCCGAGCGTGAGGATCGTCACCGGAAACGTCAGGATGACGAGGATCGGTTTCACGAGCGCATTGGCGATCGCGAGGATGATCGCCGCAATGATCGCGGCGCCGTAGCTCTTCACCGTGATGCCCGACACGACCTTGCTCGTGAGGAGCAGCGCGAGCGCGTTCAAGAGGAGCGCGATGATGAAGTTCATGCCGAGTGTCCGCCCTTTCGCTGTCTACCGAGATTCGACGACGATCGCGTTGGTCACGCTGTAGCCGCTGGCGTTCGGCGCGAAGTCGTCGCGAAGGATACCCTGAAAGGTGATCGTTGCCGACGCGCGAAATCCTCGCGTCAGATGCAGCGTGAAGGGCGCCGCCGCTGGCCCCGTTCGCTCGCCCACTCCGCGGCATGCGCGGGTCGGGATCCCAGGGCTTCGCAGGCACGCGACGGGCTGCGGACCGAGCGGGCGGTTGAACGGCGTCGGGTTCACGAGGCAGCCGATTCGACTCTCGCCGCGGAAGATTTCGACGGCGTGCGTCGGCGGACCGGGCCACGCCCACAAGACGTACGGCGCGACGAGCGGTCCGTTCGGCGCGTGGTCAAGACGCACATCGATCGGCGCGCCGCCCGTGACGCTCACGACGCGCTCCGCGTCTCCCGCGGATCCGTTGACGAAGAGGACGTCTCTCACCGATCCCGCGGCCGCGTTGACGTTTCCACGTCTCGCTGGACCGCGCGAGCCCTTCCATTGCGCCACCCCGGACGAGACGACGTTTCCAGCTTCGACGAAGAGGCCGGTTGCGTAGAGCGCCGCTCCGGTCCCATCGTCGTAAACACCGAGCGCACTTACGTAGCGGTCGGTACCGCTTCCGAGCGACGACCATGCCCCGTTTCGGAAACGAGCGACGTTGTTCGCTGCGGCAACGCCCCCGGCGTCCGAGAAATCACCGCCGACGTAGAGGGCGGGACCGTTTCCATCATCGAATCCCACAAGCGCGCGAAGACCGAAGAAGCTTACGTTCACGATGCCGGGGAGCTCCGACCAGCTCGTCCCATTCCATCGCGCGATATCCAATACCGAAGTCGAGCCGGCCGTCAGGAAGCTCCCCGCTGCGAACAGCGCCGGACCCCGGCCGTCGTCCACCGCGGCCAACGCCCGTATCCGTCCGTCCGTTCCGCCTCCCACGTCCGACCACGACGTTCCGTTCCACCGGGCGAGCTGGTTCGCGGGCGCCCCACGCGAGACTCGGAATTGCCCTCCGGCATAGAGCGCGATCCCATTCCCGTCGTCGAACGTCGTGAGTGTATCGACCGAATCGTGACTGCTGGCACTCCCTGGGAAACCGCCGCCGATGGGCGACCAGGCCACCCCGTTCCAGCGGGCGATGCGCTGGGCCGAAACACCTCCCGCCTGCGTGAAGGGTCCGCCCGCGTACAGGGCCGGTCCTGTGCCGTCGTCGAAGACCTCTAGCGAATGAACGTCGCCGTCGAACCCACCCCCAACGTCGCTGAAGCTCATTCCGTTCCAGCGAGCGATTCCAGCCGCTGGGACCCCGCCTGCAGTGCTAAAGGTCCCGCCCACGTAAAGCGCCTGCCCCGATCCGTCGTCGAATGCCATTAGGGCGCGGACATCCCCGTCCATCGATGGCAGCTCGGTCCAGGACGTCCCAGTCCATTTCACCAGAGGACGCTTGGGGACGAGTGGGGCAAAGAACGTCTGAGCATCGCTCCCAATGTAGAGAGCCGGGCCTGCGCCGTCGTCGAAGATTCCCAATGCATTGCCGCCTCCCGAAGGAGAGCGACCAGGTGTTCCACTCTCAATCTTCGACCACCGGCTTCCGTCCCAGCGTGCGATCGCATTGACGAGCTGATCTCCCGCCCCGCGAAACCACCCGGCCGCGAAGAGTGCGGGACCGCTTCCTGAGTCGAATACGATGAGCGAACGCGCGTAGTTTTGCGTCGTGTCTTCGGTCAGCCCCAGGCCCAATGCGGACCACGACGTCCCGTTCCACTTGGCAATGTTGTTTGCGGGCGTACCACCCGCTGCCGAGAAGAGCCCGCCGGCAAAAAGGGCGGGACCCGTTCCATCATCAAATACCGCGAGAGCGTTGGCACCATACGGCGCCGACGTCGTGAGTCCCCCGCCCACCGTCGACCATTCGCTCCCATTCCAACGCGCCAAGCATGGCGAGAACACCCCGCTTGCGAAAGCAAATGTCCCACCCACAAAGAGGGCGGGCCCGCGTCCATCGTCGAACGTCGCGAATGAAAAAACGGAGAGACTCTGACAGCAATCATCAATCCCTGTTCCAAGCGCGCTCCAAGCGCTTCCGTTCCAGCGGGCGACGTGATTCAGGTTTCGAAGGCGCGAGTGTAGGAAGTCGCCTCCCGCGTACAGAGCTGGCCCTTGCCCATCGTCGAAGAGGATCATCGCCCGGACGTACGCGCTACCCGGAAAGTCGTCCGCGAGCGGCGACCACGCCTGGCCGTCCCACTTGGCAATGCACTGCGCTGGAAGCCCTCCGGCATGTTGGAAGACTCCACCGACGAAAAGAGCCGGACCTGAGCCATCGTCGAAAACCGCCAACGAATCAACTTCGGCGTCCACACCGCCTCCAACGTCCGACCATGAAGTGCCGTTCCATTTGGCGAGATGATTGACCGGGACGCCGCCCGCCGTATCGATTCCACCGCCCGCGTAGAGTGCTACCCCCGTTCCGTCGTCGAATACGGCAAGTGCGTTGACGACTCCCGAGTCCGGAAACGTACCGGATAGCCCCGATCCGAGAGGCGACCAGGACGTGCCGTTCCATTTGGCGATGCTGCGAGCAAACGTCGCCCCGGCGATCTCGAAACCACCCGCGACGTAGAGAGCGGAGCCCGTGCCGTCGTCGAATGTCGTCATCGCCCAGACGCCGCCTCCGAAGCTTGATCCGACGCCGTCGAGCGGAAAAAGCCCGGGGGTCCACTCGCCGCATGCCCGTTGCGCGTGGGCTCTCGTCACGGAAGTACTGAGGGCAACGAACAGAGCGACCACGAGCGCGGCTCGCTCGCGGGGCGCGAACGGCATGAGCGCGATTCCCCTTCTCCCTCCCGTCAGTGCTTGCCCGATTCGGTTGCGCTTGACGCGCCGGCGCTTGCGGGCGCGGTCGGCGATGCGGTCGCGGCTCCGGCCGACGGCTTCAGGCGCTCGAGGAACTTCTTGTAGAGCTCCGTGTGGCGCGATTCGAGGTCGAGCTTCTTGCCGGCGATGAAGAGGTGCTTCACTTGCGTGCGCATCTCGAGCGGGTCGCCATCGGTCACGAACAAGTCCGCGACCTTGCCTTCTTCGAGGCTGCCGACTTGGTCGGCGACGCCCCAGATCTGTGCGGGATAGAGCGTCACGGCCTTCAGCGCTTCTTCTCTCGGCAGCCCATACGCCGCGGCCATGCCGGCCTGGTACGGGAGATCGCGCGAGTTGCTCGACTCCGCGGTCTGGAATGCGAAACGGACTCCCGCTCGCCAGAGGTACGCCGCGTTGGCGTAGCACGAGTCGTACGGATCGAACTCGTCGCGCGGCGTCGAGAGGACGGGCCCGACGATGCACGGGATCTTCCGCGCCGCGATCTGAGCGGCGAGCTTCCAGCCGTCCTGCACTCCGCTGAGGATGAGCTTCAACTTCAAGTCCTCGGCGAAGCGGATCGCCTGCACGATATCGGCCTTGCGATCGGCCGAGATGACGACGGGCCGCTCGCCGCGCGCGTAGGGCAAGAGCGCTTCCTTTCGCACGTCGACGGGCGGCGGGGCGACGCCGCGTCTTCGCGCTTCGTCACGCACCCGCGCGTACTCGACGGCGTCGCGGAACGTCTGCTTCAACTTCTCGAGGCGGTCGTTCGCCGCACCGCCTTCGTCCGGTGCAGCTCCAAAGCGGCGACGCCCGAACCCGCCACGCGGTCCCGACGACGGCAAGTTCACGTAGAGCGCGTTCGACGACAGGATGCGCATCTCTTCGGGCGTCCAGCCGTCGAGCCGCACGAGCGTGCCCTGCCCAGCGATCTGCCCGCCGTCCGGATGCGTCACCGCCGACGTGACGCCGTTCACGCGCGTCACGGGCACGTGCGCGGAAAACGGATTCACCGCGGTGAGCGTGAGGAGTTCGGGCTGCATCGGCGCGGTGTCGGACGTGTCGATCGAGCCC
The DNA here is from genome assembly GCA_016178505.1 of Planctomycetota bacterium. Classification (GTDB taxonomy): domain Bacteria; phylum Planctomycetota; class JACOTG01; order JACOTG01; family JACOTG01; genus JACOTG01. Next base: position 7,415 of record JACOTG010000304.1, read on the forward strand.
GGCACGGAGCCGATCTCGGTGAGCCCGACCTGCGATCCCGAATCGATCATGCCGGGGTAGACGAAAAGTCCCGTCGCGTCGATCACCTCGGCGCCGGACGGCACGTCCACCGACGAGCCGAGCGCGACGATGCGGCCGTCGCGAATGACGAGCGTCCCGTTCTCGATCGTCGGCTTCGACACGGGAACGATCGTGGCGTTGCGAATGGCGTAGACGCCGTTCGGTCGCGAGAAGCGCGGCGCGCTCGGCGCGACGGCGGCGATCGGCTCGGGCGCGGCGGGCTTCGCTTCCGGCCAAGTGGGCTCGCGCCGTTCGAAGTACGGCTCGCCGTCGATGAGCGTCATCACGACCTTCGAATAGACGCTCAACGGATGGCCGTCGAAGATCGCGAGGTCGGCGTCCTTCCCGACGTCGATCGAGCCGACGCGCGAATCGATGCGAAGCTGCTTCGCCGGGTTCAGCGTGACCGTGGCGAGCGCCTCGTCCTCCGAGAGCCCGCCGTACTTCATCGTCTTCGCCGCTTCGGAGTAGAGGTGCCGCATCAGCTCGGCGCTGTCCGAGTTGAGCGACACGGTGATGCCGGCCCGCGTGCACAGGGCCGCGTTGTACGGGATCGCGTCGTACGCCTCGATCTTGAACGCCCACCAATCGGAGAACGTCGACACGCCGACTCCGTGTGCCGCGATCTCGGGTGCGACCTTGTACGCCTCGAGCGCGTGCTGCAGCGTCGCCACGTGGAAGCCGAAGTCGTCCGAGACGCGAAGCAGCATGAGGATCTCGTCCGCGCGATAGCAGTGGCTGTGCACGAGGATCTTCCCCTCGAGGATCCCGGCGAGCGTTTCGAGGCGCAGATCACGCCGCGGCTCCACCACGGATTCGCCGCGATCGCGACGCGAGCGATACGTGTCCCACTCGGCCATGTACTCTCGCGCGCGCGTGAACGCCGTTCGCAGCGCGGACTCGACGCCCATGCGCGTGCCGGGGAATCGGCGCGCTTGGCGAAAGCCGCCGTTGTTCGACTGCTTCGGGTTCTCGCCGAGCGCAAACTTGATCCCGCGCGGCGCGCCCGGGAACAAAAGCTCGCTCGCCGGATGGCGATACTTCAGCTTGATGACCGCGTTCTGTCCGCCGATCGGGTTCGCGCTTCCGTGAAGGATGTTCGCGGACGTGACGCCGCCCGCGACCGCGCGGTACATCGAGATGTCGTCGGGGTCGATGACGTCGGCGATGCGGCACTCGGCCGAGATCGCCGAGCCGCCCTCGTTCACGTCGCCCGAGACGGCGATGTGCGAATGGCAATCGATGATGCCGGGCATCACGAACTCGTCGGTGCCGTCGATCACGACGACGCCGTCCGGCGCCTTCAGGTCGCGGCCGATCTCCGCGATCTTGCCGCCGCGAACGAGGATCGACGCGTGATCGAGCCGGCCCTTCGACACCGTGAGCACCGTCGCGTTCCGGATGAGCACGTCGCCGCCCGTGTGCGTCTTCGGCACGCGGTCGTCCGGAAGCTCCAGGGCGACTTCGACCTTCGGCGTTTCCGTCGCCGGGAGGCTTCGCTCGAGATGACCGGCGTCTTGGGGGAAGAGCGCGAGCGTCAGTGCGAGATCGAGAATCGCGTTCATCGTCCATCACCTCCCTCGTCGTCGCCGGAGTCGTCGTGTGCGTCGAGGCGCTCTTTCGGGGTCGCTCGCCTCGCGGCCGTGAACGTGGACTCGCCCATTGGAGACGTCACGGTTCCAGACATCGATTCGCCGTCGATCGTGCCATTGAACGTGAGCTCGAACGCGTTGCCTTCGATGCTCGCGCTCGCCGTGAGCGAAACCGACTTGCCGGACACCGAGCCCGACGTGATCGTGATCTCGCCCATCTGGCTTTTCACCGTTCCCGTGACTACGGCGCCCGATTGCTTCAGCTCCATCACGGACGAAATCGTCTGTCCTCCGGCCATCGTCGTCGTGGCGTCCCACGTGCCCGCGGCGTTCGCGGGCGCGTCGTCGCTCTTCCCGCCCGGCGTCGAGGCCGGCTTCTCGGGGACCTTCATCTCGAAGCGGATGCCGTCGACGAACACCCAGCGGACTTGCGCTTTCGAGTCGCCGAGTTCCGCCGTCATCGCGACGAGATCCGCGACCTTGCCCGGCTCGATCGATCCCATGGAGCGATCAACGCCGAGGATTCGCGCGGGCTCGATCGTGAGCGCGCGCAGCGCGGCCTCGCGCGGCAGTCCCTTTTCGATCGCGAGCGCGACGTTCTTCGTGAAGTCCGCGGGCGACTTCAGGTCGGCCGTTTCGAACGCGAGACGCACACCCGCCTTCGCGAGCGTCGCGGGACCGGCGACCGTCTCCTCCCAGCGGCGATGCTTCTCGGCGAGCACGGCCGGCGGGTCCTCGTCGTCGGGGAGATCGTCCGCCTTCTTCGCCGCGGCATCGGGCTTCTTGTCGATGTTCCCTTTCTCATCTCCGGCCGCAGCGTCGGGCTTCGCATCCGACTTCGGGGCGTCGTCCTTCGGCTTGTCGGTCTTCGCGTCGGTCTCGGCCTTCGCCGCCGAATCGGTCTTCGCGTCGGTTTGCGGCTTCGCTTCGACGGCCGCGGAGGGCTTGGCGTCGGCTTGCGGTTTGGTCTCGGTCGACGCGGGCGCATCCGTCTCCGCCTTCGCGTCGCCTTGAGTCTCGCCGCGACCGCCGCGACGTCCGCGGAATCGCCCGGGACCTCCCCCGCCGCCGGGTCCGCCGGGCGGCCTTCCACCCGACCTTCCTTCGCCGCGCGCCGCGGCAGCCTCTTTCTCCTTCGCCTTCGGCTCCTCGCCGAAGTTCAGCGAGACGATCACCGGCACGTCCTTGTCGCGCAGAGTCGACGCGATCTTGAACGATTCGCCCGCGCCTTCGACGATCGGGCGCAGCCCGAACTCGGCCGCGAGCTTGAGCGCGCGCTCGATTCCGTTCTTCGACGATTCCTCGAAGACGACGGGCATCGTTCCCTCGAGCGCCGACTTGAGCGCCGCGAGCGCTTCGTCGGACGGCGGGCGGCGACGACCCATCGGCTCGCGTTCGTACGCTTGCCAGAGAAGCGAGTATCGCTTCCCGTCGAGAAAGGTCTGGCGCAGGTACGCGATCGCGCCCATGAGGCTCTCGGGATAGGCGAACCCGGCCGTCCGGATCGCCGCGTGAAGTGCGACGCGATTTCGCACGAGGACGTCGCGTTTCGCGCGTCCGCTCAAGCTGACGAGCGCGCTCTGTCCCATGAGGAGACCCGAGTCGGGAGCCGTGAGCGCCTTCGTGATTCCTTGATCTCGATACGGCTTCGCTGCACCGTCGTCGAGCGTGAGATCCTCGGCCGCGAGCCGTTGGGGCTGCAGTCCGCGTCGAACGTCGTCCGGAGTCGCGGCGGGAACCGTGTCGGATGGATCGAACGACCCGGCGTCGGGATCCCGTGCGTTGCCGGCGTCCGCAACCGGCGCGCCACCGCCGCCGCGGCCGAAGCCCCCCGCCGGCGGCGCCGCGGCCGGCATGCCGACCTTGGAGCGCGCGTCGATGAACCCGGGGTAGACGAAGAGGCCCTTCGCGTCGATCTCGATGGCGTCGTACGGCGTCACGATCGTCGCGGACGGGCCGATGGACGCGATCACGCCGTCGCGAACGACGACGGTCGCGTCGGGAATCGCCGGACCGCTCGCCGGGCACACCGTCGCGCCGCGCAGCGCGAAGACGTCGCCGGCGCGCGCCTCCAAATGGAACGGTGGGAACACGAGAGCAATGCCGAGCATCACAATCACGATAGTGGGGATCGGAGGAGACACGCCTCGGGTTCGGTTCATCGCGCCTCGCAAAATAAAGGGACTCCGGAAGCGGGCGTTCACATCTCCCAACACTGCGGGGCGCCATTGTATGCGGGGGTCACTAGACCGCCAACAGCCGGCGAGTGGAAACGGGGGGTTAACGGTCGAAACTCGGCCGTATCCGGTTCCTTCGCCGGGCTGTTGACGGATAACGTCGGCGCGAACGTCTCGCGAGCGATGGCGCGATTCGATTGGACGGCGTCACGAACGACCTCAGTTACGAAGGCTCGTCGAAGGAGTTTCGAACGGATCGACGCGGAACGCGTTGGAAGATCGTGAAGTGCGACGACGCCGAGCGATCGAGAGCGGCCCGATGACGCACGACGAGCGAAGGCGCACGTCCCCCGTCCGGACGAAGCCGCTCGTGACCTAGAGACTCACTCCCAGACGACGAAGCCGGAGTTGAGCAAGCGCTTCGGATCGAACTCTTTCTTCCACGCGACGACTTGCGGCCACAGATCGCCGTAGTGCGTCTTCCACCGCTCGTGGTCGAACTCGATGAAGCCGGACAAGTAACGCTTCGCGCCCATCGCCATCGAGAGATCGCTTGCGAGGTTGAGCTTCGGCTTCGCTTCCTCGATGAATTGCGGCGGAATGCCCGGCAGGATCCCGAAGCCGATGACGTGCTTCTGGCCCGGCGGCACCTGGAACATCGGCGTGTTCGACGTCGTGCCCTTCGAGGGCCACAAGAGAATGTGTCCGCCGCCGAGCGCCTGCGGAGGGAAGTTCACCATGACCTGGTCGATGTAGGGCTTCGCGGCGTCCCACGGCAGGATCGTCTCCATCCACGGGTGCATGTTCGCCCAGTAGCCGATGCGCTTCCAGATCACGAACAGCGGCTCGAGCCGATTGAAGAAGTCGTGGATCGGCTGGTCCATCGTGTGGACGTGCTTGTAGAAGCGCAGCCCGGCCTTCATCTTCGCGTCGTCCGGCGGCTTTGCCGGATCGAACTCGATCGTCGCGTGGAGCGGATAGAACCACTGCGCGAACGCCTGCTTCACGCCGTCGACGAGGCGAATGCCCTGCGGGCACGCCGAGCACCACGACTCGATGTAACCGAACCGCTCTTCGTCCATCAGCCGGCGCGAGTCGTCCATGAACGTCGCGAGGTCGTCGTAGAGATAGAAGTAGGTGCGCGTCATCGGCAGGTGCTCGCGCAGCTTCAACGTCGCGCGCGTGATCACCCCGAACTGCCCGAGCGCCGAGCGGAACGAGCGAAACACTTCCGCGTTCTTGTCCGCCGAGCCGACGACGATCTCGCCCGTCCCCGTCACGACCTCCATTTCGATCGTGTTGTCGACCTGCGCCCCGAACCGGAACGACGCGATGCCGAGCCCGGCGACGCTGTGCGTCCCGCCGATCGTCACGCCGAGGTTGTTCGTGAGCACGGGCGGCGACAGCCGTTGCGGCTTCAAGTGCTCCACGAGGTCGCGCCAGACGACGCCCGCCTGGCAGGTCGCGAGCTTCGCATTGGTGTCGACCGAGAGGATCTTGTTCAGCGAGCGCATGTCGATGAGGATCCCGTCGTCGACCAGCGCCTGCCCGGTCTGCGTGTGAGCCTCGGAGCGAGTCGACACCTGGATTCCGAGCCGATTCGCCAGCTTCAGGGTCTGCGAAACGTCGTCGGTGGACGCAGGGCGCACGACCACGCGGGGCTTTTTGAAGATCATCCGCCCGAAATCGCCGCTCACGTCCTTCCGGATGTCGTCGTCGGTCCGTACCTCGCCTTTGACGACCTTCTTGATCTCGCTCACGAAATCCACTTGGGACATGGTTCGATTCACCTCGGAATGGAAAGAGGATCGGAAGGTTGGATCGGCAAAAAGTTCACTCTTCTACAGGTGAAGTCCAATCCCGTCAAGCCGACGGAGAGGGCTCGAACCCTTCGGGAAAACACCGACGGAACCTCGAGCGGCGCGGGCTCGTCACAAGATCCGCGATTCCGCATCCTTCCTGTGCAGAACGGTCGTGATTCCCAGTGCGGAAACCGGCCGTCGTGCGATTGGAGCGGGGGTTGGGACGACGTGTGGCGGGTTGTTCGAGCGCGCGCCGGCCCTGGGACGGGTGAGCTAGGGAACATGGAGATCGCCACCCGTCCTGGGGCCCGCCCTCTAGCTTCTCGGGGGCGCCCCGACGAGAAGTCCTTCCTACTGCGTGATCGTCAGTTGAACCGAGTTCGACACGCGCTTGATCGGTGACGCGGCGCCGCCGAGCGTGATGAATTGCGCCTGGAAAGTCACCGGCAGCGGCGGCGTCTCGAACGTCGGAATCCGCAGGCTGACGACGCGACGCCCCGACGCATCCAAATCGCCGATGAAGTGCGGCAGCGTGAATGAAACGTTCACGTGCTCGAGGCCGACGTCGAGAGCGATGGCGTTGCCGGGTGCATTCGGGTATTGGATCGGCGTGAGGCGAGCTCCCGGCGCACCGCGCGTGGACAGGATCAGCACATAGAACGCGCCCGGGTCGCTGCCCAACGTGAACGCGAGGCGCTCGCCGCGCCGCGGCTGCCCGGCCACCGAGAGCGTGCTGCGATCCCACATGAGGACGACCGCGCGACCGACCGCGTCGCCCGATCCGGTTCGCCACGCCGGCTCGCCGTAAGCGATGTCGATGTGACCGTCGCCATCGACGTCCCCAGCCACCGCCAATGCGGTGCCCGTGCCGTCGCTCGTCCCGCCCGTGCGCTCGTACACGACGCTGCCCGACGCACCGGAATAGATCCCGATGCCGCCCGGAAGCGACGCGTTCCCGGACGAACCCGCGGCGATGTCGGGAGTGCCGTCTTCCGAAACGTCGGACACTCCGGTGACCGTGACTCCGAGGTGCTGCCCCGCCGCGGCGCCGTCGATTCGAAGAAGCAGGAGCCCGCTCGTCGGGTTCATCACGAACGCGGATCCGGCGGCGATCACGCCGCGCGGTGACGCGTCGGGCGCTCCGACGAGAAGCTCGGGCGAACGATCGCCGTTGATGTCGCCGGCGCGACCGAGCGACGTACCGAAGTGTGCGCCCGCTTCCGCGCCGTTGATCTGGAGCGCAAGGCTCGCGAGGCCACGAAAGATCTGAACGTGGCCGGCGAGCACGAGATTGCCGACCGTGGCGCCCGGCGACCCGATCGCGAACGATGGCGTCGGACCGACGCCAATGCCGGGGAGACCTGCGAGCGAGCTGCCGAGCGCTTCCCCCATCTCGGCCCCGCGCACGGTGAAGAGCCGCGATCGATCCGCGCCCGAGACGCCGAAGACTTTTCCGGCCCCGGCGAGCCCGCCGACCGGCGCGCCCGGGGCACCCACCAAGTAGTCGACGACCCCATCGCCGTTGAGGTCGCCGGGAACGGCGAGCGCCGCTCCGAAGTGGCCGTGATCTTGGTCGCTCGTCAGCACGTCGATGATCGATCCGTCGATGCCCGAGATCCGGAACACTTTGCCCGCCTCGGGAAGTCCGGGCTCGGCCGTGAGCGGTGCGCCGATGAGGAAATCGACGACACCGTCGTTGTTCGCGTCGGGAATGACGGCGAGCGCGGCGCCAAACCCTCCGCCGGCGCGGTCACCGTTGAACCGAACGAGTAGCGATCCGCCGCGACCGCTGAAGAGGAGCGCGCTGCCCGCTCCGGCGAGCCCGTTCGGAGAAGCGCCGGGCATTCCCACGAGGACGTCGTCGAATCCGTCGGCGTTGACGTCTCCCGCCGAGATGATCGCGGCGCCGGACGCGTCGCCGGCCTGGAACCCGGTGAAAACGCTGTCGAGCTTGAATGGCTCGGGTGCTTGCGCGGAAGCGCGAGGAAGGGCGAGAACGAGGCCTCCGACGGAGAGACTTACCAACCGGGCGATTCGCGACATCGAACGACCCCTCCAGTACCCGCTCAGCCGTGACATTCGTCGGGCTCGAAACGCTGAGCCCAGATCGCGGATGGCAACGGGTGCGGTTTCATTGATCCCCGTACTCGGGCCCGATGCTACCCGGGAGGCTCGGGCGCATCAAGGCTCGTGCCGGTTCGGTGCGACGACGCGCGGGCCCCCAAAAAGAACGGAGCCCGGGGCGAATCGCCGTCGGGCTCCGTCATCGTCTATTTCGTGTCGCGCCTTCCCCCGCGCGCCGCAGCGCACCGGAGGTGCCGTTCCCTCAAAATCTCCTTTGCCTGGGACCCGCGGTCGCATTGCACGCCGCAGTTGCCCACGTCAGCACTCGTTTCTAGTCCTCGTTGTAGAGCTTGAGCAGCAAGTGGGTCCAGTCGAGGTCCTCGATCTCTCGCCTGGTGATCGCAGGCATGTTCCGGAACTTCTTGTACTCGTCGAGACAGGTGAACTCGACGTACTCGTGGAACGTCATCTTCTTGAGCGGTCGACGAAGATCGCCGCTGCAGTCGATGAGCCGGCGAGAAAGCTCCTTTGCCTTGCTGATCTGCATATCGCTCAGCGAAACCTCGGTGATGCCTTCCAGCTTTTTCTGCAGGACGCTGAGGAGACGACTGCTTTCCTTGGAGCAATTCCCCACGGACTCGAGATTGATCTTCTGTTTCTCGACCGCGAATCGCATCTTCTTCGACACGTCATCCAAAACGTCGGCCAGTTCTCCCAGTTTGCGGATGAGCCCCCGGACTTTGGAGAGCTTGTCCGGCTCTTCGCTCTTCATAACGCGCCTCCAATGTGTGGATCCACCTCGCACTGGGAATTCGAATGTCGAAATAATTTTGCAGAAACCATGCCGCGAGCCGTCTCGCGGGAACTCGCGAGAGCGCGTGAACCGGTGCGGACTGCAAGGACGCCCCCACTCGGCGCTCCGCAATCGTCGATCGAGCCGCGGATCGTACGCGTTCGGTTCCCAGAGCCGACGGCGACGCGCGGACTTAGGCGTGTCGAGTGCCGGTCGAGTCGAGCCCGGCACGCGTCGCGAAAATCGTCGGGGATTCCCCCGAGATTTCGCGCTCGAGACCGCGTGATCGGAAGCGCGCCGAGTCCTGGAATGACGAAGCATGTGAACGAACGTTCACCGAAATCATCAATCGCCGTCGATCGCAGAGCCCCGAACTGGACTGTTCGATGCGCGTTTTCGAAACGTCGCCGGTCGGGAATTCCGCCGTCGCCCCGCGAATCGGCACCCCATTTCGCGTGTGTCGCGCGCTTCGTACGGCCCACGGCTTCGCTCCGCGAGCGGATTTCGCAGCTTCCCCTGGTCGGTCGGTGCCGGGATCAGATTTGCCAGGCTCGGTCGCGCGATGCGCGGGCGCGAATCGGCTACTTCGGCGCGAGATCCAAGCCGCCGAGGACGGGATCGGCGCGCGCGGCATCGCGCATCGCGTCGCCGCCGACGTCGAGCGCGCGGCGCAGGCACTTCCCGGCCTCGACCTTGTCGCCCGCTGCGGCGAGCAATCGCGCCGACTGGAACCACGCGTCCGCGATCTCGGGGTGAAGCTGCGCGAGCGTCCGATACTCGCGGAGCGCGCCGACGGCGTCGCCCTTTTGCATGTAGGCGATCGCGAGGTTCTGGCGCGCGAACGGCAGGTCGCTCTTCAGCGCTAACGCCGCGCGCAGCGATGCGATCGCCGGCTCGACGTGGCCGAGCCGAAGCTCGACCGTGCCGAGGTTGTACTGCGCCTCGACGTTCGTGGGATCGCATTCGACCGCGCGCCGGAGCTCGCGCGCCGCCTCGTCGGTCTTGCCCTGCTCGTCGAGGAGCTTGCCGAGGTTGTTGTGGCTCCACGTGTGGCCGGGCTCGATCTCGAGCGCGGCGCGGTACGCGCGGGCCGCGTCGTCGAGCGCGCCCTTCGCCTGGAGGATGCAGCCGCGCGAGTACTGTCCCTTCGCGTTCTTCGGATCGAGATCGACGACCTGACGGAAGAGCCATTCGGCCTGCGCCGCGTCGCCCGAGACCTCCGCGCACGAGCCGAGTCCGAGGAGCGCGGGCACGCTCTTCGGGTCACGATCCACGACGGAACGGAACGCCTCGCGCGCGCGATCGGCGTCGTGAGCGTCGAGGAAGAGTTGGCCGAGAGCGATCCGAGGCTCGGCGTCATCGGGCCGCAGGCGAACCGCGGTTTCGAGGAGTTCCTGGGCCTTCTGGATCTGGCCGCCCTGCCGCAAGAGCGCCCCGAGGCCGACGAGCGACGGCACGTGGCTCGGGTCTTGTTGAAGTGCGAGTTGGTACTCGCGGATCGCATCGTCGGTCTTTCCCTTGGCGAGGCTCACCGCCGCGAGGTTCGCGTGCACCTCCGCGGACGCGGCCTCGCCGGGCGCGCCGACGTAGCCGAGCGCGCGCAGCTTTTCGGCGGTCGCGCGAT
>JACOTG010000073.1 GCA_016178505.1 Planctomycetota bacterium
CAATGGGGCGCGTCACGGTTCGGGGCTCCCAACCGTGACGCGTGCCCCGCGCGGCGCGACGGCAACCGCCGCGCGCGCGACCAACGGCGCGGGCATGCGCGCGAGCACGAAGAGCGCGATGCCGCGCAGCGCGCACACGATGCCGAGCGCGAAGAAGAGACCGAACACGACGTGCAAGGTGGTGAGCACGCCGTAGACGGCCGCCACCGATGCGCCGAACGCGACCTGGGCGCGCCGCGAGCGCGGCGTCGTTCCCGGATCCGGCACCATGTAGAAGCTGAAGAGGAGGAACGCGACGCCGCTCATCGGCCCGAGCGCGGAAGCGAGCGGCGTTCCGTGGAGCGCGCTGCGCACGATCGCCTGCGCGACGAACCCGCCGGCCCACCCCGCGATCAGCGGCAATCGCTTCGTGAAGCGACCGTTCAGGAACGATCCCGTGCACACGATGACGCCGGGCAGGAGCCAGTCCCAGCCGCCGGCGAGGTTCTCGGTGAATTGGTAAGGCGGCGCGATCCCGACCCATGGGAACAAGAGGAGCGTCGCGGCGATGCCGATATTCGACGGGTTGAAGAAGTGTCGCGGCGAGCCGCCCACGCGCGCGCGGAAGATCGCCTTCGACGCGATCCCCACCGCCACCGCGAACGCGATCGGCATCAGGCGTTCGTTCGCATAGAGGAGCATCGAGCACGCGAGCCCCGTGATGTGCGCGGGCAGCAGGAAATCGACCAGCGAGCGGAATCCGCCGAGGTAGTGGGCGCGACGACCGTTCGCGCGCGCATCGATCCACTCGAGCACGATCTCGAGCGAGTACGCCGTGGCGAGCGCGACGAACGGTTGCGCCCAGCTTTGCTCGAACCCGAGGAGCGAGTGACCGAGCAGGTTGAGCACGGTGATCGCGATCGCGAAGCGGCGAAGCGCGGGCAGGCGGAGATCGGTCATCGCTCGCCTCCGCTCCTCGGCCAACCGAGACGCACGACGCGCCAGCCGGGCGCGAGGTCCAGCGTCTCACGATGCGGCGTGCCGAGTGGATCGCGCCATGCGATCTCGACCTTCAGTCGCGAGCTCGCGGGCACCTTGCCAAGCCCGAAGTGCACGTCGCTCGATCGCCGTCCCGAATGGCCGCTGCCTCCGTCGACTTGCGAGACGAGCCGCCGGCCGTTCGGAAGGGTCACGGCCACTTCCGCTCCGATTGCCGGACGCGCGGGCGCGCGCGACGGCAAGCGAAGATCGTCGACGACGCTCGTCGGCTCGGGCTCGAGCGGCAGCACGAGACGCAAGCCGAGGAAGGCACCCGCCGGGGAAGCATCGTTCCGATAGAAGCGCGACGGCTCCCATTGGTTCGCGACGGCAAGATCGGGATCGCCGTCCCCGTCCACGTCGGCGATCGCGATGCCGCGGCTCACTTGCACGGCGCCGAGCCCGACCTCTCGCGCGAGATCGACGAATCGCGCGTCGCTCCCGCGCACGAAGAAGGGAATGCGAATGTCGCCGCTGACGTCGTCGCCCGGCTGGAAGCGCGGCCACGCGCGCGGCTCCGCGAGCCACCAGTCGTTCGCCATTGCCAGCTCCTGCAGCTCGGGCCAGCGATTCGTCGTGCCGCGGACGAAGCCCGTCGTCTGCATCGCCTCGAGCGTTCCGTCGTCGTCGAAGTCCGCGAGCTTGCAGTCCCACGCCCAGCCGCTGCGCGAAAGCCCGAGCGCTTCGCTCGCGTTCACGTACGGCGCGACGCCGCGCTTCATCGCGGAGACGTCGCCCGTGCTCGCCCAGAGGAAGTGGCTTTCGAGGAGTTGGAACTCGCCGGCGATGTTGCTCACGTAGATGTCGAGCAGGCCGTCGCCGTTCACGTCGCCGAAGTCGACGCCCATTCCCTTGAACGAATCGCGACCGAGCACGCTCGACGAGGGCGTCGCGAATCCGCGGCGGCCCTCGAGCGTCGCGAAGCTCGGGTGGCCGGGCGTCGATCGATTGTGGAGCAGGCGGTCCATCCCGAAGTCATTCGCGAAGTAGATCTCGGGGAGGAGATCGCCGTCGAGGTCGGCCGCGCCGATCGCGAGAGTCCAACCCATCGCGACTGCGTCGTCGAGCGCGCCGACCGCTTCATCGAACTTCACGCACCCGTCGCTCGCGCGCGACCCAAGGAGGATGCGATTCTTGCCGCCGTTCCACGAGCGCGACATCGATGCTTGCATCTCCGCCGGGCCGGTCCACGCCGCGTCGAGCACGTGCGCGCCGTCGGGGAAGTAGTTGCCGACGACGAGATCCGCGTGGCCGTCTCCGTCGACGTCGGCGAGCGTCGCCGTGTTCGTGAACCAGCGTTCGCCCGACGTCGAGACCTCGCAGGGCTCGTAGCGATCTCCGCGCCGCAGGAACGCGACGGGCGTGCGCCCCCAGTAGTAGACGAGCACGTCTTCGCGGCCATCCTCGTCGAGATCGCCGATCACGCTCCCCATCGGCGCCGTCGTGGCGCTGTCGAACGGCAGCGGACGCGGGTCGAGCACGATGGGCGCGTATCGAGATCCCGTCCCCGGCGCGGGCTCGACGACCGCCGTGTCGGCACGCGGATCCACGTGAACGAGGTCGTTCGCCAGGCCGTCGCCGTCGAGATCGCCGACCGAAACGGCGGCGCCGACCGACGAGATCCACGACGAAATCCGCGCGAGGCTCGGACAGACCGAGCGCACCGACTTCCACGTCGACGGGTCCGTCGGCGGATCGGGCATCGCCAGCTCGGTGAAGTGGAATCGCGAGGCGAGGGCCATGCGCTCCGAGTCCGCGATGGTGCTGGGTCGAGTGACGAAGGCGAGGCCCGCGATTGCCGCGACCGCGGCCGCGCGACGCGCGTGCGCGCGACCGAGGCTCGCCGCGTCGAACGTCATCGTGCTTCGACCCGCGCGAACCGCTCGCGCACTCGCCGTCGCCACGCCTCGTACGCAGGCTCGGCACCGTCCGGCGGGAGATCGCGCGCGGCGTCGAGCGTCGCTCGGACCGCGTCGCTCGCGCTCGTTCCGACGAGGACCTCGCACGCGAGATCCGTGCACGGCGCCGCGTTTCCCGCGCGTGAGCGGGCCGTCGCGGCGAATGCAACGCCTTGCGCGAGCGCGACCGCGTGAGAGCCCGACGCCTCCAGCAGCGCGAGGACCGCTGCACGATCCACTCCTCCCGCGTACGCGCACGCGAGCCCGACGCCGCTCCAGAGGTCCGAACGTCGCGCCGCCGTGAAGCCGCCGATCGTCCGCGCAATGCGTTCGGAAGAGGCACCCTCCACGAACCACAGGCTTCGACCGAGTCCCTGATCGAACGCACGGATCGCGTACCCCGCGAGACCGCGCGGCACCTCGTGCGCGTCGACGCGTCTCGGGAAGTGGAAGTAGCCCTCGTGAAATCCCCAGCCGTCGACGACGAGCCACCGGAGGAGCGGGTCCGCGTCCGCGAGCCACGAATCGGTCCGGCCGCCGAGCCGCGCGCGAGCCCAGCCGGCTCCGACGTGCACCATGTACGCGTGCGGGGCGCCCGCACCCTCGAGGAATCGACGCCAGCGATCGCCGCGCCGTCCCCACGGCAGGAGACGATCGAGGAGCGCGAACGCCATCGCGGCGCCTTCGAAGGCGAAGCCGCGAAGCTCGAGATTCATGTCGATGGCGTCGAGCGAACTCGACACAGCTTCGGGATCTCCCGCCGCGAGCGCGGCGTCGGTTCCGGCAATGAACGTGCGACCGATGCGTTCCAGACGATCGGCGACGGACGCGTCGGTGCAGCGGAAGCCGCGTCGGGAGACGCGCGCTTCTCTGGGCGAGATGCCGAGGATCATCCGGCGAACGCGACGGAGCACGTTCAAACCCTTCCGAGTCCACGCGGTCGAGGGATTCGGCATCATTGAAATGAGCCCCCTCGATTAGCCGACTCCGATACGTCTCCTAGCTGGCGACGGCGATTCTAACCGTGCAGGCAAGAGAGGCGCAAGCGCGGCGGAACCCCTAGCGATTGAGGCCCATGAGTTTTTTCCTCGTAACGCTTGAGGCGCCCGCCTGGACTCGGTTACATTGGTGGACGGCCAGCTAGGAGATACAGGAGACATCCGCCAGGCGAGGCACGGCCTCGCGATCGCTGCCCGATTTTCGAAGCGGTTCCATCGCTGGAGCGGTGGACGTTGATGGTGACTCGGACATCGTGGCACATCCGGGGATGGCTCGAAGGACTGCATTTGCGACTCGTCTGGCATTTCAAGGAAGGGGACACACCCATGACAAGAGCCGTATGTCGCGCATTACAGACGTGTAGTTGGATCCTAGGTGCGGCGCTGCTCGTCGCGGCGCCCGCCTTTGGTCAGCCGAACGATCCGTGCAACAACCCGCAGCCGGTCGCTCCGGGCAACACGAACTTCAACAATGCCGCCGCAACCCTGGATCCCAACGATCTCACGGCGTTCAACTGTGGCGGGACCAATCAGGGTAAGACGGTTTGGTTCTTGTTCCAGCCGCCGTCGACCGGAACGTGGGTCCTGGACCTCTCCCTCACGACGCCGGCGATCGACACCGTGATGGCGGTGGTCACCGGCCCCCCGTGCGGTCCGTACACGCGGATCGCGTGCGACGACGACTCCGGAACCGGCGCCCTGTCACGGGTCTCCACGACGCTAACGGCGGGAACGCCGTACTTGGTCGTCGTCGGGACGTTCAACAACGGAGCAGGAACGGCCACCGGAATCCTATCGATCAGCGGCGGCGCACCTCCGCCGGTGAACGACAGCTGCAGCTCACCCATCGCGGTGGGCCTCGGCAATACCAACTTCGACAACAGCGGAGCGACGACGAATACGGGAGCGACCGATCCCGTTCCGAGCTGCCAGGGATCTTTCGGTCACACGCTCTTCTACACGTTCACGCCGGGGGTAACGTCCGGCTACGACATCGACACCTGCACCTCATCGTTCGATACCGTGATCGACGTTCTCGCGGGTGGACCCTGCGGTCCATTCATCGAAGTCGCGTGCGACGATGACAGCTGCGGAAGCCTTCATTCGAGCATCACGAACGTCGCGCTAGCGGCGGGCACGCCATACACGATCATGGTGGCCGGCTTCAGTGGAAACTCGGGAACCGGCACGCTGCACATCGCGCTCAACATGCCCCCCCCGCCCCCGCCCCCGTACGACGATTGTGCGAACCCGCAAATCGTTCGCGTCGGTTCGCAGACCTTCACCAACGTTTCGGCGACCGGTCAGGCCAGTGATCCCGCGCTGTCGTGCGGGTTCGCCGGCAGTTCGACCGTCTGGTTCGAGTGGGTCGCCCCGTGGAGCGGAAGCACCACGATCGACACGTGCGGCTCGGGGTTCGACACCGTACTCGCGGTCTTGACGGGCGACCGCTGCGGCTCTCCGACGCCTTACACGGAGATCGCCTGCAACGACGACGCTTCGCCGTCTTGCTCGAGCGGGATCTTCCAGTCCTCGATCACGCTGAGCGTCACCGCGCTGACGACGTACCGAATCGTGGTCGACGGGTATGGTGGAGCGCAAGGCCCCGGCGCGCTGAACATCAGCGCGGACGGCGCGTGCACGCCGCCGCCGGACTGCGCGGCGCTTCCGCCGACGGCAACCGTCGTCGCGGCGGGCATCGACGGCTGGTCGACCCCGGCTTCGGGCGCGACGCACGACGACTTCAGCGCGCACCCGATTCCCGCGGGGTTCTTCGGCCCCGGCTCGGATCCGTTCACTGGGGTGGTCGCGTTCGGTGGCGTTCCGCTCGTATCGCTCAACAACATCGATCTCGGACCGACGGATACGATCGTTCGACGCCCCGCGCCGGCAAACATGCCGGGAGGGGGCTCGACCGCGACGATCCCGATCGAGATCGTCGCCCTTTCGCTCGTCAGCGTGCAACCGATCACCGTCAACTACAGTGGCGCGCCGCTCGAGCAGTGGAACATCCAAGTCTGCCTTTCGTCCTTTCCACAGCCGGTCGGCAACATGACGCTCACCAGTGATCCCAGCAATTTCAACGGCGGCACGTTCACCTCGAATCTGCCGGTGCTGCCGAAGCTGATCTTCACGCGCGTGTTCCCGCCGCCGGTCAATCCGCCGATCGTGCTCGACTTCGGCGCGGCTGGGCTTCCGCCGCTTGCGTTTGGCGTCAATTGCGGCTTCTACCTGAACGACGATCCGGGATTCCACGTGTATCGCTATCCCGCCGGCGCCATCATCGATCACGATTGTGACGGCGGCACGCCGCCGATCGGGCCTCTGATCGGCTCGTCCAACTTCATTCCCGGCCTTCGCCACGTTCAATGCGGCCCCAACCACAAGTGCCAAAAGGCCCTCACCCCGGAGCAGGCGATGCTCGCGGCCCACGGAGTCCTTCCGCCGGAGCCCTGCGCGATGGATGAAGACGGCGATGGCATTCCGGACGACGCCGACAATGCGCTCGGCGTCCCGAACCCGTTGCAAGAGGACGTCGACTGCGACGGCGTCGGCGACGTCGTCGACAATTGCCCGACGCGGTTCAACCCCTGCCAAGAAGACGCCGACGGAGATGGAGTCGGCGACGTCTGCGACAACTGCGTGAACACGCCGAACCCGTTGCAGGAAGACTGCGACGGCGATGGCATCGGCGACGTCTGCGAGCAGCCATGCATCCGCGGCACCATGGATTCGGGTGCCGGCGGAACGGGCCCCGCCGACACGCTTCTCACGAACGGCAGCGCAAACGCTCCGTGCTACACGCACAACGTGAGCGCAGCAGTCACCAACCGCCTGGCCATCATCGAACCGCCGAGCCGCCTCGGCTCTGGCGCGAGCTACGCCGTGTGGGCGTGGGTCAACTGGCCGGACGGGACGCAGGAACAGATTCTGCCGCGCGGCATCGGCACGACGTGCAAGCGCACGCCGATTCCGCCTCGGACGGGCCAGCAGCCGGTACGCACCGCAAACAACACCGGCAATGCAGCCGCCGGCATCGAGAACTGGCCTGGACCGCCCACGCTACCGGCGCCGTACACGCTCTTGAACCTGCCGCCGGGCGTTCTCAACACGCGCATCGGTCGGCACATCTACTTCCAGGGCATCGAACGGTGCAACTTCTCGCCCGGCACGGTTCCATTCGCCGTGACCAACGGGCAGCAGTGGCTGATCGTGCCGTAGTCGTTTAGCCTTCGACTCGTCAGCGGGCCGGCTCCTGAATCGGGGCCGGCCCGCTTCTTCGTGGAAATGACTGCCGCCTGACGGCATCCTCCGCGCTCATCGTGGAACGACTCGTCGACAAGTTATTCGCGTTTTGCGTTCGCCGGCCGCGCGTCGTGCTTGCGCTCGCGGCGCTCGTCACGCTCGTCGCCGCACCCGGCCTCTGGCGCCTGCGCCTGCGCACCGACGGGCACGCGCTGGTGCCCACTGCAGATCCGCGCGTCGTCTACGACGCCGAAGTGCGTTCCACGTTTGGCATCCAAGACCCGATCGTCGTGACGATCACCACCACGGACCCGGCCGGGGTCTTCAATCCGCGCGCGCTCGCTCTCGTGCGCGACCTCTCGACGGACTTCTCGGCGATTCCCGGGGTCGAGGCAGAAGACGTCGTCAGCCTCGCGACCGAGAAGCGCGATCGCGTCCGCGCCGGCACGCTCGAGTTTCAGCGATTCCTCGAACCGTTCCCGGACGATGCGGCCTCCCTCTCGACACTTCGCGACGACGTGCACGTGATGCACATTCTTCGTGGCACGCTCGTCTCGGACGACGAGAAGAGCGCGGCGATCCTCGTGGGCACGCGGCCCGATCACGATCGCGTGCGACTCCATGACGACGTACAGACGGCCATTGCTCGTCGCGACGCGTCGGGTCACGTCGTGCGCGTCGTCGGCGCGGCCGTAGCCGAGGCGCTGCTCGGCCGGCACTTGCTCGAAGACTTGACCGTTCTCGTGCCGATCGTCATCGCCGTGATCGCGATCCTCATCTTCTGGCAGACCCGCAGCGCGTGGGCCGTCTTGCTCGCGCTCTCCGAGGTGGCGGCGACGATCCTGTTCACGTTCGGCGTCATGGGATTCGCAGGAGTGCCGATCTACCTCACGATGGTCATCCTGCCGGTCAGCCTCACCGCCGTCGGCGTCGCAGACGACATCCACGTGTTCAGCCGCTATCGTCAGCGGCTCGAGCGCGAGATCGACGCCTCGGACGCCGCGCCGGTCGTGCGAGACACGATGCGCGAGATCTGGCGCGCGATCGGGCTCACGTCGCTGACGACCGCCGTCGGCTTCCTGTCGTTCACGAGCGCGTCGATCGCGCCCGTTCAGGCGTTCGGAGTGTTCGAGTGCGTGGGCGTGGTCTTCGCGATGGCGTGGACGTTCGCGGTGACCCCCGCGGCACTCGCGATGATTCCGGTTCACCGGCTGCGCCCGCGGCGCGACGTGCCCCTCGAGCTGCGCGGATTCGACGCCGTCGGGCTCCTCGCGGGCGCGTTCGTCGTGAGGCGCCGTCTCGCGTGCCTTGCGCTGATCGCCCTGCTCGCGGCCCTCGCGCCGTTCGGAGTGCGGCGGCTTTACGTGCAGGACAGTTGGATCGACGGGTTCTCGCCAGGCTCCGATTTCCGCCGCGACACGGCGTTCGTTCACGAGCACTTCCTCGGCACGCACTTGCTGCAAGTCGCCGTGGACGCCGGAACGGGCACCGATCGCCTGCTCCAGCCGGCGACACTCGCGAAGGTCGGCGCGCTCGAAGATTTCTTGCGCGGACTTCCGTCGGTCGGCGGCGTCCTCGGCGTCCACTCGCACCTGGCGACGATGAACTTCTTGCTGCACGGCAGGCGCGAGGAGTTCCGCGGGACGCCGGGGACGATCGAAGAAGCGCGACGCGCGGTCGACTACATGGACCGCTTCCGCAGCCGGCGGAGGCGGCGCGAGGTCCTCGACGACGCGCGAAGCCGCGGGCTCGTCACCGTGTTCCTCCGCGACGCCAACTTCGTCGACACGGCGAAGCTGATGGACGCGGCGCGCGGATTCGAGGCTCGCGAGCTGCAGCCGGCGGGGTTGAAGATCGAGTTCGCGGGCGACGTGGGCGTGAGCCAAGCGATGATCCCGGCGATCGTCGATTCGCAAATCGGCTCGATGCTGCTCACGCTCGCCGGCATCTGGCTGCTCGCGGCGCTGATGACGCGGTCGATCGTCGAGGGGACGTTTTGCGTGCTGCCCGCATCGATCGCCGCGCTCTTCGTCTTCGGCATCATGGGAGCGCTCGGCATTCCGCTCGGCGTCGCGACGTCGACGTTTTGCGCGATCACGCTCGGGATCGGCGTCGACTACGGCATCCACCTCGTCGAGGCCGCGCGAGCGCGAATGGCCGCCGGCGCGACGCGCGATCGCGCGATCATCGAAGCGATGGCGACCAGCGGCCGATCGATCACCGTCGACGCGCTCGCGATCGCCGTCGGCTTCGGCGTCCTCGCTTTCTCGCAGGTCCCCGCAAACCAGCGCCTCGGTCTGCTGATCGCCCTCTCGATCGCCCTCTCCTGGGCCGTGACGATGCTAGCCCTCCCCGCCCTCCTCGCCTTCCGCCCGGCTAAAGGGGTCAGACCCCAATAGCCGGCCGGCTGATGGGGTCAGACCCGGGACGACGGCGGGCGGGCGCCGGCGATCGCCTTGACGGCGTTCATGGAACCAACTCACCCCGCGCTTCCATCGGACGTCGAGCCCACAGGCCCGACACCGCCGTCACGCGGAAGTGCGCTGGATCTGGCGAATCGTCCGAAGAAGCGAAAACGGCGCGAGCGGGGTCCAGTGAGAACCCAACTCGCGCCGTGGGGGTACGACGAAGAGCGAGTACTACGGCACGTGCACCGTGGTCGTAGTCACGTTGGAAAGAGCGGTGATGATCGTGCAGCCGGGTGACGAAGGCGGGTGTGAAAGCTGAACCGTCACTGCCTGCGAGTAAATCGTCGCACCGTTCAAGCGTGTTGGCAGGTCGCCGGGAAGTGTAATGCTGCGACTGAACGTGCCGTCCGGCATCGTCAGTCCGTTACCGACGAACCGGAGTCCCGGCCCGATCGCGAGATCGACTCGGGCAGATCCGCATTGCAACTGGAACGGGCCGAGCGCCTGACCGGCATTGCTGAACGACCCGAGCACACGAACGCGAGCGTTGGCCGCCGCGCCGCTCACGCTCCAAGTGACCGTGTCGCCGGGCCCCGCCGTCGCCGGGGCCGTGAGGACGGGCTGGGCGAAGGCGCTGCCCGCGACCGCAAGCACCGCGATCGCCGCGAAAGAAATGCAACGAAGCATATTCATGCCTCCTCTCATTGAATCCGATTCCAAGGATTGCGTTTGCGCAAGGTTGCTAGGGCACATGAATCGTCGTATCCGCCACGTTCGACGTCGACGTCGCGATGGAACACGTCGGTGGGTTCGGCGGATTCGGGGTCACGGTGACGTGCGCCGTGAGCGCCTGTGCGTGGAGAACCAACCCGTCGAAGCGGGCCGGTAAACGCTGGGGCACCGTCACGCTCGAGCTGAACGATCCGTCGGCTGCGATGCGTCCATGCCCGACCGTGCGGAATCCTGGCCCGATCGCCAAGGTCACCTGCAAGGTGCCACATCGAGTGGTGATGGGTCCGAGAGTGGCCCCGTCGCTTCGTAGCGACGCGAGCACCATGACGCGGTCGTTTGCAGTGCCGCTGCTGACCGACCAAGTGATCGTGTCACCCGGATGAGCATCGCTGGTGGCCGACAAGGTGGGCTGAGCGTTGGCGATCGACGCCAACACGACCGAAGCCACCCCAGCAAGCAAGAGTCGATGAAGCATGAACATACCTCCTCGGGGAATGATCCCGTTTCGATGGGAGCCGCAACCCGGATGGCCGAGCGATTGCGGCGACACCCTCTGAAGACCGAGGTCACCGGTGAGTTGACACAGGAAAAGCAACGATCCGAAAAGAAACGATCATTCGGGGGTCGGGCGGGCGGCGCGAGTCGCGGGGCCGACGATTCGCCGCCGACGCAGGAGAGACGTGAGAACCGCGCCCGTGCCGACCACGAGGAGTCCGGCGAGGATCGCCGTCACGAGTCGTCGCGCAATCGAACGCGGCCATACTGGCGCGGTGGCGTCCCCCACGACGACGTATCCTGCCCAAAGACTTGGATCGTTCGCCCGATCGGATCGAATGCAGTCGATCTGTGCGGATTGCAGTGCCTCGCTGGCGGATATCCCGCGTCCAAGTGCAGCATAGAAGTGCTGCATGAACACGGGCGAGAATGCGTCGTCGACGGCCCAGAGCGTGCCGACGACGCAGCGCGAGCCCGCCTCGAGAAACGCACGAGAGAGACTCAGTACCCCTTCGCCCTGCAAGACTCGCCCGCGACCGCTCTCGCACGACGAGAGGACGACGACGTCGGACCTCACCGAATGGCGCGCAACGTCTGCCGGCCGAAGCATGCCGACATCGCTTGCGTCGTTGGCTGGAGTGAACATGATCAGAGGACCGCTGGCAGCGTCGTCGTCGATGACCGTGTGCGTCGCGAGGTGCAACACCCGCGGCCCCCGGCATGCGACGCGAAAAAACTCAGACGTCGTGCAGTCCCTGCCCGTCTTGATTTCGCTGCCGCCGGGCACTTCCGCGGCAACTTGGCGGGCCTCGTCCGCCGAATGCGGCAGCGGTTTCAGCCCGTGTCGAGCGGTGAGCAGTTCGATCGGCGTGGACGTCTCCGGTGATACTGACGTCGCGCCGCGCGCCGCGATCACGGGATCCGCGAATGCCGCGAGGTCGAGGCTGAACGCCCGTGATTTACGCCGTCGGAGCGCGACCCAACACGAGGCGGATGGAGTGAACGAGATAGCGAATCGCTCGACGAGCCTCGGTGAGTTTGCTGTTCCGTCGACTCGCAACGCCGCGAACGGCAGTGAATGAAGCGGACCATCCGCCACGACGACCAGCCGCGTGATTCGAGCTGGAAGCACGCGTACGATCGGCTCGATGACAGCCTTCGTGAGGAGTTCGAGCGGCATCCCGTCGATGTGCCGATTGGGATGTGCCAGAACGACGATTGCGCTCGCGACGGTTCGGGCAAGATCTCGCCCTACGGCCAACTCGACGAGTCGCGTCTCGTCCCCCTCGACGAGGAACGCGAAGATGGTTTCGCCGCACGAGACGAACTCGACCAGAGCTTCGCGAGGATCGTCGATGGCGGCACGAACGTCGTCGAGCTAGAGCGGGGCTGCCTCGAGTCGATCCAGGAGAGATCGCGCTCGAAATCGCTCGACGATGCCGAACGCATGAACCATTCGCTCCGAAGGCGTCGTGGGTCCGGCCCCGCCACCCAGCGTCAATCGAACGGCAGCAGCGCACGACTCCTCCTTGTCCGCGAGGAACCCAGCCCGGAAGGCGTCGGGAACGTGGCTTTCACGTTCTCGCTCGACGAGAGCCAAGCCTTCCAGGTGATGCTTCAGTGCGTCGATCGGTCTGCCGGAGACCTCTGCGGCCTTTCCGAGGCCGAACATCGCGGACCATCGCCCCTCGAGCGAGCCGCATTCCTGGGCAACCGACAAGGCCTCGTGTAAACGGCTGACCGCCAAGGCAACGTCTCCCGTGTGGAGCAGGCACTTCCCGAGGAATAGCAGGTCGAATAGCTCTTCGTTTCGGTCCCGGATGCGCGTCGCAATTTCGAGTGCTTTGCCGAAGGACGCTTGCGCTTCGCCGTGGCGCTTCAATCGCTGGCACAGCGTTGCACCGATGTGAAGTGCGACGTTGCTCTGGCCGCCGGCATCGCCTAGGCTCTCGAACTCGTTCGAGGCGATTTCGAAGCACGACAGCGCCTGCCCGGGGTCTTCGAGCTGCAGGAAGACGCGCCCCAGGCTCGTGTGAAGGGACGCGGCCTGATCGAGGGGAAGGTCCGGGTCGCGAAGCAACGATTCGTACATCTCGAGCGCGAGCGATGACTCGCCGACCTTCTCCATCACCGCCCCGAGGTTCGCCGTGGCAATCCTGCGTTGACCCACGGCCCACGGCTCCGACGCGTACTCGCGCGCCAACGCCAATGCACGCCGGTAAATGCTGAGCGCTTCAGCGAGTCGCCCGGAATTGAATTCGATGACGCCAATGTTGCCGAGATTCGTGACGACGCTTTCGATGTCGCGCCGCTCGCGGTTCAGCGCGAGAGCACCGCAATACCGTGATCGAGCCTCGTTGTTTCGGCCGAGGAATTGCGCGGCGAGTCCGAGGTTGTTCAGGCTCTTGGCCTGACCCTCCAGGTCTCCGAGATCCACCGCAATGCCAAGCGCTCGAGACGCCATCGAATAGGAGACTTCGTATTCTCCGAGGTTCGCGGCAACGACGGACGCGTTCGAGCAACAAACGAGAAGTGACTCTCGATCGCGCGATTTTCCCAAGAGGTCGAGGGCTTCGCGATACTTGTCGAGTGATTCGCGGCGTGATCCCTGTTCGTACAGTGCCGCTGCCTGGTCGAGCAGGCGATTCGCCGCATCGTCCTGCGATCGAGCGAGCGGTGCCGGCGAAGCAACAACGAGGGCCACCGCGAAGATGACGAAGCGACTCGATCGACGACCCCGTCGGCTTGCGAATGCGGTACGAGAAACCGGCACGACTCCGGCCGCCTACGGCGTCGGCGAGACGATCGTCAGGGTTCCGCTTCGGAGGTCGAGTTGAGGAGAGTTGCCGCTTCGATTCACCAATTGTGCCGAATCCGAAGCGATCTCGAAAATCGTCGAATCCCCGGGTTGAACCGTGGGCACGATCCCGAACGTGACGTCGACCATCGAGCCCGGAAGGACGCCGATCCATCCCGAGGGAGAGTCGAGCGTCATCGTGATCTCACCCGGCGTCGCAATGTCGATCTGAGACGCGACGTCACCGCGCACGTCCCACACCACCGTGCTCAGGATCCGCGTGAAGAACGAGGGATCGTAATGGAGAACGAAATGCGCGTGCCGATATCGCGCGAACTCGTGCATCTCGACGCCGATCACGGCTTGTTGTCCCGGTGCTCCTTGAGCGTCCCTCACGGCGACCACGTACGGAGCATCCGGGGCACAAACGGTGACGGTCCCGTTGAACGTCTCGAAAGGAGTGGGCTGACCCGACGAGTCGAGCAATTCGATGGATGACGCTTCCTCGACGACCGCGAACGTATCACCCGGAACGAGGCCTACCTCCGGCGCTAGAAGGACCGCCAGCAGCGGACCATGGTGCGCGTTCACGGTCGCCGAAGGAGAAACGAACGACGTGAAGATCGAGGTGTCGTCGGTGGGCACGAGCTGCGTCGAGGCGTCGTTCTCGAGGCTGAACACCTTGACGCGTCGGATCTCCGGGAGCGGTGCCGTCGGTCGCCGTACGAGGATTTGACCCTGTGAGATGCCTCGCGGCTGGCACGTGCGAATGGCCAGCACGTACTTGTGATCCGGGCGCACGAGCACGCCGATCAGGTGCAGGGGTACGCCGTCCGACGCGCCTTGCCCGTCGACCGCCCGCGCCGTCGAAGCGAACGAGCCGACGATCAACGCAAACAGAACGCTCGCCGGTGCGAGGTGAACTCGAAGTGATGACTCCATGAAATGGCTCCTCAGCGGTGCGTGGATTCGACAATGCGAATGACGAAGCTGGCTTCGGCGGAAGTCGAGATCACGTTTCCGTTCGAATCCAGCGCTTCGACGTTCCAAAGGTATCGCGTTTCGGAGTCCAACTCCATCGATGCGGACGAGGAGAGCGAATGCGACGGGCAGTTGGCCTCGTACAGAACGCGTTTCGCGACGTCTCGAACGCGAACGCGATACTCCGCTGCGCCGGCCAGGGGTTGCCACTCGAATCGGGCGGGTCGGCCCGTCAGATCGCCCATCGGCACGATCAACTCCAATCCGTCACCGCGAGTCGAGGACCCATCGTGACCTGGTTCCGGAAACGCGATCGGCTTCGATTCGAACGGAAAACCCCGAAAGTAGACGACGATCGCGGCGGCCACGCCGAGCGTGGTCGTCAACACCGCGGCCCAGAGGGTCCGGCGCCGCACCGGAGGACGCCCGGTGATGCGCGCGATCGTTTCCTCGGAGCGCCGAAGAACGAATTCCACGTCGCCTGGCGCGGCTCGTCGTCGTGATTCGTCCTCGACGAATCTCCGAGCCAGCATCGCTTCGAGCGTGCACTCCTCGCAGGAACGCACGTGGTCTGCGATCGTTCGCGCCAACGAATCGTCTGCGGATGCCTGGATCCAGGCACTGATGGCTTCCGGAGAGGGGCACGTTCGCTTTGCGCCGTTCGCCGAGTCTTTCGGGCGATGTTTACGATCGGGGGTGCTCATCGCTATCCAGACCGGCCCGCCGGAGGGTCATCGGAGTGCTCGCCGAATGGGATGTGGAAACCGACCTCGCGCAGCCGCTCTGCCGAAAGATGTCTTCTCAGCTTACGCTTCGCGCTCGTGAGAAAAGCCCTCGCACCGGATCGGTTGGTCAATCCGAGCCGTTCAGTGACGACGTGCATCGACTGCCCCTCGAGATGATGCAGGACGAGAACCTCCAGCTCGGTTTGCGTGATGCTCTCTCGTATGAGGTCATGGAGAAGTCGTGTGGCTTCGTCATCGGTGACCGAAGCGAATGGCTCGCGCTCCTTGCTCGGAATTTCGAACGCGTCGGGGGGCAACGCGACTGCCTGGGAATCGAGTCGGCGGCGGCGTTGCAGGACGGACGCGCAGGCCTTTCGGCTCAGGGCGTACACCCAGGACGCGAAGCTGCATTGCCCCTGAAACCCACGAATGCCTCGGCTTATTCTGATGAGAATTTCTTGCGTGCAGTCCGCCGCGTCTTCTCGGTCTCGAAGAAGATCCAAACACCATCCAGCAATGCGCTCGTTGTAACGGCGAAGAAGCGTTTCCAGGCATCGAGCCTGGTCTTCCTGTCTGCCATTCGCCTGACAGACCCTGACAAGATCCATGTCCGAGTCTGGATGCCCCTTCATGAGAGAAGTGTAGCGCTCGACCGTCAGGTTGCAATGACACCCGGCACCCACTGCCCCCTCGAACCGTGTCGGCGTCTCGGCGAAGCCAATGGCGACCGACACGGGGAGATCCGTGAGCGAGACAGAGCGAATGGTTCGTGGGACCCTTCCTTGCGATCGTGGGAAAATGCGGACCCCACGCCGAGTGGGGTCCGCCGAAACTCACTCGCTGCGCGGGCCCTCAGAACGCAACTGGCCGTTCCATGGGGATGACGATCACTTCCATTCGGTCGAATTCCATGGGCAGCCGAGTGATGTCGTCCGAAAACCGCGGATCGTTCTGGTCGACGTAGATCTCGAGTGCGTACGGATTCGACGCGCTCGACGACGCGCCGACGCCGAGTCCGATGACCGTCGGGATCTCGCGGTGCATGGATCGCAGATAACCCTCGAGGTTGGCTCGCGACACCATCGCATCGACGAGCGCCGGGTCCCACTCGTCTCCCGACGACGCTGGCGTTGACGTGAACGCCGACGTGCACGTTCCCGTGACCATCGTGTAAGGGCCTCCCGGCATCGAACTGAGCACCGGGGCGATCGGGTTCGCGAACGACGTCGAGCTGCTTCCGGCGAAGGCGAGTCCAACCGCGTCGGTGACGCCATCGGCGATGTTCTCGACCACCAACGATCCGGAATCGCCGCTCTGAATGAACGAGCCTGTGTCGACACGGATCTGGTTGATGAAGCGGGCCGCCTTTCCACCGCCGCCGCCGCACGAATCGGGGTAACTGACGAGGATCGTCGAATCTACTGCCGCGACGGTCCCGGTCGTGAGGCCCGAAGTCCTTCCGCTCTTCGCGACGGCCATCCCGACGGCGGCCGTGCGCGAGCCATGGAGGCAGCCGACGTCGAGGATACTGCCGTCCGTTCGAACGGCACCGGAAACGACCTGGGCGACGGCGGCGTCGGCTTGGTTGTTCGCGCTCCGACTCTTGACGATCGTGATGAACGCCGAGAGGTCCGCCACGCGATCGTTCACGTCTTGCGCGCAGACCGGGCTCTGATCGATGAGTCCCGGCTGGATGACGTCCTGGCCAACCTGGCCGTTGTTGCTTAGTGCGAGCACGTGGTTGTTGCTCAGGATGAACTGAGTTCCCGAAGAGTTCTGCACGAGCGATCCCAACGTGCCGCCGCAGCAGAACGCCCGGGAAATGTCGTTGATGTTCCCACCCGTCGTCCCGAGCGCGATGGGGCGCGTCTGGAACACCTGGTGGCTTGGACCGTTGTCTGCGTGAAGGACCGAACCGACGCCGACAAGCGCGACGGCACCGACAGCAGTAGCCAAGAGCTGCTTCATGGGGACACTCCTCTCACTCTCTCGTGAAAGCACGAAGACGCCGCGAGACACGATGAGCCGGACCCTACGAGGACTCCGGCGATGACGTGAACGTGAGAGAAGACCCAATCGGCAACCAACGTGGCACAACAATTTCGATCATCGAGTTGAAGTCGCTCGGCCGCAGTCGAGATCGTCGGTCTCCAGCAATATGAAAGAGGGGTGGACCTTTCGGCCCACCCCTCTTGATGAAGGCGTTTGACTACGGCGACATCACGGCGTGATGTGGAGGATGATCGCGTTCGTCATGGCGTAGTTGACCGAAGGCGCCTGCGACGCGTCGTCCTGGATGATGCCCTGGAGCGTCAGCGTGCGGACCATGTGGAGGCCGCCCGGACGCTGGGCGATGGTCACCGGTGCCGGGAACGAGTTGAAGTTGGGTGCTCCAAACGCCCCCTGATCGGTGTTGTTGAGCGTCTTCCGCGGCTGCGGCGTATCCGGCATGTTCAGCGGTCCCGGAAGAACCATGCAACCGAGGTTGTACGGACCGAGGAACTCCGTCCGCAGCGTCGCTGGGGTCGGCGTCGTGGTCCAGACGTAGAGCGCATAACGAGAGCTCACACGGCTGGGTGCCGCTGCCATGTCGACGCGAATCGGGGAGTTGACCGGAACGAACACGTCGCGCGTGGCGTTGCCGGCCGTGTTGTTGATGAAGAGCACGTCGACTCGATCACCGGCGCCGACGTTGACATTGCCGAAGCGCGCCGCGATCGAAGGATCGATGTAGCTGAATGCGTTCGTGGCCGTGACGGTGCCGAGCGAGTTCGTCACCGAAACGTTCACGACGCCGAGGCCCGCAGGCGTGCGAACCTGGATGTGGCTCGACGTCACCGAGACCACCGTCGCCGACGACCCGCCGAACAGCACGGTCGTATCGCCGATGTTGGTGAAGCCGATTCCGAAGATGTTGACCAGCTCGCCGCCGGTCTGCTTGCCCGAGTTCGGCAGGACCGACACGATGCCGGACGTGACGCGAATCAGGAACGAGCAGGTGCTCGTGTTGCTGGCGTCGTCGGCGGCGTTGCAAGTCACGGTCGTGCTGCCGATCGGGAACGTGCTGCCGGACGGCGGATTGCAAACGATCGTCGGCGTCGTGTCGCAGGTGTCCACGGCGGTCGTGGTGTAGTTGACCGTCGCGCCCGACGTCGAAGTCGCCGGCGTCGTGATCGTGCCAGGGCACGTGATCGACGGCGGCGTCGTGTCGCGGACCGTGATGTTGAACGAGCACGTCGACGTGTTCCCCGAGTCATCGGATGCACTGCAGTGAACCGTCGTCACGCCGAGCGGGAACGTGCTGCCGGACGACGGCGTGCACACGTTAGTCAGGGTCGTGTCGCACAGGTCGACCGAGCTGAGGCCGAATGTCACCGCAGCGCCGGACGGACTCGTGCACTCTCGGGTCAGATTGGCCGAGCAGGTGATCGACGGCGGGGTCGTGTCGCGAACCTGAACGGTGAACGAGCACGTCGAGCCGTTGCCCGAGTCATCGGTCGCCGAGCAGTTGACCGTCGTCGTGCCGAGCGGGAACGTGCTGCCCGACCCAGGCGCGCACGAGACGGTCGGCGTGGTGTCGCAGTCATCGACTGCGGTCGTCGTGTAGGTAACCGTCGCACCCGATGGGCTCGTGCACTCCTTGACTTGGTTCGCCGCGCACGTGATGGACGGCGGGTTGATGTCGATGACGGTGAGCGTGAACGAGCACGAAGCCGAGTTTCCGGCCGCGTCGCTCGCCGTGCAGTTCACCGTGTGCGGACCGAGCGAGAACACGCTGCCGGATGGCGGCGCGCACACGTAGGTCGGCGCGGGATCGCAGATGTCCGTCGGCGTGGCCGCGAACGACACCGAAGCGCCGGACGGACCCGTGCAGACGGCCGAGAAGTTCGCCGGGCAACCCGGAGACGGCGGCGTCGTGTCGACGACCGTCACCGTGAAGTTGCACGACGAGGAGTTGCTTGCGGCATCGGTCGCCGTGCACGTGACCGTCGTGACGCCGAGGGCGAACGTGCTGCCCGACGAGGGCACGCAGTTCACGGTCGGTGACGGATCACACGTGTCGACGGCCGTCGCGTTGCTGAAGGAGACCGCGGCTCCGGACGGGCTCGTGCATTCGGCCGTGACGTTGGCCGGGCACGTGGGCGTCGGCGCCGTGGTGTCGACCACCGTCACCGTGAACGTACAGCTGGCGGTGGCGCACGTCCGATCGATCGCCGAGCAGGTCACCGTCGTACTGCCGATCGGGAACGTGCTCCCCGACACCGGCGTGCACGAGGTGGACGGGCTCGCGTCGCACAGCGAACTCGCGAACGGCGAACCGTACGTGACGGCGGCGCCGGCCGGGCTCGTGCACTCCGCGCTCGCGTCGGATGGACAGGTGATCACGAGCGTCGGCTGCGACAGCACCGGCGCGAAGTCGACGTCGTCGGTAACTTCGTTGCCGAGTCCTCCCGGATTGTTCGTCGCGTTGAACGGACCGGAGGGGTCACCCCACCAGTTGTTCGTCGCGTCGACGTTCCCGCCGGCGTACGTGCCCGAAGTCACCATCACGCCACCACCCAGATTCCCCACGATGTTGTTCGTGTTGATGTGGAAGTCGCTGCTCGGGCCGTCGCCGAAGTCGCGGAAGAAGACTCCCGGACGCGAGACGACCTGGCCGTTGTTGCGGAGCGTGTTGCACGTGATCGTGTAGTGAT
This sequence comes from Planctomycetota bacterium, assembly GCA_016178505.1. GTDB lineage: Bacteria > Planctomycetota > JACOTG01 > JACOTG01 > JACOTG01 > JACOTG01. The sequence continues at coordinate 19,995 of JACOTG010000073.1, forward strand.
CGCATCCG
>JACOTG010000285.1 GCA_016178505.1 Planctomycetota bacterium
CGTCAGTCGTGCTGTAAGACAGATTGCCCGCGTAGATCTTCACCGGAACGACTCCTGAATTGCGACGCATCGACCGGACCAGGGTTCGCGCAAGACAACGCGTCTTGACGTGGGTTCGGCCATCGGCGGTTTCTAACCGAAAGCGGCTGGTGAAGACAGGAGGTCAACGCGATTCCGTTGGTCGTCCCAGTTCACGAGCGCGACGACCTTCCGAAGCTGTCGCTCGCTGATTCGAAGCTCGCCGGCGTCGATCAACCACTTGATTGCGTGCAAGACGGGGTGTCGCGGAGCGCTGTTGGTCAGTCCGACGGCTGAAGGTCGGACCGCACCCATTCCCAGCGCGAGAGTAGCCGCTCAGCGTCGTCGTCGAAGGCGTCGTGAAAATGATGCGTGTGGGGCGACGGGATGCTGAACGCGCCGGACGTCAATCCTCGCGCAGTGAGCACTCCCTCGAACTGTCGAAGCGGTCCATAAGCGTAGATGATGCCGTGATCGTCGTAGACGAGAAGATCCCCCGTCGTGGTTGATCCAATCCAGAAATGATGTCGAGCGTCGTGTTCGAGAAGGCCTGCGAAGTCGTCGAGAAAAAGGCGGACGTCGACGGATTGCAGCGGCGGCGATTGGTATCGACCTTGGAGCGATGACCCGCGGGAGGCAACGAGAACGTAGAGAAGGTAGTACTCGGGCTCGATGTACTTGGCGAGTTCGGTCAGGAGGCCGATTGGATTTCGGCGGGGCGCGATGACGAGCCGGTCAAGACCTGTCGTCTCCTGACGGTAGAAGAGATTCGGCCATTCGACCGCCGTCTCCTCGTCTCCGACGTGTTTGGAGAGTTTGTGCATCGCTCAGAGGTGCAGCCGCGACATCCACTGCGTCGAGGACAACGTCGAGGCGGTGGAGATCGGCACGCCAAACGCGACGGATGGAACGAGTCCGAAGGTCCGCGGACTCCAACTCGTCGGAAGCGCGCGCGTGATGGCCAGATCGACCATCAGTGCGAACGGCGGGGATGTCTGAAGCCGAACGGTCGGAAACGTGTTGATCGTCGCGGTTGTCGTGAACGAATAGTCCCGCGTGAGCGATTTGAGAAAGGCAGGGTGCGTCTCGTGATGACCTTCGTCGGGTTTCCGGAATGGGTACGGCGGTTCGACGACTGCGGGACCAGTCAAGAGCGGCTCGACGGGCATCAGTCTCTCACGAGCCTCCCAGCCGAATGCCGCCCACCCCCACACGCCCAAGCCCATGATCGCGTTTCGAGAATCCATGTGTCCTCCGTCTGATCAGGGAAACTGCGACCCGCTGTATCACGTGGGCGCGGCCGGTCAAGCGCGAGTTGCGTGCCGCTGTGCTTCCCAGCTCGCATGATGGAGGACCGAGCGAAGTCGCCGCTCGCTGAGTCGAAGCTCACCGACGAGAATCGCCTCCTGAATCGCCGGCGCAAGAAGCATGAGCCCGGTGACCTGCGCGACCCTGGCCCGCGAGACGCCGATCCTTCGGGCGACTTCGGCGTAGTCCAGTGCCTCGCCGGACTCGATCATCTGCTCGATTCGGTATCCGAGCGCGAGCATCGAGACGACGTGGTTCCGTCTATTGCGCGTGCGCTTCGCTGGTGATTCAGGGGCAGGAGCGGCGGAATTCGTCGCGGTTGGGTCGATTGCCACCGGTTCCGACGATCGCGTGACCGGGCGAGCCGGCCGGCGTGGCGGTGATGGCTTCGGCAGTTTGAATTTCACGATCATCGCGTCGCTCATGAAGGATCACTTCGTTCACTCGTGGCCCGTTCCTGGGCGAAGGCGCGCAGCCCATTCGGTCGGAAGCGGATCTCAACGTCGCCCGCCTGCCGATCGACGCGGATCTCTTCGATCAAGAGCTGTAGGATGCGCTGCCGTTCGGCTGGGAAGAGGACCGACCACAAGACGTCCCAGTCCCCGAGTGCTCGCTTCACGTCCTCCGGCTCGATGATCCCGCTTTCGAGCCCGGCGAGTTCCGCGCGAAGGGGACCTAGGCGCTCGTTTACCTGGTGGAGCGCGGCTTCCGTCTCGCCGAGGCGCTGCATGAGTTGAGGGCTACTTCCATCCGCTCCGATCGCATCGAGATAGTTCGTGCGCTCGGCATCGAGTCGCTTGCGTTCGGTCTCGGCCGTCCCGATGTCTGTCATCAACTGAGGTCGTCGAGTAGTCGCCGACTTCTTAGCCGCAGCGATCGTCGCGGCGATGACGTTCGGATCGTGACCGACGAATGCGACGCGCTCGATTACATGTTGCTCGAGTTCGCGCGCGGCGATCCGCGAGCCCCGGCACGCGGCCGCCCCTTCCTTTTGCACGCGCGTGCAGACGTAGGAGAGCCAGCGACGCTGATTCCGGCTCGCGTAGTGAGGCGTCATCGCGGACCCGCATCGCGCGCAGACCGTCAATCCAGCGAGCAATGCGTCGGATGAAGTTCGCCGGCGGCTGCCGCGTTTTCCGTGGTTGTGAAGAATCGTCTGCACCTCGTCCCACTCCTCGCGCGGGATGATCGCCTCGTGTTGCGCCGGGACGAACTCGCCGTTCGAGCGGATCAACCCGGCGAGCAGCGGATTACTCAAGAATGATCGAAGCGTGCTCTTGTCGAAGGGCTTTGCCGGTACGCGCATTCCGTTCCGATTGATCCACGACTTCGTCTTGATGCCGCGACGAGCGAGGGCCTCGACCGTGGCGACGAGTCCGCCGAGCGTGCGGTACGTCCGGAAGATCGTTCGCACGTCCTCGACCTCTTTCGCGTTCACGACGAGCTTCTTGTCGCGGATGTCGAGTCCGAGCGGTGGCGTCCCGCCGGTGAACATTCCTTTTCGTCTGCTCGCTTGCATTTTGTCGGCCGTTCTCTGAGCCGTCGTCTCACGTTCCAGCTGAGCAATGGAAATCAGAAGGTGGACCACGAATTTCCCCATGCTCGTGCTCGTCGAGAATTGCTCGGTGACCGAGATGAGCTTCACGTCCTTCGATTCTAGGTACTCAATCAGCCGAACGAAGTCGGCGACGCTTCGGCTGACGCGGTCCAAGCGGTAGATCGCGATCGCGTCGATCTTGGCGGCCTCAATGTCCGACATCAGACGTTGGAATGCCGGCCTGTCGGTGTTCGCGCCCGTGTAGCCACCGTCGTCGTACAGTTCAGGGAGCAGGACCCATCCTTCGGCGCGCTGACTTTCGACGAAGGCTTCGATGGATGCGCGCTGGGCGTCGAGGGAGTTGAAGGACTGCTCGAGGCCGGCGTCCGTGCTCTTTCTCGTGTACGCGGCAACGCGGATCGTTGTCTTCGGGGCCGAGCCATTGAGCGCCGCCCTCGCCTTCGTCGCGGTGGGGCTCACGATCGTTTCCTCCGAGGCGTGACGCCGAAAAAGATCTTCGGATTCCAGTCGCTTCCAGTCACGTTGCGCACGCACGCGGTCAGTGTTTTGTAGAGAACGCCGCCGCAGTCGATTCCATCGGAGGTGACGCGCGCGACAATCTCGGTGTCTCGCCACTTCTTTCGGAGCTCGGTTCCGATCGCGAGGCCGCCGCGCTCAGGCTTGGGCGTCTTCAGCGTCGTGCGCACCGTTCTCGCCGCGGGCGCGAGCGGCAGCTGGATCTCGCTGATCAACTCGTCGAGACGGCGTCGCGCGACTTCAGTGAGACCGCCGAGCCGCTGAACTTGGACCTCGTGCGCGCACCGTCGCCAGAGCCAGTCACGGTGCTTGCATCGCGGCGGCTTCCCGAACAGGCGCTCGTACTCGGCGAGCC
>JACOTG010000092.1 GCA_016178505.1 Planctomycetota bacterium
GAAGCCATGACCCGAGAGGGGAACGGAACGCAGTCGACGGACGTGGCGGTGATCGGCGCGGGGCCGGGCGGCTACGTCGCGGCGTTGCGCGCGGCGCAGCTCGGCAAGAAGGTCGTGGTCGTCGATCGCGATCAGCTCGGCGGCACGTGTCTCAACTATGGCTGCATCCCGTCGAAGGCGCTTCTCGATTCGACCGCGCTCTTCCACAAGCTCGACGAGATGGGCGAGGACCACGGCATCCTCGCGTCGAACTTGCGCTACGACTTGACGCGCATGATGGGACGGAAGCGCCGCATCGTCGAAACGCAGGTCAAAGGCATCGCGTCGCTCCTGCGCTCGTCGCAGGTCGAGTTCAAGAAGGCATCGGCGCGGTTCAAGGACGCGAACACGTTGGAGCTGGCCACGGCCGACGGCTCGACGTCGCTCCTTCGCGCGGACGCGATCGTCATCGCGACCGGCTCGGTCGTCACGGTGCCGCCCGGCATGGAGATCGACAAGAAGATCCTCATCTCGAGCACGGAAGCGCTGTCGCTCGAAGCGGTGCCCGGCACGATGGCGGTGATCGGCGGCGGCTTCATCGGCCTCGAGATCGGCAGCGTCTATCGCCGGCTCGGCACCGAGGTCACCGTGATCGAGATGCTCGATACGATCCTCCCGGGACAAGACGCGGACGTCGTCATGCTCGTCGACAAGCTCCTGCGCAAGCAGGGCATGACGATTCGCACGTCGCATAAGGTCACGAACGTCGTGCGCGAGGAATCGGGCGCGAAGCTCACCGTGACGCCGACGTACGGCGGCGAGGCGTTCGAACTCAGCGTCGAGAAGGTCCTCGTCGCGGTGGGCCGCAAGCCGACGACCGACGGGCTCGAGCCCGACGTGATCGGCCTCGCGCGCCGTCGCGACGGCAGCCTCGAGGTGAACTCGAAGCTGCAGACGAACGTGCCGCACGTCTACGCGATCGGCGACGCGGCGGGCGGCAAGCTCCTCGCGCACAAGGCGAGCAAGGAAGGGATCGTCGCCGCCGAAGCGATCGCGGGGCTGCCGGTCGAGCACGACGGGCGCATCATGCCGTTCGCGGTCTTCATCGAGCCCGAGGTCGGCTGCGTCGGCCTCACCGAAAAGGAAGCGCGCGATGCCGGCCGCAAGCTCCGCATCGGCAACTTCCCGTATCGCGCGAGCGGCAAGGCGCGCTGCCTCGGCGAGACCGAGGGCTTCGTGAAGGTCATCGGCGACGCCGACACCGACGAACTCCTCGGCGTCCACGTCGTCGGCGCGCACGCGGCCGACCTCATCGGCGAGGCGTCGTTCGCCATGGAAGCGCAGGCCTCGCTCGAAGACCTCCACCTCACGACGCACGTCCACCCGACGCTCTCCGAGATGTTCAGCGAAGCCGCGCTCGCCGCACACGGCCGCGCGATCCACCTCGCCTACGAACCGGCGAAAGCCGCAGCCGCGCTCCTCGCCGCGAAGGCGTGAACCTTCGGAGCCCTGACCGAAGCTGTGAAGGCGAGTACTCGCCTTTCGTCTTTTCTCACGAAGGCTATCAATCATTCGGGCGTACGTTCCCTTCGACGACATGACCGCTGTGTACCGCGGCGCCGACCCACGCGAGCTGGTCAACGCCGAATCGCGAAGTTGCGGGTCCGATTCAGACGAGGATGATCGTGTTTGCGACTTCATGGGAATCGACGCGTCGGTTCTGGGTCGCGGCAATGGCCGCGCGATCGAGACCGAGCTCTAGGCGAACCGAGACCGCCGTGCGTGCTGGGGCCGCCCGGCCCATCCGGTTCTTGAATCAAGTCGACGCGCCTCATAGCATTCCGCGGAGCTTGCAAGTCGTGTCATGACGAATCCTGAGCAGCCGCTCTTTGCCGAAAGGGATTGAATCTTGGGCGAGTTGAATTGGCGCGACGCCATCATCAAAGTGCTCGAGGGGCGTTCGGAACCGATGCACTACACCGAGATTGCCGAGGCCATTTCCCAGGGGAGGCTCAAGACGAAGCTTGGCGCGACGCCAGCACAAACCGTCAACGCCACGATCTCGGTGTCATTGAAGAAGGACGGCGAGGGTTCACCGTTCGTTCGTGTCGCGAGGGGGTACTACTTCCTTCGCAAGGCAACGGAAACTTCAAGGACAGAACGCACAAAGCCGGATCGGGACGAGACTGAACAAGCGGGGCTGATCCACGCATTTGGAATGTACTGGGCACGATCGCGGGTCGATTGGACTCAACGATCACCGAGGATCCTGGGAAGGCAACAACTCGAGAGCACGCCAGTCGACTTCTGTTCTGAACGAGGCGTGTGCTTGCTGCACGATGGAAGGCCCGTGGTGTACGCCGGGCGCACCACCGATCAAACCCTCGGCATTCGCCTCAGGCAACACACGACAGATCGACTCAATGGCAGATGGGATCGGTTCTCATGGTTTGGCGTGGACAGGGTCACGGATTCGGGCAAGCTCGAAACGAACGCCGCCGATGCCTACAACTTGGAGATGCTAATTGTGACCATGGAGGCGCTCTTGATCGAGGGCCTCGAGCCTCCTCAAGACCGGCGAAGAGGCGACGACTTCAAGGCCATCGAATTCCTGCAGGTCGAAGATCCCGAATTCGAGAGAAGCCGAGTTAACGAGGTGCTCGACAGCCTGAAATCGAGACCAGTTGGGCGGTAGGTCATGAGCAGCAACAATCTTTCTCCGTTCGTCCACTTCGGCCCGAGCCGAGTGGCGTTCGTTTACAGTTGACGCTGATGACGCTTCCCAACGTCGAACGAGCGGTCGTCGACCGCACGAAAGTTCGAGACTACCTTCTCTCTCCGGTGCACCCGATCGGAAGGTTCAAAGCCGCCTTCTTTCGATCACTCGGATACACGCAGGATGGCTGGGAAGAGCTTGCACGGGATCTGAGGATGCTGGCTGAATCAGGCAACGTGATCGTGGGCGAGGCCAACCAGTATGGTCAGAAATATCTGGTGCGTGGTAGCCTCACTGGGCCTTCAGGCCGCACAGCCATCGTGGTATCTGTTTGGATCGTACTGTAATCTGAAGACTACCCGCGCCTCGTGACCGCGCATCCGGGAGCTGAGAAATGAGATTCAAAGTCCCCGATACGGTAGTGCTGGAAAGGGACCTTCCGGACCTCGGGCTTCGAAAGGGAGATCTCGGAGCGGTTGTTCAGGTCTACGAGCCTGACGGGCTCGAAGTGGAGTTTGTGACGGCTGCGGGAACGACCGAGGCACTGGTCACTTTGAACGTCAACGATGTCAGAGCGGTGCGCAACTCAGACTTGATGTCCGTTCGCCCGTTCAGTCGGCGTTCCGCGTGAGGTTCGTCGTCCATTCCGCGGATCTGTTTCGTCTCTCGTGAACTTGGGCGCTATCCGACCGCGAATTCCGCCGAGCGATGGCCTAGGAGCTCGTCCTGCTCTGCCGAGCGGACAGGCTCAATGCTCGACGGAAGTTCTCCGCTGTGATGTGCGTCGGCACACGGTGAATCGTCTCCATCGTCGATCGCGAAACGCTCTCCGTCCGACCCTTCCGAAGTGATTCCATCCTTCCGCAACGGCGAGTGTGACAAACGAGTGTCGTTCGTGGGATCACGGCACGGCGAGGATCACGGCATTGGTGACGCTGTAGCCGAGCACGTTTGCGGCGCCCGCGTCCTCGAGCACGCCTTGGAGGACGAGAACCGTTCCGCTCGGTAGGCCGTGCGGAGTCGTGAGCGTCCACGGGGCGCGCGCCGGGGACGCCAGCTCGTGCGTACCTCGGCATGTTGCCGCGGGAACGACGTGACCGCGCACGCACGCGAGCGGAAGCGGACCGCCGATGCGGCCGAGCGGCGTCGGGTTCACCGTGCAGCCGAGCGATGCCGAAGAAGTGGGGCGTCGCTTTCAGAAATGAAGCGGCCGCGCCCGATGACGAGCGCGGCCGCAGTGGATCGGTGGGGAGGGCTTCAGCGCAGCGTTACCGTGAGCAGGTTGCTGACGCGATGGTGCCCGAGGTCGACCGCCTGCAGGAGGAAACGGCGACCGGATTGACCGGCGGGGACCCAAGCATGAGCCGTGACGCGGCCATCGGCCTCCGCGATCGCGGTCGGGCCGAGCGTGGGCGAGGCGATCGACAGCATGAGACCGGGCGCCGCAGGCAGCGCGGTCTTGCCGAGTCGGCGGCCGTACACGAATCGAATCGTCGCGCCGGGCGCAGCGCCGATCGCGTCGAGCGAATTGAACTGGCCGGCGACTCCCGGCGAAGGCGCGGTGATGACGAGGCCCGAATCGGAGTGCCCGAGGTAGACCGTCGCGGAACCCGCGCGCGTGCCGGCCGTGTCGTCCTTGTAGGCGCCGACCACGACGTCCGCGAATCCGTCTCCGTTCACGTCGCCGGCAGCGGCGACCGCCCACCCGAAGCCGTCGTGCAACGCATCGCCTCGCATCGTGAACAGCGTGGCGCCGTCACGGCCCGAGAACACGCGCACGTAATCGACGATGCTCACGGTGAGCGGGTAGCCGAACGATCCGGCGACGACGTCCGCGAACCCGTCGCCGTTCACGTCGCCCGCGCCGCTGACCGCCATGCCGAAGAAGCGATCGCGCACGTCGCCGGTGAAGTCGTAGAGGACCGTGCCCGTGCGTCCCGAGTAGACGCGAGCGAGACCGACGTCGTCGGAGGTCGGTCGGGTCGGGTCGGTGTAGCCGGGCGCTCCGACCACGACGTCGGCGTAGCCGTCGCCGTCGACGTCGCCGGCGCCGCTCACGGACGTGCCGAGATAGTCCTGCCGCGCGCTGCCGAAGAGCGAGTGGATGACGTGGCCATCCCGGCCCGAGAAGATCGTCACGATGCCCGAATCGGTGGCGCTTCCGTCACCGAGCGATGCGCCGACGATCACGTCGGCGAAGCCATCGCGGTCCACGTCGCCGGCGCCGCTGACCGTGGCCCCGAAGTGGCCGTACTGTCCGTTCTCATCGGGCGAGTTCGGCTCCCACAGCGTGAACAGCGTGGAGCCGTCGACGCCGGAAAGGATGCGCACGTAGCCGCGCCGGCTCAGCGGTGCCTCGGTACCGACGATCACGTCCGGCACTCCGTCGCGATCGACGTCCCCGGCGCCGGCGACCGAGGCGCCAAAACGATCATTGTCGCGGTCGCCGTGAAACGAGAAGAGGATCTGTCCGGTGCGACCCGAGACCACGATCGCGCTTCCGTCGTAGGCGTGAACGACCGAGGCGGACGGCGCGCCGACGACGAGATCCGAGGCGCCATCACCGTCGACGTCTCCGATGCTCGCGACCGACCAGCCCATCGCACCCCCGGTTCCGGGGCCCGACGCGTCCGTCAGGGTCCACAAGAGCGAGCAGTCCACTCCCGAGTAGACGCGAACGTGGTTTTCGCCGACGCCCGCGTAGGGCGCGCCGATCACGACGTCCGGAATGCCGTCGCCGTTGACGTCACCGGCGCCCGACACCGCATAACCGAGTTGATCTCCGGGTCCGCCGAAGACGGCCGGCATGGAGGACTGCGCAAGCGCGGCGGTCGAAAGGCCGAGCGTGCAGAGGGCGAGGCCGATCGGCCTCGATGACGAAACGCCTGTTCTCATCGAAATCTCCTTGGGTGGTCCCACTGTGAGCGAAGTCCGCGATCTCCCCTCAACTCATCTGCTCTGAAGGCCGGGGGGCCTGAGGTAAGCGGAAGAAACGTTTTTTTCAAGGGTTCGAGAACCGCACGTCCCTCGGCGAAGCGCGCGCGATCGGTCTGCTATCATCCCGGCCGCGATGCCCGATGAAACGAATGCCATTCCGATCACGCACACCCTTTCGATTCCGCGCTCCGAAGTGAGCCTTGCATTCGCGCGATCCGGCGGCCCTGGTGGTCAAAACGTCAACAAAGTCGAGACGAAGGTCGAGCTTCGCTTCGACGTGGCCGCGTCGCGCGCGCTTGGCGATGCGCAGAAGGCGCGCGTGCGCGAGGTCCTCGGGCCTCGCATGACGACGGGCGGCGTGCTCTTGATCGTGTCGCAGGAGACGCGCTCTCGAGCGCAGAACATCGAGGCCTGTCTCGAGCGGTTCGCGGCGCTCCTGCGTGGGGCCCTCGCACCGCGCAAGAAGAGGCGCGCGACGAGACCCACGGCTGGCTCGCGAGAGAAGCGTCTCGAGGCGAAGCATCGTCGAAGCCGCATCAAGGGGCTACGGCGGTCGAGCGACGACTGACGTTCCCGGCCATGCGCCGAGGGGATACAATCGCGGCCCATTGCGGCGCGGGCGGTCTCGCGCAGCATCACGCATTCTCACAGTGAGGGTCGATCTCGTGCGAGCCACGTCCATCGGTCTCGTCGCCGTCGTCGTTGCGTGCGTCGTGGGTTGTCAGTCCGGAGAGCCCGTGACGAGCGACGGTCGATCGTCGTCATCGGCGGCGGCGTCGCCGACTCCGGCGTTTCGCGAGATCGAAGAGCGCTACTTTGTCGAGTTCCTGCGCCGGAATCCCGTCGTGGCAACGTACCTCGGCGGCGACGCGTATCGGCCCGACCTCGCGGACGTCGCCGGAAACCTTCGCGACTACGCGCCGGCGGCTCTCGAGAAGGAGTGCCGCTTCTACGACGCGGTGCTCGCCGATCTCGAGCGGTTGCCGTCGCGCCCCGACGTGCCGCCCGCGGAGCGCGTCGATCGCCGCGTCATCGCGGCGCAATGCCGCTTCATGCTCCACCAAGTTCGCGACCGCAAGTATCCGCTGCGGTCGCTCGACACGTACGCGATCGAAGCGTTTCGCGGCGTCGACTGGCACACGCAAGGCATGACCGATCTCGGCGGGGGGCATTACGGCACGGAAGCCGAATGGCGCCAAGTCGTGCGGCGCGTGCGCGCGCTTCCCGCGTACCTCGACACCGCTCGCGCAAACCTGACGATGGGAGTGCAACAGGGCGTCGTCCCCGACTTCCGGATGATCGAGCGCGACGGCTTCGCCACGTGCACGTCGAACGCCGAGTACTTTCGAAAGACGTTGCCGGAGATGGCAACGCGATTTCTCGAGGGGCAACCGTACGCGCGTGCGATCCGCGACCAGCTCGATACCGCCGGCTCTCAGGCGGCGGAAGCGAGCATCGCATTCCGAACGGCGCTCGGCGCGATCTACTACGAGCCCGGCACGGCCGTGCCCGACGACGGCACTGCGCCGCCTCGCGACAAGCTCGTTGCGGCCGCGCGCGGCGATCACTTCGCCATGAGCGAGGCCGAGTACGACTGGGCGCTTCGCAACAACCTCGGTCTCACGGAGACGGCCGCGCAGCTCTTCGGATACGCCGAAGGCGCCATTCACACGACCGAAGACGAGATGGTCAAGGTCGCCATCGAGGTCAACGGGAAGCACAACTGGGGGATCGAGTGGGGCACGCCCGAGAAGGATCGCGCCGGCGTGCGCACCGTGCTGAAGAAGCTCGGTGAAGACGCGCCGAAGGACGACGCGGAGCTGCTCGCCTGGTACCACGACACGTGCTTTCGCATCGTGGCGTACGGTCGCGAGCAGGCGCTCTTCGACATTCCGACCGAGTACAAGCTCGACGTCGTCGAGACGCCGCCCGTTCTGCGGTCGAGCATCGACGGTGCCGCGTATTACCCGGCGCCGCCGTTCAAGAAGTCGGGAGTGGGGCGTTTCTATCTGACTCCCACGGGCAACGACGCGGCGCAGCTTCGCGCGAACAATCGCGCGAGCGTCGCGGACACGGCCGCGCACGAGGGCTTCCCCGGCCACGATTGGGACTACCAGTTCTCGACGCTACATCGCACGAGCGAGGGCAAGGTCCGCTGGCTCACGCCCGGCGCGGTCGAGGACTCGTCATCGATGTGGGAAGACAGCATGCGCACGGAGGGTTGGGCCCTCTACTCGGAAGCGCTCGTCGCGGAAGCGAAGCCGGGAAAGCCGCACGGCTACTACACGCCCGAGGAGCGCCTCTATCAATTACAGGGACAACTCTTGCGCGACGTGCGCGTGCACGTCGACACCGGCATTCACACGGGTCGCCTGACGTTCGACGAGGCGGCCGACTACTTCGCGGCGCACGTCGACTTCTTCCCCGATGCGCGCGCGAACGCCGCGACGGATCCCGACGCCAAGGCATCGATCGAAACGGCGGAGCGCTCGATGTTCCGCTACTCGAAGTGGCCGACGCAGGCAATCACCTATCACCTCGGCAAGCGCGCGATCCTCGAGCTTCGCGCGGAGGTGCAGAAGATCCAAGGCGCGACGTTCGACCTTCGCGCGTTCCACGAGCGCGTGCTGTCGTCGGGAACGATTCCGCTCGCGTACGTGCGCGACCAGATCCTCGATTGGGCGAAGTCCAAGCCGGGCGCTGGCGGGAACTAATTATTCGGGCGTTGGACCTCGCGCGCGTAGAACGGCTTCTCGGCCATGAGTTCGCCGTTCGCGAGGATCTGAAAGACGTATTGCCCCGGCTTCTTCAGCGGCAGACCGTCCATGCGAATCTGGATCTCTGTCCGCTGGAGCCGATTCGCGATGCGGATCTTCGACGTGCGCGAGGAGCTGATGCGGTTCAGGCTCTCGCCCTCGAGCAGGCGCAGCTCGAACTCGAAGTCTCCTTCGGCGTCGCTGATCGCGGCATAGATCCACATGCACGGGTGCACGCACGGGAACTTCGCGGCGAGGATCTCCTGGAAGATCCCGATGATCGACTTCTTGCCGGACAGACGATCCTCGATGATTTGGTCGCACAAGATGATCCCGTCGAGCACGGGCGGGCTTTCCTTTTTCTCGGGCATGGGCGGCATTATAGGGATGCCCTGCTCGAGCGCGAGGCGCAAATCGGTTGCTGGCTCTCGCGCGATCGAGCTATCATCCCGCCTCCGCGTCACCACTCCTCGTAACGAGAAAGTGAATCGAACTCGTGCTTCGAAGCGCCGCCGTCAACAGCTACCCGCGAGTCGGTGACCGAGGGGGGCAGCAAAAGCTTCGCGCAGCGATCGCGCACCACGATACCGGCGCCATCTCGGACGAAGAACTTCGGGCCGTTGCGGACGAGATCACCGCCGAAGTGATCGCCGAGCAGGAGCGCGCGGGGATCGACCTCGTCACCGACGGCCAAGTGCGCTGGGACGATTCGCTCGCGCCGATCGCGCGCGGACTCGCCGGCTTCGAGATAGCCGGGCTCTTGCGATGGTTCGACACGAACACCTACTACCGCCAGCCCGTGGCGACGGGGCCGATCGAGTGGCGGCGGCCGATCCTCGTCCGCGATTTCGAGTTCGCACGCTCGCGGGCGACGCGAACCCTGAAGGCGGTGGTGACCGGACCGTACACGCTCGCGAAGCTCTCGATCGATCGGCACTACGGCAAGCTCGGCGACTTCGCGATGGCGATCGCGCGCGCCCTTCGCTCGGAAGTGCAAGCGCTCGCGAGTGCGGGCGCGACGTTCATCCAGATCGACGAGCCCGCGATCACGCGGAACAAGAAGGACTTTCCGATCCTCGCGGAGGCGTTGGCCGTGCTCGTCGACGGACTCCCGAAGACGACGTGCACGTGCCTCGGCACGTACCTCGGTGAGCTGGCCGGCCTCTTCGCGGACGTCGTGGATCTCCCCGTCGACGTGCTCGGAATCGAGTGCTTGCGCCGCGACGGCACGTGGTCCGAGCTTCGAAAGCACTCGTTCTCGAAGGGGCTGCAGCTCGGCCTTCTCGACGCGAGGAACACGCGACTCGAGGATCCGAGCGACGTCGTCGAGCGCCTTGTCGAGATGCGAACGGTGCTGCGCGGTCGCGACGTCTGGATCGCGCCCAGCGCCGGGCTCGAGTTCCTTCCGCGCGAAACCGCGTTTCGAAAGCTCGAGTGCGCCGCGGAAATCGCGCGTCGCGCGCAGGAGCGTTTCGCATGATGCTCCCGACGAGCACGATCGGATCGTTCCCGAAGCCGGACTACCTGCGGGATGCGCGACGAAAGTTCGACCGCGGAGAGGTTCGTGCGGACGAGCTGCGTCGCTTCGAGGAGCAAGCGACCCGCGAATGCATCCGACTGCAGGACGAGATCGGCCTCGACGTCCTCGTCGACGGCGAGATGTATCGCGGCGACATGACGACGTTCTTCGCGCAGCATCTCGAGGGGTTCGGCATCTCGGGGCTCGTCCGCAGCTACGGCAATCGCTACTACCGGAAGCCGATCCTGCGCGGGCCGGTGCGGCGCCCGCGGCCGATGACCGTCGACTGGTGGCGGTTCGCGCAGTCGCTCACTCGCAAGCCGATGAAGGCGATCCTGACCGGGCCGTACACGATGATGGATTGGTCGTTCGACGAGCATTTCGAATCGCGCGAGGCCGCGACGATGGCCCTTGCTGCCGTGATCCACGACGAGTTGGTGGATCTCGAGGCCGCAGGCGCCCGGGTCATCCAGATCGACGAGCCGGCGATTTCCGTGCGCACGGACGAGCTGCCGCTCGCGATCGCCGCGATGCGGGTCGTGACCAAGGGAATTCGCGCGCGCAAGATCGTGCACATTTGCTATGGCGACCTCGCGGCGATCTATCCGAAGATGCTCGAGCTCGCGGTCGATCAGTTCGCGCTCGAGCTTTCGAACTCGGACTACGACATGCTCGAGCCGTTCAAGCGCGCGCCATTCACGAAGGAAATCGGGTTCGGCGTGCTCGACGTGCACAGCCATCGGGTCGAGAGCGCGGACAAAGTCGGCGAACGACTGCGCCGCGCGCTCGAAGTGTTTCCGTCGGACAAGATCTGGGTGAACCCGGACTGCGGCCTGAAGACGCGAACGGAGGCCGAAGCACGCGGCAAGCTCGAGGCGATGATTCAAGCAACGCGCGCCGTTCGCGAGGAGATCGGAGCATGAGGCGAATCGGTACCGTGGCGTTTGGGCTCTTGCTCGCGGCGTTGCCGGCGTGCGACCAGCGTGTCCAGTCGCTCGAAGAGCACGAAACGGAACAGGCGCAGGCAATGGACCTGCCGCTTCCGAAGACGGGACCGTACAGCGAAGAGGCGCTCGGCTCGATGCTCGCGAAGCTCGACGGAGACGAGCACAGGAAGACGATGGAGCGCGCGTACCGGCTCATCTTCACGCGCGATCAGAAATCGCGGGATCCGCGGCGGGCGCTCGAAGAGCTGGACAAGCTCGAAGCCATGGTGCCGAACTACGCGCCGGCATTCCGTATCGGAGGCTACGCGTGCTTCCTGCTCCAGGACCTGAATGGCGCGTTCGCCAACTATACACGGGCAACGGAAATCGACCCGAGGTACGGGGATGCTTACTACGCGCT
Source organism: Planctomycetota bacterium (assembly GCA_016178505.1). GTDB lineage: Bacteria > Planctomycetota > JACOTG01 > JACOTG01 > JACOTG01 > JACOTG01. The sequence goes on from JACOTG010000092.1 coordinate 11,255, forward strand.
CGCGTCGTTGTTCGTCATGACTCAACAAGATCCGGACAAGACGAAGCAGTACCTCGACAAGGCCCTGGCTCTCGGCGTGCCGGATTCCATGCAGCTCAAGGACCAAGTTGCCTCGATGGCCGCGCGCCCGCGTGCGGACGCAGAGATGCCCGCGGGCCATCCGGCGCCCGGCGGCCCCGCAGCGACGCCGGCAGCCGACGTGCCGACGGACGGCGAGGCGATCCCGCTGAAGCTCACCGGCATCGGCAGCGTGAAGGAGCTGGAGCGCGCGAACGCGAAGCTTCACGACCCGGCGCTGCAGAAAAGCCTCGACAAAGGGTTTCGCTACACGTTCTCGACGAAGACACAGTTCCGCGATCATTCGGCCGCGATCGCCGAGTTCCAGAAGGTGATCGCCGGCGATCCCGCGTGCGCCGCCGCGTATCGCGGGCTCGCATACGTGCTCTTCGACTCGGGCCAAGCCGAAGAGTCGGTGGCGAACTACAAGAAGGCGATCGAGGTCGACCCCGACTACGGCGAAGCGCACTACGGCTTGTCGTTCATCCAGGCCGGCGGGGATCACGCGGAAGGGCTCGAGCACTTCAAGCGCGCGATGGCGCTCGGCGTTCCCGACGAGCGCAAGCTCGGCGAGCGGTTCTACCCGGAGGCGAAGTGATGCGCGACGTCCTGAAGCGCGCGCAGACAATGGGAGACGTGATGCGATGATGGGATGCGGGATTCGAAGTCTCGCCTCGATGACGAGGTGGCGACATGCCTGATCCGGGAACGCCGCGCAAAATCGACGTCAGCGACAAGGCGCTCGACTTCGCACTCGTCGACGCCTGGGGTCAGCTTCGTTCGCTTCGCCCTGGCCGCGAGACGACGCCCGCCGTGCTCGCGTTCTTCAAAGCGACGTGCCCGACGTGCCAGCTCGCGATGCCGTTCCTCGATCGCCTCTTTCGCGCCGTCGAAGGAAAGCCGATTCGATTCTGGGGAATCGCACAGGAGGAAAAGGTCGAGGCGCATCGCTTCTCCGTCGACTTCGGCGTGACGTTCCCTCTCGCCCTCGATCTCAAGCCGTACCGCGTGTCGCGAAGCTATGGGCTGACCCACGTGCCTGTCGTCTACGTCGTCGAGCCGAACGGTGACGTCTCGCGTCGCGTCGAGGGCTTCGTGAAGCGCGAGTATGCGGCGCTCGCCTTCGATCTCTCGAGGCGCCTGGGCGTCCCTCCATTCGAGTTGTTCCAACCCGGCGAGCGCGTCCCCGAGCTGCAGCCCGGCTGAATCTCGCGCACCGGCGAAGCGGCGTAGCCGCTCGTTTCACTTGGACGCACCCGTTCGGAATCTCCGAAACCCTTCGACTCCACGTGCGTATCCGTGCTTGCATTTGGATATCAAAGCAATATCATCCTAATGCCACATGCACGAGCGCTGCGCTCGAAGGAGGACGCCGTGGCGACGAATCAAACGGGGACTCAAGAGATTCGCGTCTCCGCAATGAGCGGATGGCCGATGTTGCTGGTGGTCTTCGTGCTGTTCTTGGGCGCACCCATCTGGGTGATCGCAGAGGTCCGGGACGCGCTCGTCGTTCGACACGTCGACCCCGAAGCGTGGAAGATCCTCGCCGGAGTGGGCGCGGTAGTGCTCGGCTTCATCCTGTCGCCGGGCTTCTTCACCGTTCCGCCGAACACGGCGCGCGTGCTGCTTCTCTTCGGTGCTTACAAGGGAACCGTTGCCGACACGGGCTTCCGCTTCGCGAATCCGTTGCTCTTGAAGCGCAAGATCTCGCTGCGCGCGCACAACTTGAACGGCGAGAAGCTGAAGGTGAACGACAAAGTCGGCAACCCGATCGAGATCGCGGCGGTCGTCGTCTGGCGCGTGCGCAACACGGCTCAGGCGATGTTCGACGTGGAGAGCTACGACGAGTACGTCCGCGTCCAAAGCGAGACGGCCGTGCGTCACCTCGCGAACACGCACCCGTACGACGGCGGCACCGACGACGAGCCGTCGCTGCGCGGCAGCACGGACGCGGTCGTGCGCGAGTTGCAACGCGAGCTTCAGGAGCGGCTCGATCGCGCGGGCGTCGAGGTCGTCGAGGCGCGGCTCTCGCACTTGGCCTATGCACCCGAGATCGCCAGCGTGATGCTGCGTCGCCAGCAGGCGGCCGCGATCATCTCGGCTCGCCAGCGCATCGTCGAAGGTGCGGTCGGCATGGTGGAGATGGCGCTCGATCGCCTCAGCGCGAAGAAGATCGTACAGCTCGACGAGGAGCGGAAGGCGGCGATGGTCAGCAACCTGCTGGTGGTCCTGTGCAGCGAGCAGGCGGCGCAACCGGTCCTGAACACGGGAACGCTCTACACGTGAGCGGCAATCGAGTGAGGCTCACGTGGCCGAACGAAAACCATTCGTGCTGAGACTGCCCGAGGATTTGTTTCGCGAGCTCCAGGCTTGGGCCGAGCAGGAGCTGCGAAGCGTCAACGGACAGATCGAGTACATCCTTCGCGAAGCGGCCGAGCGCCGGCGCAGCGAGCGGCGAAAGCGCTAGAGTTTTCGCAGTCGGAACTCGCGCGGGGACGCGCCGAGTCGACGACAAACAGCGTGCTGAAGCTGCCGAGGCTTTCGAATCCGACCTCGAGGCAATTCGTCGTGACGTCGCGATCGGTGGTGCGGAGGAGTCGTTCGGCCGCGGCGAGGCGTCTCGTCTGCAAGTACCGCACCTCTCGTTGGAGGTCGCCCGGAGCGTGCTTCTCGAGTCCTGTCATTTTCAGCGAGCGGTTGCCGATTCGCGAAGTGCGACTCCTTCGGCGTGGAGCAAGCGCTCCTTCGTCGCGAGGCCGCCCGGCGCGGAGAAACCGCCCTGCGCGCCTCCGGCCGCGAGCACGCGGTGACACGGAACGACGATCGGCAGGGGATTGCGACGCATCGCTTGGCCGACCGCCCGCGCGGCTCCCGGAGATCCGACGCGCCGCGCGAGCTCGCCGTACGAGACGGTGTGCCCGGGCCCGACGGCGCGAAGCGCGGTGAACACGCGCGCGTGGAACGGAGGCACGCCCGAGAGATCCAGCGGCACGTCCGCGAGATCGTCGGACGCACCATTCAGCAGCGCTGCGACACGCTCCATCGTGCGCCGCACCCCAGCCGGCGGCGATTCGGAGCGCCGAGACTTCGCTTGCGCGACGAGCCGCCGTTCGGTCGCTCGCGCGTCGATGTCCGGGAGCTGCAGCGCCGCGAGGCCGCCGGCGCTCCACGCAACGCCGATCTCGCCGATCGCGCTCGGGAACAGCGCATGCTCGACGACGACCGCGCGTTTCACGGTTTGAACGGACTTCGGTCCGGTGCTTCGTCGTGCGGTACGGCCCATAGGAAGCTCCTCACGATGACGTTTGCTGCGGGCACGCGATGTGGTGTCTGTTTCCTTCGATCGAGGAACTGAGATGCGGCGACGCGGACGAGCTGCACGACGACGGCGGCGACGGGCGTGCGATCGCGAAAGACGATTGCGTATCGCGGGACGAGGTTCGCCGGCGCGTTGTCTTCGAGCGCGCGCAGATACGCTCGACCGAGGAAGAAGCTCGAAGTCGCCACGACAGCGTCCCACGCGGAAGTGTTCAGGTAGTCGATTCGGTCGGCGAGCGCGAAGCCGAATCCGGTCGGTCGATGTCGCTCGCGATGTCGCTCGCGCGCCGCGCTGATCTTGCCGAGGAGCTTCACGATTCGAGGCATCGCCGCAGATTACCAGAACCGGCCGCGTGTCGGCGCGCGTCCCTCACATGTCGCGAGTTGCCGTCGACGCCGAAGGCGCGACGGGCCCGGCCGTCCGACGACGGCCGAGCCCGTTTGAAATCGGCGCGAAGAGACCGCTACGCTTTCACGTCCTTCGACGTCATGTCGATGGTGATCATGAACCCGTTGGTTCCCTTGAACTCGAACGCCTTGTCGGTCGAGCGGTATGCCTCGACTTCGTTCGGACCCATGAGCACGAAGCCCTCGTTTCGCGGCACGCCCCAGTACTTGAGGTTCTTGATGACGATGGGCTCGTCGGTGTTGCCCGATCCGGCCGGCCGCTTCAACACGACCTCGGCGGCCTTTCCGCCGTCGAGCTTTGCCTCCGCGTGGTCCTTTCCGGGAGTCCAGTCGATCGGCGCGTCCTTGGCCACGGTGAACGAGTTCCACTTCACCGGATAGACGTGCGTCAAGATTTCCTGGATGCCGTCGCGCTGTTCTTTGGTGACCGATGGATCGAACGTCAGCACGGCCCAATCCATCATGCCCTTCGAGAAGTCGCCGCCGAGATCCCCGCCCACCCAGAACTTCGCGCCATCGAGCTTCACGCTTCCGAAGCTGCCCTTGTTCACCTTGAACGCGTTGTTGAACTTGCAGAAGTGTCCCGCCATGCCAGCATGACCGGCGTGGCCTCCGGCAGCGGCGGGCTCCGAGTTGAAGTAGCACTGGCAGAACATGGGACAAGAACACGCCTCGATGATGGTCGCGTTGAACGACCACTCCGTGCCGCTGACGACGTTCGCGTTCTGCGCGCGAACGACGCCGGCGTTGCCGAGAAGCAATCCCACGGTCAGGAGCCAACCAATCGTACGCATGAATCCATACCTCCTGGCCTCTCTCGAAGCTGAGGACTTCTCGAGGGCCAAATTCAATGATTGAAGCGTGTGATCGACGCCCACGAACGACGGCCCGATTCTCGTATCCGGACTCGGGAATGCAAGGGAGGAGCGATCGCTGACTGGCGGCCGAGGCCATCGTCCGGATGACGTCGACGGCGTCGCACGGGCCCGACTACGAACGGCTCAGGGCTTCCTCGTTGAGCGGGCCCGGCGCGAGGCGCGTGTCGAAGAGGTCCCAGCCGAACGGCATGCGATGGATGAGGCGGTACTTTCTCGCGAATTCCTTCCACCGCGGCTCGCGCGTGCCCGGGAGGGCGAGAACGAAGAGCGGGTGGTGGCTCACGTCGATCTCGCCGTCGACGCCGCGCCACAAGAGCATCTTGCGACGGAGCCAAAAGTCGAGGCACGGCTCGCGCCCGTCGATGAAGCACGACACCACGGCGTCCCCGGGAAGCATCGTCGCCATGACCTCCACTTGACGCTCGAACTCGGCGAGATCCGTTCGCACTTGCAGGTTCCCCCGCCCGCGAACGCCGGCGTTTGCGAACGACAATGCGAGGAACGCAAAGCTCGCCGTCCCGAGCGCGACGCGTCCGAGTGGGCGCGCACGCGTTTCTTCTCGAAGGGCGTCGAAGCCGAGCGCCGCGCCGATAGCGAGCGTGAGCGCCACGTGGTCGGCCGTGTGAGGGTGGAATTAGGTGTGGTGGCGAAAGACCAGGTACCACGCGCTTTCGCCGAGCGCGATCACTCCGAGCCACACGATCCGTCGTCGCAGCAGGACGCGCCGTCGCGCGAGCGCGATCACGAGGATGCTGCTCGCCGCGAACACGATCAGCGAGAGCCAGTGGTAGTCGCGCATCCGCACGAACATCTCCCACCGGAATCCCCAGCCGAGGAGGCGCGGGAAATCGGTGGAGACGCGCACGGCCGCAGCCGTCGCGAGATCGCCGATCGCAGCGCCGAGGCTGCCGAGCAGGACGGCGTTGTGTGCCACGCGGCCCGCGAGCGCGACAACGAGTCCGGCCGTGACGGCTGCGCCCGCCCATGCCGCAAGTCTGGCTCGATCTCGCCGATTTCCCGGCGCGATGACGAGCGGGGCGAGCACCGCGTAGATGGCGATCGCAGGAATCATCTCGAAGCCGCAAAGGAACATCGCCCCGAACGACGTTGCCGCGGCGGCAGCCAGGAAGCGCCGGCGCGTACGACCGTCCGACGTGCATGCGAGCGTGACGAACAGGATCGTCCAGGCTTTCGCGGCGAAGTCGTACGACTGATAGCAGAACGAATCCGAGAGCAGTCGAAACGGCGCCTGCACTGCGAGGGCAAGCAAAGCCGCGAACGCGGCGGGAGTGCTGCCGACGACGCGACGCACGAGCAGGAACACGGCGATGAGGGTCGACGAGGCGATGAGGAGCGGGAAGATGCGCGCGACTCGCGGCGAGCAACCGAGCTTGAAGAGAACGGCCAATGCAACCGTCGGGAACGACGGCCAAGGCACGTAGTAATACGGCTCGAGCCCGAGCGCCGGCCCGTCGTCCATCGTCACCCCGAAGCGGAGGTTCGCGAAGCCGTACGTGTCGAGGTTGCGCGCGGCAAGCTCGATCATCGTGTCGCTCCAGTAGTCCCCGTGGTCGGGAGTCTCGGAGCGAAGGCTCTGCGTGACGAAAAGGACGGCGGCGAACGCGACCGCAAGCGCGATAGCGAACGAAGTTGTGGATCGAAAAGCGAATCGCATGGCGTCGGGCGGCGGCGCCGAAACCGCTCAGGCCGACGAGCGAACGAGTTCGGGCCGCGCACGCGCATCGTACCCGATCGCGCCATCGTCGATTCAGGGACAGATCGCAGCGACTGATCGACCTTCGAGGGGATCAGGTTCAGCGAACGAAGCGAAGCTGGCGATCAGCGCTCGGCGGTGGCCCACCATGTCAGCCAGTCGGCCGGCTTCATGCCGAGGTCCTGGTGGGTCAGCGCGGCAAGTGCATCGTGCGCCGCAATGCGAACGTCGTCGATGGGATCCCGCAAGCGATCCACGATCCCCCTGAATGCGGTTCGCGTGCCGAGGCGAGCCAACGCGTTGATGGCTTCGCGGCGGACGCCGCAATCGGAATCGTCGAGGAGCTTTTGAATCGCGGCGCCCGAGCGGACGTCGCCGAGCCAGACGAGAGACTGGATTGCCGTTCGGCGCGTCTCGGGTCGCTCGCGCGACAACGCCGTTTCGATCCGTGCCGGCGCCTTCGGATCCTTCGTCAGTGCGAGCAATCGTAGGATCGGTTCCGCTGCGTCGTCGTCCGCGCTGCTCAGGAGATTCGAAACCGGGGAGAACACGGATTCTCGACGGGCGATCGCGGCGCGCAGCCCATCCTCGGACGCTTCGCGCACCCAACTGTCCGCGTCGCGCAGCCCTCGAAGAAAGATCGGTGTCGACGTCGAGTCCGGGCGCTCGGCGAGGAGTCGGTACGCCGCGCGCCGCGCATCGCCGTGCCCCGAAGTCGCGACTCGAGCGGCGGCCTGAGGCACGCGCGGATCGTCGAAGTTCCCCAGAGACTCGAGAATCGTCGATTGCAAATCCGAGTTCGAAGCTGGGAGTTTTCGAACGAACGCATCGATCGCGCGCTCGTCGCCAATGTCGCGAAGCACCCACGTCAACCAGGTCGATTCGGGCGCCACGCTCGCGTCGTACGCCTCCAGAAGCAGCGGCACGGCCGCGACTCCCAGCTTCGCGAGGTCTCCAGCCGCGTCTTCCTTTCGTTCGCGATTGCCGTCACGCAGCTGCTGCCGCAGGCGGTCGACTGTGCTTTTCAGCTCGGGGTCGACGGCGCGACCGGTTGCGGGATCGCGAGTGGTCGTCGAAAGAGACCGTGCCGCAGCGCCGACCGGCGCCACGGCGCGTGTCGGCGAATCGGCAAACGCTGCCGATGCGACCACGCCGAGTGCGACGAGACCGCGAGCAGTGGAAGACAGCATCGGATGCCTCATCAGTTGTTCGCGACCTCGCGCCAGCCACATTGCGCGTACGACGGGATGACCGGCAGCAGCCCGAGCACGGCGCTCGAGTACTTGATGGTGGCGTTTCCATTGCCGAAGACATTTCCTACCTGGCTCGTGCCGAACGTGACGATGGAACCCACGATCTCGGCGGTTCCGTTCACGTGGTCGACGTAGTCCGTCACGAGCAGGCCCTTGAATCGACCGTGCAAGTTCTTGACGACGGAATTCGAGTACGCGCTGTGGAAGACCACGATCGACGGATCCGCGTTCATCGCGTCGCCGAACTCGCCTGGATTCCAAACGGGGCCGCTTGCGGACGTCGCGGGGAAATCCATGACGATGATCTTGCCGCCGGGGATCTCTCCGCCGTTTTGAGACAGGTAGGTCGAGAAGGCGCTTGCCGACGAAAAGTACGTGCCCTGGTTCTGGGCGAGTTGCGTCAGCGTTCCGTCGGCCAAGCCGAGCAACGCATCGGGCGACTGCGGAAACGGAGCGAGGTCCTCGTCCACACGTCCGTCCCCGTCGTTGTCGATTCCGTCGAGAGCCTCTTCATCGACTCGACCGTCGCCGTCGTTGTCGAGAGAATCGCCGTACAGAACGGCCTGCTGAAATACCCCATTCAACGCGGTTGCGCGCCGGATGGGTGCAAGGCCGTTTCCACCGACCGAGGAGCTTCCGCCGGACGTCACGAGCTGCGACGAGGTCACACCGTTTACGCCCGGGCCCACGACGCCGAACCCATTCAGGTCCCAGTCGCGCCCGTCGACGGTCACGCTTCCGGACAGTGCAACCGGTCCGTTGGCCGTGATCGCGGCTTTCGTTCGGAGGCGTTGTGTTTGATTCTCGACGTCGACCTCTACCGCGCGATCGATTCCCGCGAAGCTCGCGTGGGAAGTCAGCCGGTAAACGCGATTGCCCGCGGCAGAGGTCCCGAGCACGCTCGCGGTGACCGAGTAGGGCAGCCTCGCATCGGTGTGCCGGTCGATCGAAGCGTTCAGGCCGCGGTTCAGCCGGTCGAACGACTCGCTGATCCCCGACTCCGCGGCTTGCAGGGCCCTCGTGTTCCGCGAATCGGAGTCGGTGCGCCGAATCTCGCTCCCGCACACGAGAACGAACGCGTACGTGAAGCCCGCGATGAACACGCCGGTCACGAGCGAGACCACGAGCACGGATCCGCGAACGCTTCTGCAGCGCGCCTGCGCATTCATGACGATCTCCTTCTCAGTTGCGAGGGAAAACCAGCTCCGTCACCGGGACGGAGAATGAACTGCCGTCGGCGTCGCGTGCCACGAGGGTCAAAGAGATCTCCAACGTCTTCGCAGACGCCCAACGAAACGTGAGTCCGTTTGAAGCGACGTTGGTGCACAAGGCGGTCGTCACGCCGCCGACCACGTGTGAAACGACGCATTCGTCCGCGATCCCGTTGCTGTTGTCGTCGCGTCCGTTTGCGATTTCGCCGGGCGCAAGGTCGAGTCGAAGCGTGGCCTGCGGCAGCTGATCCCAGCGAATGCGCGCGGTGCTGAGATCGAAATCGTCGAAGTTCTGGATCGCGTTCTCGTGGTACGCGCCGTATCGGCGCCGAAAAGTGAGCGTGTGGACCGTCGCGGCTCCGCCCGCGAACGGATCGATCTTCGCACCGCGAATCTCGCTCGCGAGACGCCCGACGGCGGTCCGTGCTTGTCCCTCCAGGCGCGTTCGTGTCATGCCCGTGTCGACGGACCGTTGTCCCGCGGTCATCAGGCCGACGACACCTCCAATGATGGCGACGCTCAGGGCGGATGCGATCGTTGTCTCGATGATCGTGAAGCCGCGAATCGGACGAGTGCGGCCCGTCGTTGCAATCGCTCGCATCGGAGTTGCTCCTTCAGTTGTTGCTCAAGCGAGACGTGAGCTCGTACGACCGCGCGCCGTTCCCGCCGCGCCAGTCGATGCGAACCGTGACGTCCAAGAGCTTCGTGCCTCCGAGCGCCGACGGTGCCGCGGTGACTCGCCCTGGAAGACCGTCGGCGTCACCGATCGTTGGCGACAAGGGAGGAACGGCGAAGTTTCGAGCAGCCGAGGTGCCGGAGTAGGTGGGCACGACTTGACCGAAGTTCGTGCGAGAGAGCTCACGGATCTGCTCGAGCTTCTTCACAGCCGCGATCTTCGCTGCGGACAGCTCGCGCGCCGAGCGGCTCATCGCAAAGCCCGACTCGATCACGCCCAGCATCCCGATGAGGCTCACCGACATCACGACGGTGCCGATCATCAGCTCGAGCAGCGTGAAACCGGCTCGTTGCGTACCACGAGCGCGATGCGCTTCGTTGCGGGACATCTCTCCTCCTCGACCGGTACAGGATGTAGTGGTCGTCGCAACTATAAGCCCACTGCGTGGAGAATCAAATTTGCATGCGCATCCGAAACACACGCGTCATCGACGAGCGTTCGAATCCGAGGCAATCCTCGACACGCGAGGACGTTCTCACCGGCCGCGCATCGAGGGCATTCGAAACGGCGTGACATTCGACCAGCAAACTCCGACGAGAGAAAAGGCAGGCGGCCGAGATCGCCCACCGTGCCCTGCGCAATCCGATTTGACACGACCGGCTTCGGCGGCGTGCTGCCGAAACTCGTGGTCGGCGTCGTCCGACAAGATAGGCTTCGAGAATCGAGAATCTTCCCTGGGTCGCGAGCCGACGGCCGCGCGGGCTACGAGTGGATGGTCGCCGAGTCAGGGGCCTTCGACGCGCTGAGGCGCGCCTGCGCCTCGCGCATCTTGAGGATCTTCCGGCGATAGCTCTCGTCGTCGAGTGCGCGAATGCCGGCGAGTTCCTTGCGGTCGATCTCGATGTGCTCCTTGGTGATCTCGTCGGTCTTCTGCGCGCGGTTCGCGAGGACGGTGACGTGATCCTTCACGACCTGCACGAACCCGCCGTAGACCGCGAAGCGAATGACGTGGCCCGCGGATTCCTTCACGCGCATGACGCCGTAGCCGAGGATCGCCATGTACGCGGCGTGGCCCGGGAGGAAGCCGACCTCGCCGTCATCCGGCCCGGGGACGACGACGAACTCGGCGTTGCCGTCGAAGAGCGGTCGATCCGCCGTGACGACGGTGCAGCGAAGTCTCGGGTGATTGGCGATCGTCTCCTTCGTCGACATCTCGCTCAAGCCTTCGCCATCTCGGCCGCGCGCTCGACGACCTCGTCGATGCCGCCGACCATGTAGAACGCCTGTTCGGGGAGGTGGTCGTACTTGCCGCTCACGACCTCGGCGAACGAGCGGATCGTGTCCGTGAGCTTCACGTAGCGACCCTTCTTGCCGGTGAACTGCTCGGCGACGAAGAACGGCTGCGAGAGGAACTTTTGGATGCGTCGCGCGCGCTGCACGACGATCTTGTCGTCTTCAGACAGCTCGTCCTGTCCGAGGATCGCGATGATGTCTTGGAGATCCTTGTAGCGCTGGAGAATGCGCTGCACCTCGCGCGCGACCTTGTAGTGCTCCGCGCCGATGAAGTTCGGATCCATCACGCGGCTCGTCGAGTCGAGCGGATCGACGGCGGGGTAGATGCCGAGTTCCGCGATCTGCCGCGAGAGCACGGTCGACGCGTCGAGGTGGGTGAACGCCGTCGCGGGTGCCGGGTCCGTGAGGTCGTCGGCCGGCACGTAGATCGCCTGCACCGACGTGATCGATCCCGACTTCGTCGACGTGATGCGCTCTTGTAGCTGACCCATCTCGGTGCCGAGCGTCGGCTGATAGCCGACGGCCGACGGCATGCGGCCGAGCAGCGCCGACACTTCGGATCCGGCCTGCGAGAAGCGGAAGATGTTGTCGATGAAGAGGAGCACGTCGAGCCCCGACTTGTCGCGGAAGTACTCGGCGACGGTCAGGCCCGAAAGCCCGACGCGAAGACGCGCGCCCGGCGGCTCGTTCATCTGGCCGTAGACGAGCACGGCCTTCTCGATGACCTTCGATTCCTTCATCTCGCGCCAAAGGTCGTTTCCCTCGCGCGTTCGCTCGCCGACGCCGGCGAAAATCGAGTAGCCGCCGTGCTCGGTGGCGATGTTGTGGATCAGCTCCATGATGACGACGGTCTTGCCGACGCCGGCGCCTCCGAAGAGACCGACCTTTCCACCCTTCACGTAGGGCGCGAGGAGGTCGACGACCTTGATGCCCGTCTCGAAGACCTGCGTCTTCGCCTCGAGATCCTTGAAGAGCGGCGGATCGCGATGGATCGGCCAGCGCTCGGTCCCGGCCGGCACCGGAGGCCCGCCGTCGACCGGATCGCCGATCAGGTTGAAAATGCGCCCGAGGCACTTCTCGCCGACCGGCATCGAGATGGGCGCGCCGGTGTTCTGCACCGGCATTCCGCGCACCACGCCGTCCGTCGACGACATGGCGACCGCGCGCACCTGGTCCCGCCCGATGTGCTGCTGCACCTCGAGCGTGATGTGGAGGTCGTACTGCTCCACCTTCTGATCGATCTTGAGCGCCGAGTAGATCGCAGGGAGCGCTGCCTGCGGAAACTCGACGTCGATGACCGGGCCGATGACGCGGACGACCTTTCCGTCTTTTGTCGCGATCATTCTTCTCTCTCTCGTTCAGACGACCGACCGTGTGGCAAAGAGCGATCGTGCTTTCGTGTCTCGAACAACGACTAACCCTTCAACGCCTCGACGCCTCCCATGATCTCCGCGAGCTCCTGCGTGATCTGCGACTGGCGCGCCTTGTTGTAGGTCAGGCGCAGCGACCGAAGCAGATCGCCGGCGTTGTCCGTCGCGTTTTTCATCGCGATGCGACGCGCCGACTGCTCCGACGCCTGGCTGTCAACCATTGCACCGAGGAGCGACACCTTCACGTAGAGCGGCAGGATCGAATCGAGGATCGGCCCGGGGCCCGGCTCGAACAGGAACTCGACCGCCGCTTCGGCCTTCTTCTCGCTCGACTTGGCCTCCGGTTTCGGCACCGGCAGGAGCCGCTCGACGACCGGGACCTGGCGCCCCGCCGACTGGAAGTGCGAGTAGATGACGTCGACCTGGTCCGTCTCGCTCTTCGTGAACCGGTCGATGAAGACCTGAGCCAACTTCTCGGCCTCGTCGAACGACGGCTTGTCGGAAAGCGTCGTGTACTGTTCCTTCATCTCGACCTTTGTGTAGCGGAAGAAGGCGATGCCCTTCTTTCCGGCGACGTAGAGGTCGACGGCGCGTCCCGCAGCTTTCGCCTCTTCGAGCGTCGTCCGAGCGAGGCGGATCAGGTTCGTGTTGAACGCACCGCAAAGGCCGCGATTCGCCGTGATCACGAAGAGGCACGACCGCTTCACCGCGTCCGGCGTTCGCAGCAGCGGATGCGACGCGTTGCCGCCCGCCGCGGCCGCGACGGCAGCGAGCATCTCGCGCAGCTTCGACGCGTACGGCCGCGTCGCGTGCACGCGGTCTTGTGCGCGCTTGAGGCGACTCGTCGCGACCAGTTCCATCGTGCGCGTGATCTTGCGCGTCGATTCGACGGACTTGATCCGCTTCTTCAGTTCACGGGCGCGGGCCAAGCTCTACTCCTTCTTGAAGAGGCCCTTGAACTCGACGATCGCCGCGCGGAGCTTCTTGTCCGAGTCGTCGCTGAACGCTTTCTCGGCCGCGATCGCCTTCGGGATCTCCGGATAGTGTCCGTAGAGGTACTCGATGTACTCCTTCTCGAACCGCGAGATCTGCCGAACGGGGATGTCGTCGAGGAAGCCGTTGACGGCGGCGAAGATCGACATCACCTGGTTGTGCACCGGCATCGGCACGTACTGCGGCTGCTTCAGGAGCTCCACGAGTCGCGCGCCGCGGTCGAGCTGCGACTGCGTTGCCTTGTCGAGCTCCGTGCCGAGCTGCGCGAACGCTTCGAGCTCACGGTATTGCGCGAGGTCGAGGCGCAGCGACTTCGCCACCTGCTTCATCGACTTGATGTGGGCGTTGCCGCCGACGCGCGACACCGAGATGCCGACGTTCACGGCCGGCCGCACGCCCGCGAAGAAGAGGTCGGGCTGCAGGTAGATCTGACCGTCGGTGATCGAGATGACGTTCGTCGGGATGTACGCCGACACGTCGCCGCCCTGCGTCTCGATGATCGGCAGCGCCGTGAGCGATCCGCCGCCGGCTTCCTTCGACAATCGCGCCGATCGCTCGAGGAGGCGGCTGTGCAGATAGAACACGTCGCCCGGGTAGGCTTCGCGTCCCGGCGGGCGTCGGAGCAGCAGCGCGAGCTGCCGGTACGCGGTCGCCTGCTTCGAGAGGTCGTCGTAGATGCAGAGGGTGTCCTTGCCCTTCTCGTACATGAAGTACTCGGCCATCGCGCAGCCGGCGTACGGCGCGACGTACTGCAGCGGGGCCGGCTTCTCGGCGGACGCGGCGACCACGATCGTGTGGCCGAGCGCACCCGTCTCTTTCAGCTTCTCCACGACGCCGGCGACGGTCGAGGCCTTCTGGCCGATCGACACGTAGACGCAGATCACGCCGGAGTCTTTTTGGTTGATGATCGAGTCGACGGCGATCGCGGTCTTTCCGGTGCCGCGGTCGCCGATGATCAGCTCGCGCTGTCCGCGGCCGATCGGAATCATCGAGTCGATGGCCTTGATGCCCGTCTGCAGCGGAACGTTCACGGGCTCGCGCGCGGCGATGCCCGGCGCCTGGCTCTCGACTTTGCGAGTGCTCTTTGTCGCGATCGGGCCCTTGCCGTCGAGCGGGTTGCCGAGCGGATCGACGACGCGACCGATCATCGCCTCGCCGACCGGAACCTCGAGAACGCGCCGCGTGCGCTTGACCGTCTGGCCTTCCTTGATCAGGAGGAAGTCGCCGAGGATGACGACGCCGATCGAGTCCTCTTCGAGGTTGAAAGCCAGCCCCATGACTCCGCTTTCGAACTCGACCATCTCGTTGGCCATGCAATTCTGCAGGCCGTAGACGCGCGCGATGCCGTCGCCGGCCTCGAGCACGGTGCCGACTTCGTCGACGGCGATCTGCGTCTGGAACCGTTCGATCTCGCGCTTGATGACCGAGGTGATTTCTTCAGCATTGATCTTCATGGTGAGCCTCAGTTGCCTTGGGACAACAAACGATCGCGCAATAGTCCGAGCTGGGTGCGCAAGCTAGCGTCGATGAGCCGGTCCTGAACCTTGAACACGACGCCCCCGAGGATCGCCGGATCGGTGATGGCGTCGAGGGTGATTCGCTTGCCGAGCTGCTTCGAGAGCAGCGCTTCGGCGTCGTGAACGAGCCCGTCGCCCATCGGCACCGCCGTGCGAGCCGTTCCGCGCACGATGCCCTGCATGTCGTCGACGAGCGAGCGAAACGCCGCGTGAATCTCCATCAGGTGGTCGATGCGTGCTTTGTCGACCAGCACTCCGAGGAAGTTCCGGAAGAGAGATGACGCACTCGCGCCGAGGCACTTCTCGATGAGAGCGAGCTTGTCCTCGAGGAGCATGTTCGGCGAGCCGAGGTAGGCCTGGAGACGCGGCTCGGCCCGCCACGCGGCGGCAAACGATTCGAACTCCTCGGTCACCTGCGGCAGCACGCTCTTTTCCTGAGCGAGTTGAAAGAGAGCCGTGCCGTAGATGCGGCCGAGAGGGCTGGCGATCACCGCTTGGCCTCCATCTCCTGGAGCGCGCCCTTGACCAAATCTTGGTGATCCTTGGCGTTCAGCTTCTGCTTGATGAGCTTCGATGCCATGTCGACGGAAAGCGTGACCGCCTCGCGGCGGATGCTGTCGATCGCGGAGTCTCGAGCGAGCGCGATCTCGCGATTGGCGCGCTCGAGCAGCTCCTGCGAATCGGTGCGCGCCTTGTCGTTGATCGCCTTCTTCAACTCCTCGGCGTCGCGGCGACCCTCGTCGACGATCGCGCGAGCCTCCTCGTGCGCTTTGTGGAGTTGGCGCTGGTAGTCCTCCATGATGCGCTGCGCATCGTCCTTCAGCTTCTGCGCGTTCTCGACCGCATCGCGAATGGTCTTCTCGCGGTTCTCGAGCGCGGAGAGGAGCGGCTTCCACGCAAACTTCCAGAGCACGAGCAGCACGAACGCGAACGTCACGACCGTCCACACGACCAGCCCGGGCTCGGGGTCGAGGACGCCCGAGGCGAGCGGCAACGGCATCGCGAGTCCGCTGCAGATGAGCGACATGCGCGTCTCCCTTTCGGTTACTTCGGGATTTGGCCCTGGATCAGGAGGCAGATCACCGCGCCGAAGAGCGCAACGCCTTCGATGAGCGCGGCCGTGAGGATCATGGCGCCGCGAATGTCGCCGGCGGCCTCCGGTTGACGCGCGATCGACTCGCACGCCGCCGACGCGATGCGCGAGATGCCGAAGCCGGCGCCGAACACGAGGAACCCGAGGCCCAAGCCCGCGCCGATGCCGAGCAGACCTTCACCGACCGAGAGCGGATTGCTGCCGGTTCGCCCCTCGGCGAACGCCGTTGCGCACATCGCCATTGCCGTCAAGATTACCCATTGCCACCGAATCGCAGTCTTCATCGAATCCTCCCGCACCAGTCTCACCAATCGTTACGCTCGTCTTGCGTTGCTGCCGGCCGAGTTCTTCTAGTGCTCTGGGTGAAGCGCCGCACCCACGAACACCGCGGACAAGAACGTGAAAATGTAGGCCTGCAGGAACGCCACGAAGATCTCGAGCAAGTAGATCGCCGCCGCGCCGGGGACCGAGGCAAAGGCGACGAGATAGCTCTTGAACACGACGATCAACGACACGAGCACGAAGATGACCAGGTGCCCGGCCGTCATGTTGGCGAAGAGACGAATCATCAACGCGAACGCCTTCGCGAAGATGCCGACGACCTCGATGACGAACATGAGCGGCCACAGCCAGAACGGAAGGCCGTGCGGCACGAGGTTCTTCCAGAACGCGATCGGCCCTTGCTTCGCCATGCCGCCGACGAAGATCGCGATGAGCGTGACGCTCGCCATCGCCCCCGTCACGTTCACGTTGGCGGTCGGCGTCGCGGATCCCGGAACGGGGAATAGGCCAACCAAGTTGCAGCCGAGGACGAAGAAGAAAACCGACAGGAAGAACGGCGTCATGCGCCGCGCGTCGTCACCGTGGAGATACTGATCGATGACGTCTTCGCGAAGGAAGACGACCACCGCTTCGATCGCGTTACGAAAACCGCGCGGAACGATCGACGTCCCACGACAGGCGACCAGTAGGAAGAGCATCGTGAGGCCCGCAGCGACCCACATCGTCGCCACGGTGTTCGTGATCGTGAAATCGAACATCCCCACCTTGGGCAGCGGCACGAGATCGATCCGGTGGTGGACGTGACCGATCGGATCCGCAAGGGGGTTGTGACCCGCTTCTTCCGCTAGTTTCGACGCACCCTCGGCTACGCGATGAGCGCCTTCCTCGGCTTCCTGTGCGAGCGCGAGGACGAGCGCTCCGAGATCACGAAGCCACACGATGCGTTGCCTCCTTCATGGCGAGCCGCGGACGAAGCGAGAGCACGTGTTTGAAGAGGAATCGAACCTCGATGATCATCGAGAGGAAATAGAACGCCACGATCGACACCCCCATCGCGGTGGTGTCGATCGCCTCGATGCTGCGGCAAAGGAAGAGGATCGTGATCGCGACGAGCAATCGCCCGACGAATCCGCCGAGAACGGCTGCCGTCTCGAGCGCTGCCGACCGGCCCATCGCGGCTCGCAGGAAATAGAAGCCGCCGGCGCAATTCGCGGTGCTCACGATCGCACCGGCAACGAGCCCGAACAGGGCGCGATCGCCACCGAGCTTCCACACCGGATAGGATGAAAGGAGAAGGGCAACGCCAACGGCTCCGACGAGCTGCGCCACGAAGCGACCAGTCTGTGTCACCGCTTCCTGCCCCTCGTTTTCCCGAAGACTTCGCGGTAGAGCGTGTAGAAGGCTGCCGTCCCGCCGATCAAGGTCCCGGCAAGGATCAGGTAAGGGCTCGTCTTCCACTTGGCGTCGAGCCAATAGCCGAGGCCGAGGAACGCGCCGAAAACGACGACGAACTGGATGCCTACGGTCGTAAACCGCAGGTAGCCCTGAACGCGCTCCTCATCGTCTCGAATCGAACGCAGCCCTTTCTCGCGTCGCAACCGCGACGACGAAGCATCGGAGAAAAGGCAGCCCGCAACCTCGCCCCTGCAAAAGGCGCGGGAATCTAGCAAGGGCGCGTCGGAGGTGTCAAAAGGAATCTGAGCGGCGGACTTGCGTCATCCGCCGAATGAGCCTACGCGGATTCCCGAGCCCGGTCACCCTCACGCCGTCGACGCGACGGCACGGGCGTTCGTCGTGTCCGATCACCCGAATGCGAGGAGCGCCACCTATTGCTGGCCGAGGAGCTTCGCGAGGCGCCGAGCGTTTCCGAAGAGGTTCATGAGGATCATGCGCGGGCGGCCGTACGGTTCAACGGAGACGACGGCTTTCCCCGTCAGATCGACCGTCGACGCATCGATGAGCCGCGCGATGCGAAGTCGGTTTCCGACCTTCGGGATGAAGGCGTTGACGTCGCCATCCATCTTGTCGCGCTCGTGAATGCGCACGTCGGACGTGTCGATGACCGACGCATCGACCTTCTTCGCGATGCGCAAGCGATTGCCGAATTCGTGATAGGCCGCGAAGTGGCGATGGCCGGCGCGCTCTTCCTCGCGAACGTACGAGCGGTCCTTGGCGAGAGCCGTTGCGGAGAGGGAGGACACGATGAGTGCAGCCGCGACGGCGGCCGAGAGGCGGAACGACATGACAAAAACCTCCAAGACCAGACGACGTGTGACGGAACCGAAGGCTTGAAGCACCCATCATGCCCGAGAACCGGGCCTGGCTCTAGACCTTCCGCTGCTTGGGCTTGCGAAATCTCGAGCCCGGGTGGGAGAGTGGCGTTTTGGTGAACGCCTTGAACGAGGTGTCGAGAAACCTCGACGTCAGCCGATAGGAGAGAGTGTTCGCCGTCGGTGCACCGTCGCCCGGGAGGCAACCATGCTGAAACGGATTACGAGCGTCTCGTACGAAACGCGCGACCTCGGTGGCGCGATCGAGTGGTACACGAAGGTCCTCGGCTTGAAGCTCCGCTTTCGCAAGGGAGACTGGGCGGAGTTCGAGACCGGGGGCGCGGCTCTCGCGCTGCACCAGACGCGCGGTGGGTCGCCGCCCGGCGGGCCGTCGAACGCGACCGCGATTTTCGAAGTGGACGACGTGCGCTCGGTGCGCGCGATCCTCGGCGAGCGCGGCGTCGTCTGCATCGGCGAGATCCAGGACGTCGGCGGCGCCGGTTGGCTCACGAGCTTTCGCGACCCGGAAGGAAACGTGTTCGACCTCTGGCAGCCGCGCCGGTCGGCGAAGCCGCGCACCCGGAAGGCACGCCGAGCGAGCAGCCGTCGATGAAAGTCGATCGCGTCGAGAAACGCGGAACTCCCGCGAGAGGGTTCCTCTCGAAGGCGGACCCTTTTCGATCGAGACGTCGCCTCGTCCATCCACCCTCTGAGGAGTCACGTCCATGAGGAATCGAATCGTCGTCGTTCTCGCCTGTGCCGTCGTGTCCGGGCTCGCGCTCACCAATCCTGCTCGCGCACAAGATCCGTCGCCGATCCCCATTCGACGGGTCGTTCTCTACAAGCACGGCGTCGGCTACTTCGAGCGATCCGGTCCTGCGAAGTCCGGCGTGCCGGTCGAGCTTCGATTTCGCGCCGGTCAGATGAACGACGTGCTGAAGAGCCTGACGACGATCATGCGGGGAGGCGGGCACGTCAGCGCGATCGCGTACGACTCGACGAAGACGATCGATCGCCTGCTCGGCGAGTTCTCGTTCGATCTCCGAAAGGACGAGGGATTGCCCGGCCTCTTGCGCCAGCTTCGCGGCTCGCGACTCGACCTTCAAGTGGGCTCCCAAACGGTCAGCGGGAGCCTTCTCGCCGTCGAGAAGCGCATGGAAGGTCCGCCGGAGAATCGCATCGAAACCTATCGCATCACGGTGATGACGGACGGGCTCGGGATCCAGTCGTTCAACCTGGCAGACGTCCAATCGGTGAAGTTCAAGGAAGAGGCGCTCAACAAAGACCTCGCGCGCTACGCCGAGATCCTCTCGTCGACGCACAAGCGCGACGAGAAGATCGTCCGCATCCAGGCCGACGCCGACGGGGATCTCTTCGCCGCGTACACGGTCGAAGTGCCGGTGTGGAAGGCGAGCTACCGAGTGGTGCTCGACGAGAAGAAGCAGCCGCTCCTCCAGGGATGGGCCATCGTCGACAACACGGAAGAAGAGGATTGGAACAACGTGCAGTTGTCGCTGGTGTCCGGTCTTCCCGTGTCGTTCGTGATGAATCTCTACGACCCGCGGTACAAGCGCCGGCCAGCCATCGAGATCGAAGAGGAAGTGTCGGTGAACCCACAGACGCACGAGGAGTCGCTCGAGCGCAAGCCAGCGAGCGCGCCGGCAGAAAAGGCTGCGGCGCTCGGTTACGTGGGCGATGGCGGCGGTCGGACCGCCAAACGTCGCGGCGGCGCGGCAAACGCCACGTCTGGCAAGGCCGGCGATCGCGACAAGCTGAAGGATGCGTCGGGATTCGAAGACGACGCCACGGCGAGCGAGCTGTCGATGACCGCGGCCGACATGCGCGAGCAGCTCGAGCAGCAATCGGCGCAAACGATCGCGTCCGAGGTCGGCGACCTGTTCGAGTACAAGATCGACCACCCGATCACCATCCAGCGCAATCGCTCAGCGATGATCCCCATCGTGAACTCCACGTTCGAGGGCGAGCGTGTCTCGATCTACAACCCTGCGATGCGCAAAGACAATCCGCTTGCCGCGCTCAAAATGAAGAACTCGACCGGCCTCACGCTCGAAGGCGGGCCGCTCACGATCCTCGAGGGCGCGACCTACGCGGGCGAAGCGATCATGACGACGACGAAGGCGAACGAGGAGCGGTTCATCAGCTACGCGGTCGACCTCGGCGTGAAGATCGCGATGGAGAGCCAGTCCCAGCCGGAGCGCGTGCATCTCGTGCAGATCTACCGCGGCAACCTGTTCACGCACTACAAGCTCGTCACGACGACGACGTACACGATCGCGAACAAGGACGACCAGCCTCGCAAGGTCTACCTCGAGCACTCGAAGAAGCCGGACTGGAATCTGCGAGACACGACGGCGCCGGTCGAGACGACCGAGCACCTCTATCGATTCCTCGTCGAGGTGAAGGCGGGCGAAACCGTGAAATTCCCCGTGAAGGAGGAGCACGCCGAATCGTCGACCTACGGCCTGTCGAACATGACGGACGAAAACCTGCAGTTGTTCATCCAGCAGAGAATCCTGAACGACGACGTCGGAAAGGTCCTGCGGAAGGTGCTCGATCTCAAGGGACAGATCTCGTCGCTCGATCAGCAGATGGCTCGCTCGGCGCAGGGAAAGGCGCAGATCTTCCAGGACCAGGAGCGCCTGCGCCAGAACATGACGAGCCTTCGAGACAACGCCGACGAGCGCAGCCTTCGCGCGAAGTACGTGAAGAAGCTCGAAGAGGGCGAAGCTCGAATCGCCGCGCTCGACGAAGCATTCGCTGCGCTTCAATCACAAAGGGTCGACGTGCAGAAGCAGCTCGACGACCTGCTCGCGAACTACGGGACCGAATACCGCCCCTGACGTGAGTGCGAGAGGATTGCTCTTTTCGATTTATCTCTTGGCAACGGTCGACAAGGTCGATATCGTTCGGGCACTCGAAATAAGGAGGTGGACCTTGTTCAAGACGTCGAGGATTCTCTTCGCGGCCGCCGCGGCGGTTGTCGCCATCGCGGTTGCCTTTCCGTTCCCGGCAAGCGCTGGCTGAGGCGGGCGATGCGGCGCCAGTATGGCGAAACTGACCCCTGCGTGGGACGACACCCGACTTCCCGAATCCAAGAACCCGGCCGGTTATGCCGGCAACGAGTTGGACGTGCATTTCCTCGCCGCGCCCCTCTCGGAAGTGGTGGCCAGCGACCACAAACCGGTCGTCGTTTACTTCTATTCTCCTGATGACAAGAAGGAGATGGACCGGATCCAGGAGGCCATCTTCAAGGTCGAAAACGTCGGCGCTTCACTGCGAGCGTTCAAGCTGTACAAGCTCGACGTGACGCGGATCGAGCGCGACGACTTGAAGAAGGAGTATGCGAAGAACACTCCCAAGTTCCTGTTCATGGACGGCGACGGCAAGGCGATCGTCAACCTCGATCACTCGATCACGACGCCGAACTTCCTCTCGGCCGTGAAGAAGACGTTCGCCGCGGCCTACGCGGCGTCCTACGACGAGTTCATTCGAGCCCATCGTGCCCTGCTGGACCGGGTGGATGCGGTCAACAGCAAGAAGGCGCTGATCGCAGCGAAGCGGGAACAGCTCAAGACCCGCTCTCGAAGCGACAAGACCGTCGAGTTGGAGAAAGAATTCGCGAAGGACGATTTGGCGCTAGCGGCCGAAGAAGAAAAGATCGCGGCCGATGAGGCTCGCCTATTCAAGAGCTTGAAGGCTCACAAGGACCTCGTTTCGAAGAACTAGCCGAGACAACCCCGAGAAGACGTCGTCACGGGCCTGCACTCACGTGTGGGCCCGTGTTGTTTGCATCGTATCCACTCCATCGCGGCCCACTCTAACCGGCAACCTTTCGAGGACTTAGCCGAGGATCGCTGAACGAACCCCGCCTTGATTTCGTCGAGCGGGCATCTATACTCGGCGACTTCGCACGCGCCGTGTTCTTCTCGTTCGATGGGTCGATCGTCATCAGTCGACGAGAGCCGGTTCTCGTTCCCTCGACGTCGTCCACGGAGGGTCTGTCATGAACCAAGCCGTCATCGTGAGCGCCGTTCGAACGCCCATCGGCAAGTTCCAGGGTGGCTTGTCGTCGTTTCGCGCACCCGAGCTCGGTGCCCGTGTCGTCCGTGAAGCGCTTCAGCGCGCGGGAGTCACGGGAGAACAGCTCGACGAAGTCATCATGGGCAACGTGCTCCAGGCCGGCGTCGGCCAAAATCCCGCGCGCCAGGCTGCGATCTTCGCCGAGGTTCCGCCGCGCGTTCCGGCGTTCACCGTCAACAAGGTGTGCGGCTCGGGGTTGAAATCGGTGATGCTCGCGGCGCAGGCGATCCGTGCGGGCGACGCGGAGATCATCGTCGCCGGCGGAATGGAGTGCATGTCGCAGGCGCCGTACCTCGTGCCGTCGGCGCGCAACGGCGCGCGGCTCGGCCACGCGCAGCTCGTCGACGCGATGATCTGGGACGGCCTGTGGGACGTCTACAACAACTTCCACATGGGCAACACGGCAGAGCTCGTGACGCAGAAGTACTCGGTGACGCGCGAGATGCAAGACGCGTTCGCCGCCGAAAGCCAGCGTCGCGCGGTTGCCGCGATTCAATCGGGCAAGTTCAAGGCCGAGATCGTTCCCGTCGAGATCCGCGGCAAGAAGGGCGAGGTCACGGTGGTCGACACGGACGAAGGGCCGCGCGCCGACTCGACCGCGGCGGCGCTGGCGAAGCTCAAGCCCGCGTTCAAGCCCGATGGATCCGTGACCGCCGGCAATGCTTCGACGATCAACGACGGAGCGGCCGCGCTCGTCGTGATGTCCGAGGAGAAGGCCGCAAAGCTCGGCAAGAAACCGCTCGCGCGCATCACCGGCTATGCGACCGGCGGCGTGGCGCCGGAATGGGTGATGATGGCGCCGGTGGAGGCCGTGAAGAACCTCAACGCGAAGCTGCACGTTCAGTCGAGCCACTACGACCTCGTCGAGCTGAACGAGGCATTCGCCGCGCAAGCCGTCGCCGTCTCCCGCGAGTGCGGTTTCGACGCGAGCAAGGTCAACGTGAACGGCGGCGCGGTTGCGCTCGGCCATCCGATCGGTGCATCGGGCGCGCGCGTCCTCGTGACGCTCCTCCACGCGATGGCCGATCGCAAAGCGCGGACGGGCCTCGCGGCGCTGTGCCTCGGCGGCGGCAACGCGGTCGCGCTCGCGGTCGAGAGGATGGCCTAGCGAATGGCCGTACCTTCCTCGACCGCGCGAATCGGAGTCGTCGGCGCCGGGCAGATGGGCGCCGGCATCGCTCAGGTCTTCGCGCAGCGCAGCTTCCACGTCGATCTCGTGGACGTCGCGCCCGCGTTTCTCGATCGCGCGAAAACGGGCATCGCATCGAGCCTGGCGCGTCTCGTGAAGAAGGGCGAGCTTTCCGCGGCGGCGGCAGACGAGGTCGTCGCACGCATCCGCTTCGGCACCGACATGAGCGCA
Source organism: Planctomycetota bacterium (assembly GCA_016178505.1). GTDB lineage: Bacteria > Planctomycetota > JACOTG01 > JACOTG01 > JACOTG01 > JACOTG01. Next base: position 35,049 of record JACOTG010000092.1, read on the forward strand.
TGCGCATCGTCGTCGCTCGTCGTCGAGGCGGTGCCGGAGGATCCTGCGCTGAAAAACGAGACCTTTCGCAAGCTCGACGCGACGTGCGGCAAGGACACCATCCTCGCGACCAACACGTCGTCGATCTCGATCACGAAGATCGCCGCCGCGACGAAGCGCCCCGACCGCGTGATCGGCATGCACTTCATGAACCCGGTCCCCGTGATGAAGCTCGTCGAGGTGATCCGCGGACAGCTCACGTCCGACGACACCACGCGAACCGTCGTCGGCCTCGCGCGTGAACTCGACAAGACTCCGGTCGAGGTGCGCGATTACCCGGGTTTCGTCTCGAACCGCGTGCTGATGCCGATGATCAACGAGGCCTGCTTCGCGGTGATGGAAGGCGTCGCCACGAAGGAGGCCGTCGACGAGGTGATGAAGCTCGGCATGCGGCATCCAATGGGCCCGCTCGAGCTGGCGGACTTCATCGGCCTCGACACGTGTCTGCACATCCTCGAAGTGTTGTTCGAAGGCTTCGGCGACCCGAAGTACCGGCCGTGCCCGCTGCTCCGCAACATGGTGGCGGCGGGTCTTTACGGGCGAAAGTCGGGCCGCGGCTTCTACGAGTACGGAGCGACGTGATGGACTTCGAGTTGGACGAGGATCTCACGCTGCTCCGCGACACGGCGCGGCAATTCTCGGAAGAGGAGCTTCGTCCGCGCGCGGACGCGCTCGACCGCGAGCACACGTTTCCCATCGCGGAGTTCCGAAAGGCCGCGGAGCTCGGCTTCGCGGGCGTCTTGATCCCCGAGGAGTTCGGCGGCACCGCACTCGGAAACGTGGCGCTGTCGCTCCTCTTGATCGAGATCAACCGAGCGTGTGCGTCGACCGGCGTCACGGTCTCGGTGCACAACTCGCTCGTCTGCGGGCCCGTGACGAAGTTCGGCTCGGCGGACGTCCAGAAGCGCTATCTCCCGCGGCTCGCCCGCGGCGAGATCCTCGGTGCATACGCGCTCACGGAACCGAACGCGGGCTCGGACGCCGGGAGCCTTCGCACGCGCGCTGTGCGCAAGGGCGACTACTGGGTGCTCGACGGGACGAAGGTGTTCGTCACGTCGGGCGACCACGCCGGCCTCGTCATCGTCTACGCGAGAACGGGCGACACCGGACGCACGGGCGACATCACGGCGTTCCTCGTGGAGCCGTCGTTTCCCGGGTTCGCGATCGGCCGCGTCGAGGACAAGATGGGAATCCGCGGCTCGCATTGCTGCGAAGTGATCCTCACCGAGTGTCGCGTGCCCGTTGCGAACGTGCTCGGCGAGGTCGGGCACGGATTCCGGATCGCGATGGACACGCTCGACGGCGGCCGCATCGGGATTGCGAGCCAAGCGATCGGCATTGCGCAGGCGTGCCTCGAAGAATCGATCAAGTACGCGAAGGAGCGCCACCAATTCGGGCACCCGATTTCGGACTTCCAGGCGATCCAATGGAAGCTTGCCGACATGGCGAGCCGCATCGAGGCTGCGCGGCTGCTGACGCTACGCGCCGCGTGGCGCCGCGACCGCAAGGAGCCCCACACGCAAGACTCGTCGATGGCCAAGCTCCAGGCGTCGACGACGTGCAATTTCGTCGCGCGGGAAGCCGTTCAGATCCACGGAGGCGCCGGGTACCTCCGCGACTTTCCCGTGGAACGGCACTTTCGCGACGCGCGGATCACGGAGCTGTACGAAGGCACGACCGAGGTGCAGCGGCTCGTCATCGCGCGGCACCTCCTGAAGTAGGATTGCGAACGGACCGTGTCGGATACGGTCGACGAGTTGGTTGCGGGCCTGTTTCGAAGCGACGCGCGCGCGACGGCGCGGCTGATCACGCTCGTCGAAGACGAGGCGCCCGAGGTCGCGCGCATCCAGTCGGCCATTCGCGACCGCGTCGGTCGTGCGTATCGCGTGGGTTTCACCGGGCCGCCCGGGGCCGGCAAGAGCACGCTCGTGGCGGCGCTCGCGAAGCACTGGGTGAACGACGGCGAATCGGGACGCGTGGCTCGCGTCTCGATCGTGGCCGTCGACCCGACGAGCCCGTTCACCGGCGGAGCGCTCCTCGGCGATCGGGTCCGAATGACGTCACTCGACCCGAGCGTGTTCATTCGCTCGATGGCGAATCGCGGGCGACTCGGCGGCATTGCGGCGACGACGGACGGCGTGTGCGACGTGCTCGACGCTTACGGATCGGACTGGTTGCTCGTGGAGACGGTGGGCGTCGGCCAATCGGAGGTCGAAATCGCAGAATGTGCGGACGTGACGGTCGTGGTGCTGACGCCGGGCACGGGCGATTCGGTCCAACTCCTGAAGGCCGGGCTGATGGAAGTTGCGGAAATCGTGGTCGTGAACAAGGCCGACCGACCGGGCGCCGATTCGCTCGTCGCCGAGATTCAATCGATCGTCGGCATGCGACCGCATTCCGATGTGCCGATGCCCATCGTGTCGACGGTGGCCACGGAAAACAAAGGCATCGACGAGCTCGCGAAGACGATCGAGGAATACCGAACGCAGCAGGTTTCGAGAGGCTTGCTCGAGACCCGGCGAAAGCGCAATCTCAGAGCCAAGATCCAACGGCTCGTCGAAGCGCGATTGCGACGCGAGATCTGGGGCGGAAAGGGGGCGAGCGAGGAGCTCGACGCGACCGTGGAGTGCATCCTCCGAAAGGAAGAGACGCCGTGGGACGCATCGGAGCGCATCGTGAAGAAGTGGATTCGATAGGACGCGAGGTATTCTCATGACCGACTCCAAGCGAGGGGATGACGCAAAGCAGGCGTGGCGCCGTCGCTACGACACCGAGGTGGCGAAGGTCGAGCGCGAGACGGGGAGCGGCGCGTCGGAAGAGCGCCAGCCGCTCTACGACCGCGAGGACCTCGTTGCGAACTCGGACGAGGAAAGCGACATCGGCTATCCCGGCGAGTATCCCTTCACGCGCGGGCCCTACTCCTCGATGTATCGCGGGAAACTCTGGACGATGCGGCAGTTCTCGGGCTTCGGAACGGCCGCGGATACCAACAAGCGATACAAGTTCCTGCTCGAGCGCGGACAGACCGGGCTTTCGGTCGCGTTCGACTTGCCGACGCTCATGGGCTACGACTCCGACGATCCGCTCGCGGAAGGCGAAGTCGGATACTGTGGCGTCGCAATCTCGTCGCTCGCGGACATGGAGCTCTTGTTCGACGACATTCCGCTGGAGCGAGTCTCGACGTCGATGACGATCAATTCGCCCGCGGCGATCCTGCTGGCGTTCTACCTCGCCGTCGCCGAGAAGCAGGGCGTGCCGATGTCGAAGCTGCGCGGCACCCTCCAGAACGACATCCTCAAGGAGTACATCGCGCAGAAGGAGTACCTCTTCCCGCCCGCGCCCTCGATGCGGCTCGTCGTGGACACGATGTCGTTCTGCCAGAAGAGCGTCCCCAAGTGGCACGCGGTTTCGATCTCCGGCTACCAAATTCGGGAGAAGGGTTCGACAGCAGTGCAGGAGCTGGCGTTCACGCTAGCGGACGGCTTCGCATACGTCGAGGCGGCGATCCACGCGGGGATGAAGGTCGACGACTTCGCGCCGCAGCTCTCGTTCTTCTTCGACGCGCACAACGACTTCTTCGAAGAGATCGCGAAGTTCCGTGCGGCGCGCCGCATCTGGGCGCGGCACATGCGGGAGCGATTCGGCGCGAAGGATCCGAAGTCATGGCTCCTGCGATTCCACACGCAGACCGCCGGCGTGTCGCTGATGGCACAGCAGCCCGAGAACAACATCGTGCGCGTCGCCTATCAAGCGCTCGCGGGAGTCCTCGGGGGCACGCAGTCGCTGCACACGAACGCGATGGACGAGACGCTCGCGTTGCCCACGGCGAAGTCCGCGAAGATCGCGCTTCGCACGCAGCAGATCCTGGCCTACGAAACCGGCGTGGCCGAGGTGATCGATCCGCTCGGCGGATCCTACTTCGTCGAGGCGATCACGAAGAAGATGGAAGATGGCGCCGAGGCCTACTTCAAGAAGATCGACGAGCTCGGCGGGGTCATCCCGGCGATCGAAAAGGGGTTCTTCCAGCGCGAGATCGAGAAGGCGAGCTACGACTTCCAGCGCGAGATGGACGCGAAGAAGCGGATCATCGTCGGCGTGAACGGGTTCGTCGAAGACAAGCCGGAGCCGATCGAGATCCTCAAGATCGACGAAAGCGTCGAGCAGGAGCAGCGCAAGCGCCTCCGTCATCTACGGGAGCATCGCGATCGAGCGGCGGTGAAGCGATCGCTGGATGCCGTCCGGCAGGCCGCGCGCGACGGCTCGAACGTCATGCCGAGCCTCCTCGATGCGGCGCGCGCGTACGCCACGCTCGGTGAGATCGTGAAGGTGTTCAAACAAGAGTTCGGCGAGTATCTCGAACCCGCGACGTTCTGAACCGCCGAAGTCTAAGGTCGGAGGATCAACGTTCGAAGTCGAAGTCGAACTTCGAAGGATCGAGATCGAGGGTCGGAGGATCATGAAGAAGAAGATCCGCGTGCTGGTCTGCAAGCCCGGATTGGACGGGCACGACCGCGGCGCGAAGGTGATCGCAGCAGCTCTCCGCGATGCGGGAATGGAGGTCGTGTACACGGGCCTTCGCCAGACTCCGGAGATGATTGCGCGGGCCGCGGTCCAGGAAGACGTCGACGTGATCGGGCTGTCGATTCATTCTGGCGCGCACATGACGCTGTTCCCACGCGTGCTCGATCTCTTGAAGCAGGCGGGCGCGACGCAGATCCTACTCACCGGCGGCGGCATCATCCCTGAAGACGACATGGCCGCGCTTCGAAAGATCGGCGTCGGGGAGCTGTTCGGCCCCGGCACTCCGATGGACAAGATCGTCGAGTACATTCGCGCAGAAGTGCCGAAGCGCCGGACTGTGGGCGCTTGATCGGGTCGGGAAGAATTGCCGCGAGAGCGGGGGAATGACGGGTGATCCAATCGATCCGTGACCTGATCGCCGCGCGCGCCGCCGAGCACGGCGATCTCCCGTTCCTCGTTTTCGACGACGACGGCCGCAGCGTCACTTATTCCGACCTCGCTCGAGAAACCGAGCGCGTCGGGAGAATCGTGACGCACGCGGGCGTCGCGAAGGGCGAGGCCGTCGCGATCCTCCTCGCCAACACACCCGAGTTCGTCTTCACGTACCTCGGCGTCATGTGCGCGGGCGCCGTCGCGAACCCCGTGAACTGCCAGCTCACGTCACGGGAAATCCAATACGTTCTCGAGCACTCGCAAGCCAAAGTCCTGTTTGCGTCGTACGAGTTCGTCGACCGCGTGGCCGCGGTTCGAGACCGCCTGCCGAAACTCGAGCTCGTCGTGTTCGTCGATGGCGAGAGCGAGGCCCCGAAAGGCACGGTTTCGTTCTCTCGCGCGCTCGACTGCGCCCGTGGGTCGACGGCGTCGCCGGTGCCGATCGAATCGGACGACGCGGCGATGATCATCTACACGTCTGGGACGACGGGGCACCCGAAAGGCGTCGTCCTCACGCATCGAAATCTATTGCGCGACGCCCGAGATCTCACGAAATGGTTCGGGTTCGCGCCGGACGTGCGCATGGGTTGCGTGCTGCCGCTGTTCCACGTGAACGGCGAGGTCGTCACGACGATCACGCCGCTCTACTTCGGAGGCAGCGTCGTCCTCTTCAAGAAGTTTCACTCCTCGCGCTTCTGGCACGCCGTGCACGAGCACCGGATCCAGGTCGTGAGCGTCGTTCCCACGATCCTCTACATGCTGATCCATCAGTCGCACGTCGACCCGAAGCTCGACGTGTCGTCGGCGCGGTTCTTCATCTGCGGCGCGGCGCCGCTCCCCGTCGAGCTGCAAAAGCAGTTCGAGGCGAAGTTCGGAATTCCGATCGTCGAGGGCTACGGGCTTTCCGAGACCACGTGCTATTCGAGCATGAACCCGCTCGACGGCCGTCGAAAGCTCGGATCGGTCGGCCTTCCGATCGGCAACGAGATGCGCATCGTCGACGACGACGGAAGCGACTGCGCGCCCGGCACGCTCGGCGAGATCGTCATCCGCGGCGAGAACGTGATGCGCGGATACTTCGGGATGGAGCAAGCCACGGCCGACGCGATGCGCGGCGGCTGGTTCCACTCTGGAGATCTCGGCATGCGCGACGCGGACGGGTTCTTCTACTGCGTCGATCGCAAGAAAGACATGATCATTCGCGGCGGCTACAAGATCTATCCGCGCGAGATCGACGAGATCCTCCACACGCATCCCCGAGTGCTCGACGCGGCGACGATCGGCGTACCGAATCCGGTCTACGGCGAGGAAGTGAAGAGCTTCATCGTGGTGCGGCCGGGCACGAACGTCGATCGCCAGGAGATTCTCGACTACTGCCACGAAAACCTGGCCCACTTCAAGTGCCCCAAGAACGTCGTGTTCGTCGATGAGATTCCAAAAGGTCCGACCGGAAAGCCCCTCAAGCGCGTGCTGCGCGAGATTGGTTAGCAGATGACTTTCGAATTGAGCGAAGAGCACCGTCTCCTCCGCAACTCGGTCCGCGAGTTCGCGGAGCAGGAGATCGCGCCGCTGGCCGAGCAGCTCGACGTGTCGGGCGAGTTCCCGCACGAGATCTTCCGCAAGATGGGGGAGCTGAACCTCCTCGGAATCCCCGTGCCCGAGGAGTACGGCGGCGCCGGCCTCGACACGCTGGCGAACTCGATCGCCGTCGAGGAGATCGCGCGCGTCGACGGCGCAACGGCGCTGGGCGTCGCGGCTCACGTTGGACTCGGCATCAGCCCCATCCTCGCGTTTGGCACCGAAGCGCAAAAGAAGAAGTACGTGCCGGCGCTCGCCACCGGAAAGATGCTCGGCGCGTTCGGCCTCACCGAGCCCAATGCCGGCTCCGACGCGGGCTCGACGCAGACGACCGCGGTCGCCGACGGCGACTCGTACGTCGTGAACGGCAGCAAGATGTACTGCACGAACGGCGGTCACGCCGGCGTCATCAACTTCACGGCGGTGACCGACAAGAGCCTCGGGACGAAGGGAATCACCTCGTTCATCGTCGAGCGCGGCACGAAGGGCCTCGTCATCGGAAAGAAGGAGGACAAGCTCGGCATGCGGTCCTCCGACACGCGCGTCGTCGCGTTCGAGGACATGCGACTCCACCGGTCGCAGATGCTCGGCGAGCTGAACCAGGGCTTCGTGAACTTCCTGAAGACGCTCGACGGCGGGCGCATCACGATTGGCGCTCTCGCGCTCGGCCTCGCGGTCGGCGCGTACGAGCGCGCGCTCAAGTACGCGAAGGAGCGCAAGCAGTTCGGCAAGCCGATCGCCGAGCACCAGGCGATCGCGTTCAAGCTCGCCGACATGGTCGTCGGCATCGAGGCGGCGCGGCACCTCGTCTACCACGCGGCGATGCTCAAGGACGCGAAGAAGCCGTTCAAGCTCGACGCGTCGATCGCGAAGCTCTTCGCCAGCGAAATGTCGACGCGCGTCTGCGACGACGCGATCCAGGTCCACGGCGGCTACGGCTACGTGCGCGACTACCAGGTCGAGCGCTTCTATCGCGACGCAAAGCTCTGCGAGATCGGCGAAGGAACGAGCGAGATCCAGCGCCTCGTGATCTCGCGCGAGATCCTGAAGGAAAACTAGCGCCGCGCCCAGACGATCGTGAGGTCGACCCTGACGCCAGGCCGCCCGCTGAATTCGATTTGCTTGCGGTACGTGCCGCGCCGGCGGTAGCCACGCTTGCCGAGGGCCAGTTTCTCGACGGCGTTTCGATCCGTGTGGACGATCCAGTACTCGGGAACGCCCTTCGACGCGTAGAGCGATCGCTTTGCCTTGAGATCGCGCTTCCGCGACGAGGGCGATGTGATTTCAACGACGAGATCCGGCGCTCCGCGAATGTTCATTCTGGTCTTGATTCCCCGGTTCGAATTCAAGACGACGAGGATGTCGGGTTGAACGACGTCTACCTTCGATAGGAGCACGTCCATTGGAGCGTAGATCACTTCGCCGAAGCCCGGCCGGTCGATCTGTTCGAAGAGTTGCACGAACAGTCTGCCGGATATCCGCTGGTGCTTCCGCGCTGGGCTCGGCGACACGTAGTGGACCCCTCCGATGATCTCGTGACGGCAACCGTCTTCGGGAATCCGCGCGTAGTCGGAGTAGGTGAGCAGCGTCTTCCCGTTTCTCACGATGTTCATGTCGGGGTCTCCGCGGAAAAGTTACACGGTGCCGCGATTCTACCGCGACGGACCGACGATCAGCGCGATCGGACGGACCACACTTGCCCGAGGTCGACGACGACGTTCGGCAGCCCGCTGAATTCGATCTGCTTGCGGTACGTGCCGCGCCGGCGGTAGCCGCGCTTCCCGAGGACGAGTTTCTCGACGACGTTTCGATTCGTGTGGACGATCCAGTACTCGGGAACGCCCTTCGACGCGTAGAGCGATCGCTTCACCTCGAGATCTCGTTTCCGCGACGACGGCGAAGTGATCTCGACGACGAGGTTGGGCGCGCCCTGGACGTTTTTCGGATTGGCGATCTTACGCATGTCGTCGAGGACGACGAGAATGTCGGGCTGAACGACGTCGATCGGCGAAAGGACAACGTCCATCCGCGCGTACACGACCTCGCCGAGCCTGCGCCGTTCGATCTGATCGAAGAGTTGGGCGAAAATCCAGCGCGAGACACGCTGGTGCTTTCGATTCGGGCTCGGCGTCACGTGGTGAACCCCTCCGATGATCTCGTGACGGCGACCGTCCTCGGGGATCCGCGCGTAGTCGGAGTAGGTGAGGAGGGTCTGGCCGTTTCTCACGAGGCTCAAGTCGGGGTCTCCGAAAAGTTACTCGGCTTCCCAGTGTAACCGAGCGGATCCGTGCGGCCGGTGAGTCACCGGAAGTAGCAGAGTCCCATGGCCTGATCGACGAATCGCATCGTCTCGCGGGCCACCACGCGCATGCGTTCGTTGCCGTCGCGGATGACTTCGTCGATTGCACCGGGCCTCGACGCGATCTCGGCGCGCCGCGCGCGCATCGGGTCGAGGAATGAGTTGATCGCCTTCGCGAGCTTCGTCTTCACCTCGACGTCGCCCACCTTGCCGGCGCGATAGCGATCCTTGAGGTCGGCGATCTCGGCCTTGTCGGGGTTGAACGCATCGTGGTACGCGAAGACGGGATTGCCTTCGACCTTCCCGGGGATGTCGGCGCGCACCCGAGCCGGGTCCGTGTACATCCCGCGCACCTTCTGCTCGACGGTCTTCGCATCGTCCGAGAGGAAGATGGCGTTTCCGAGCGACTTGCTCATCTTGCCCTGCCCGTCCGTGCCGACGAGCGTCGGCACCTCGCCCGTCATCACGTCCGGCTCTGGAAAGACCTCGCCGTAGAGCCCGTTGAAACGCCGCGCGATCTCGCGTGCGATCTCGACGTGCGCCTCGTTGTCCTTGCCGACCGGGACGAGGTTCGCGCGCGGCAGCAGGATGTCGGCCGCTTGCAAGACGGGATAACCGAGCAGTCCGAACGGCATGAGGTCTTCTTCGATGTGCGCGTTCTTCGCCATTTCCTTGAGGCTCGGGAGCCGGCTGAGGCGAGGGACCGTCACGAGCATCTCGAAGATGAGGTTCAGCTTGTACGTTTCCTCGATCGCGGACTGGACGAAGATCGTGCTCTTCTCCGGGTCGATGCCGGCGGCGAGGTAGTCGATCACCATGTCGCGGATGTTCTCGGGCGCCTGGGCGATGTCTTCGCGCGTCGGCTTCGTCGTGAGCATGTGGAGGTCCGCCACGATGAAGTAGCAGTCGTAGCGATCTTGCAGCTTGACCCGGTTCACGAGGCTCCCGACGTAGTGACCCAGGTGGAGGCGGCCCGTGGGTCGATCGCCGGTGAGGATCCGCGGCTTCTTGGCAGTCGTGATCATTCGCTCGATCTCCTGTTTCGGGTCGACGACGTCGGCAGCGTCGAACGCGGGGCGAGATTCTACGATCGTCGCGCATGCCCGACGAGCGTGGCGTGCTACGGGTTTTTCATCATTGACTCGATCGGCGACGTCGCATAAAAGATCGGTCGCGGGAGTTTGGGCCTTCTGACTTCGAATCCGGTTCTTTGAGGGGGATCTTTCGAGCGGACGTCGGAGAGCGGCCGCAATTCTTGCTCGTCGCTTGCGACCGTGCGCGGCATCGAGTCGCTGTGTTCGAGACCTCAGGTCCGAGCAGCGGCTTCGCATCGGTCGGTGAACTTCGACTCTCGTTCGACCAGATTTCCCGAGCGCACGACACCGCTCGGCGGTGGCGTCGGAAACGTGGAGCGAGCCGATCACGGGAGAGCGGCTCGAGCGAAGGGGAACTCCTAGAGACACACGAATCGATCGATTCGCCCGCGGTAGGGTGTTGCGTCCACACCGCGAGTCGACATCGAGGGCGACTGACAACGTCAGAGAGAGAGAAGGAGGATGACGATGCGAGGCATTCGTGCGCTGTGTAGCGCGTTATTCGCGGGGATTCTCGGCACTTTCGTATCCGCTGCGGCGTTCGCCGGCGGCCCGATCGTGCTGATGGGAGTCGATGCCGAAGACGGTGGCGTCAATGCTCACGGACCGATCACCGTCTACGACAGCGTCGTGAATTCGATTCTCGGCCAGACGTCGAACGGCGGGACGGGGATCCTGGTAATCGGCGGCGGGAAGAGCCCGACGGACAACGTCACCGCGTTCTGGAATCGCATCTCACTCGACACCGGAGTTGCCGTCACTTACGTGAACGGTACGAACATCTCGACGCAGCTCTTCGGCGGCTTTAAGATGCTTGCCGTCGTCAGCGACGTCACGAACACGCCGAGCGGCGGGCTCACCCAGAACGAGAACAACCGCCTCGGTCTTCGGCAGGCGGACGTCGCGACGTTCGTCAACCAGGGCGGCGGTCTCTTCGGACTGACGTCGCGGTTCACCAATCCGTACGCCTACCTTGCCGGTATCGGCGCCTTCACCACCAACACGAACGGCGGCGACTACAACAACATCACGCCGACACCCGCCGGATCGGCCATCGGCATCACCAATGCGTTGGACATCTGCTGCTGGCACGACATCTACGTCACGTTCCCGGCGTTTCTGAGCGTTCTCGCGACGAATGCGCAAGTCGGCCACGCGACGTTCGGCCAAGTCGCGGCGATCGGCGGCGCGAACGTAACCGTGCCGAGCAGCATCATCTGTCCGCCGCCGACGACTGCGGAATGCACGGGACCGGATGGCGCCACGCTCACACTGTGCGCGCACGTTCACGACAACGACGGTGACGCGCTGACGGTGACGTGGCAGGTCGATAGCGTGACGGTGCAGACGGACAACGTCCCGGCCGGCGGCCCGCCGACCGACGCGGACGTGTGCTTGACGCACCTCTATTCGATCGGCACGCACAACCTCGACGTATCGGTCAACGACGGAACGACGACCACGACGTGCCACACGTCGGTCACCGTCGAGGACACGATGCCTCCGGTGCTGAGTTGCCCGCAGGGTGTTACCGCCGAATGCACCAGCGCCGACGGAGCCGCGGTGACCTTCACCGTCACGGCCGTCGACACGTGCGATCCGAGCCCGGTCGTGGCCTGCGACCACGCTTCCGGTAGCACCTTCCCAATCGGATCGACGACGGTGTGCTGCACGGCCCGCGATCACGCGACGGACAACGGGAACGAGAGCCGATGCTGCTTCGACGTCACCGTCGTCGACACCACGCCGCCGACCATCACGTGCCCGCAAGACATCACCGCGGAATGCACGGGACCGAACGGAGCAGCGGTGACGTTCACGGCCACGGCGAGCGATACGTGCGATCCGAATCCGACGATCGTGTGCAACCCGGCGTCGGGCTCGGTCTTCCCGTTCGGCGCCACGACCGTCTGCTGCACCGCGACCGATCACGACGGCAACGGCGCAATGTGCTGCTTCACGGTCACGGTCGTCGACACCGTCCCGCCGACGATCGTCTGCCCGCAGGACATTCGAACGGAATGCACCAGCGCGAGCGGCGCCGCGGTGAGCTTCTCCGTCACCGCGACGGACACGTGCGACCCGACACCGACGATCACGTGCGACCATGCGTCCGGGTCGACATTCCCGATCGGTTCGACCACGGTCTGCTGCACGGCGGCCGATGACCACGAGAACTCGTCGCAATGCTGCTTCACAGTCACAGTGGTGGACACGACCCCACCGACGATCACGTGCCCGCAAGATCTGACCGTCGAGTGCACGAGCGTGAACGGCGCGCCCGCGACGTTCCAAGCGTCCGCGACGGACACGTGCGATCCGAGCCCGACGATCGTGTGCGTCCCGGCGTCCGGCTCGACCTTCCCGTTCGGTACGACTCAAGTCTGCTGCACGGCGACGGACGACGCTGGGAACAACGCGCAATGCTGCTTCAACGTGACGGTCGTCGACACGACGCCGCCGTCGATCCAGTGTCCGAGCGACATCACGGCGGAGTGCACGAGTGCGAGCGGAGCGGCGGTGAGCTTCACGGTGACGGCGACCGACACGTGTGACCCGGACCCGACCATCGCCTGTGATCACGCTTCGGGATCGACGTTCCCGATTGGTTCGACGACGGTCTGCTGCACCGCGACCGACGATCACCAAAACCGTTCGCAGTGCTGCTTCCGCGTCAACGTCGGCGACACTCGTCCGCCCTCGATCACGTGCCCCGGAGACATCGGCACCGAGTGCACGAGCGCGAACGGCGCTACCGTGACGTACACGATCACCGCGACCGACGCCTGCGACAACAGCCTCGACGTGACGTGCAATCACCCGTCCGGATCGACCTTCCCGATCGGCACGACGCAGGTCTGCTGCACGGCGACGGACGACTCGGGCAATCGTGCGAACTGCTGCTTCAACGTCACCGTCGGGGATTCGACGCCGCCGACGATCCAGTGCCCGGACAACATCTCGCGCAACGTCCAGGACGTGAACAACCAGCCCGTCGACTTCGCGCCGTCCGCCAGCGACGCTTGCGATCCGGAGCCTTCGATCGTGTGCGAGCCGCCGTCGGGATCGATCTTCCCGGCCGGCTGCACGACGGTCGTGTGCGTGGCTTCCGATGACTCCGGCAACTCCGCGCGCTGCCAGTTCGACGTCTGCATCAATCCGTGCGTCGGGTTCGATTTCACCGCAAACGGCGCGGTCCCCGACGGAACGTTCATCTCGACGCAATACGAATCGATGGGGATTCACGTCGATGGCGTGTCCGAGACGGGCAACATCGGAGTATTGGCCCGACACCAGGGTCTGCCCGGCTCGGCGACCGACGATCTCGATCCGGAAACTCCGCCGAACTACCTGCAAACGAATCCGGGTGACGGCACGAGTGATTCGGGCGTGGTCACGTTCACGTTCGTGGATCCGGAGACGGCCGAACCTCGAACCGTTTCGCATGCGTCGCTGACGTTCATCGACGTCGAGGCGTCCGGCGGCGGCGAGTCCCGCCTCGTGGCGCTCGATGCGAGCAGCACCCCGGTCGCGACTGCCATTGTTCCCGTGGGCGCAAACGGTCAGCGGCAAACGGTGTCGGTCGACGGCGCGCACATCGCGATGGTCGTCGCCTACGTCGGCTCTCGCGGCGACTCGGCGGGCATCGACCAACTGTGCTACTCGTTCGAGCCGGCTTCGCTCGCGCTGAACGTCGTCAATGGCAGCGACACCGTTCACTGCGGCGACACGCTTCGCGTGTTCGTGATGATGCGAAATCAGACCGGCGGGATGCTCCAAACGAGCTACACCGTGTACGCGGGTCTGCGACCGTTTGCGCCGAGACGCAACGTCTTCGGGCCGGTCAACCTCAACATGAACCGCACCTACAACAAGTATGCGGATCCGTTGACGTACGTCGTTCCGATCCCGAATCGCCGGCGGATCTACAACGTGACGGCTTACTTCGGTGCGATCGTTACGGATCGCAATAGTGGCCGGCTCCTGGGACAGACCGAGTGTCCGGTCCGCGTCCTGCCGCCCCGATGACGTAAGCAACTCGACTCGACGCCAACTGGGCGGGTCTTTCCCGGAAACGGGGAGGGCCCGCCCTCTTCGTCCGCAACAATACGGAACACTCGATTGCCATCAACTGCCCGTTCACGGTGCCGTCGAATCGACCCAGGCTCGTCGGTCGGGCCGTCTACCTCGTTGCCACGATTCGGGGCGCTCAACCGAGCGCGATCCTGGCAAACGCCAACGCGCAGTTCGTGATCCGGATGACCCCGTAAGCCCCAAAATCACCGGATTCCAGCCGGCAGGTCCTTTCACGTGAGCGAGAGGATCTGCCGCTGCTTTTTTGCGAAGTTCTCTCTTGTCTCCTTGACCCAATCGGGTAAAAGAGAACGCCTGGGGAAAGTCGTAGAAGGCGCCAACATCGGTCTCTGGTCATGCTGTGCGAGTGGCGATGTGTTGACGTCGTGGATCTGAGAAGGTGGTGTTCATGACGACGAAGCAGAACAGAGCAGAGTTCTGTTTTCGCCAGAGTCCGATGGGTCTTGCTCGGAGAATCAACGCAGGAGTGAGTCGTTGACGGACTGACCGTTCAGCGACGAGGGGCGATCGAGTACGGGGCATCTGGAGGACGAGGGGCGCGCAATGGGTGTGACAAGGGTGATGTCCGCCTCTGCTTCGACGCAATGCGCGACCGTCGTCACGAGACAGACAGAGAGAATGTGAGGGGTGATCCGATGGTGACTGGACGCTGTAGTTGTATCGTCGGCTGGATTCGCAATGCGGCATTCGTGCTGCTTGCCCTCGCCGCTCCGGCGAGCGCGCAGATCATGATCACCGACGACAACGAGTACTCGCCCGGAGACACCGCGATCGTTTCCGGGTTCGGGTATGGCGCGGGCGAGACGGTGCAGGTCGACTTTGGTTGCACCGGCAGCGTGCCCACGAGCACACAGCTCGCCGTTGCCGACGAGAACGGCAACTTCACCGGTATGATGTACGACATCACCGAGCTGCACGTCGGTCAGCGCTGCACGGCCACGGGAACCGGCCTCACTTCCGGGCTGGTCGCGGTCGCGCGCTTCGTCGATGCGCCGCTCGGCCTCGGGCGCGTCACCAGCGTCACGCCGGTCGACGGCGGATGCGTTCGCCAGAATTCGACTCCTACGAACGCCGTCGAGCGCTGGGACGTCGAGCAGTCGAAGACCTACCAGGTCACCCTCAGCAACCTCACCGATTGTGCTCACAGCGGGACGGACGCGACCATCGGCGTCCTCGTCAAGAGCTCCAACACCGGCAACATCTGTTTGACGGCGACGAAGCAGAGTACGGGAGTCTATCGATTCAACGTGACGATGCCGTCGACGGCTTGCTTCACGTATCCGATCCAGTATTGCGTCGTGAACTGCAGCCCCAGCACCTCGGGGTCGTTCCTCGCTCGGCGCAGCGACGGCGGCGGCAAGCAGTCGCACCTGCGCGCGGCGACGTTCGGACCGAATTGCAGCAGCCCCAAGGAAGATCAGAGCTGCAACGGCGGGTGCTCGGTGACGCTCACCTGCCCCTCCGACATCACCCAATGCAACGACGGCGGACGGTGCGATGCACGAGTCACGTTCACGGTGACCCCGGTGTGCACGTGCCCGCCGGTCAGCGCCGTCTGCAATCCGGCGTCCGGCTCGCTCTTCCCGGTGGGGACGACGACCGTGACCTGCACGGCAGCCGACGGACACGGCAACAACCAATCATGCCAGTTCCACGTGACGGTCAACGATTGCGAGCCGCCGAAGCCGCGATGCCCCGCCAGCTTCAAGGTGGAATGCACGTCGAACGGGCACGCGACCGCGACCTTCACGGTGACCGCGACGGACAATTGTCCCGGCACGCCGACGATCGTGTGCACGCCGGCTTCCGGCTCGACGTTCAACCTCGGCACGACTCAGGTGTGCTGCACCGCGACCGATGCGGCCGGCAACCACGATCAGTGCTGCTTCAACGTAACGGTCGAGGACAAGACGGCGCCGGTCATCCATTGCCCGGCGAACATCACGGCGGATTGCACGAGCGCTGCCGGGGCGTCGGTGACGTTCACGACGACGGCGACCGACCTGTGCGATCCTGCGCCGACGATCGCCTGCACGCCGGCTTCGGGCTCGAACTTCCCGTTCGGGACGACACAGGTCTGCTGCACGGCGACGGACCATTCGGGCAACAGCTCGTCGTGCTGCTTCAACGTCACGGTTGTCGATCGCACACCTCCCACGATCACGTGCCCGGCCGACTTCTCGCGCGAGTGCACGAGCTCGAGCGGGAAGCCGGTGACGTTCACGGTCACGGCGTCGGACACCTGCGATCCGAATCCGACGATCGTCTGCGATCATCCGTCGGGATCGACCTTCCCGATCGGCACGACGACCGTTTGCTGCACGGCGACCGACGCTCACTTGAATTCGTCGCAGTGCTGCTTCCACATCACGATCGTCGACTCGCGACCGCCGGCGATCAGCTGCCCGCTCGACATCACGGCGGAGTGCACGGGTCCGAACGGTGCGCCGGTGACATTCACGACGACCGCAACGGACACCTGCGATCCGAATCCGACGATCGTGTGCACGCCGCTGTCGGGCTCGAACTTCCCGTTCGGCACGACGCAGGTCTGCTGCACCGCGACGGATCACAACGGCAACTCGTCACAGTGCTGCTTCAACGTCACGGTCGTCGACCACACGCCGCCCGCGATCACGTGCCCGGCCGACATCAACCGCGTTTGCACGGGACCCGACGGTAAGGCGGTCACGTTCACGACGACCGCAA
>JACOTG010000286.1 GCA_016178505.1 Planctomycetota bacterium
CACCTACGCGAAGACGGAAACCGGAGGCGCCGCCGAGTTCCGCTACACGTTCGAGAACCGCTCCTACTTCAACGGCCTCACGTTCGCGCTCTATGCCTTCTACTTCGGCTTCCTGCTCTTGCTTCCGATCTTCGCGGCAACCGAAGGTGGCGCGCAACTCGCGGGCGAGACGTCGTCGCGCACGCTGCACCTGCTCCTCACGCGACCCGTCGGGCGTGCGCGCATCCTGTCCACGAAGTTGGCGACCGCAGCGGGTTTCGTCTTCGTTCTCACGGGACTGTTCCTCGCCGCGAGCCTCGCGATCGGCCTCTTCGCCGTCGGCCTCGGAGACCTCGATCTCTACCCGGGAGTCCTCCAGATGACGGACCGGCATCAGCTCTTGCCGCAGCACGACGCGCTCGTGCGATTCCTCCTCGCGTGGCCGGCGGCGAGCCTCGCGCTGCTCGCGCCGCTGTCGTTGAGCCTTCTCCTCTCGACGTGGATGAAGAGCGCCGTGAACGCGGTGGGCGCCTCGGTCGCCCTCTACCTCGTTCTGTACGTGATCAGCGAGATCCATTTCTTCCGAGACCTCCGGCCGTTCCTGTTCACGACTTACCTCGCGTACTGGCGCGCTCTGTTTCGCGAATCGATCGCGTGGCGGCCGTTCTTGGCCGACGGTGCAAAGTTGATGGCGTTCACTTGCTCCTTCCTCGGTTTGGCGTTTTGGCGATTTCGCACGCGAGAGGAAACGTGATCGTGGCGGCGCGCGAGCGAGTCCCGGAGCTGGCGTTTTTCGCATTGGCGATCGCGTGTGCGGTCTTCGGATATGGAACGTATCGCGAGAGCCACGCCGACGTCGCGCCGGGGCCGCGCGATCCGTCGGGACTGCGCGTCGTCACGTGGAACGTGGGCGGAAGCGGCGGTCCGGAAGGGCACGCGCTCGTCGACAAGAATCTGCCGTGGATCGCGGAGAGGCTTCGATCGCTCGACGCGGACGTGATCGTCTTGCAAGAGGTCGCGAGCCGAGACCAGCTCCAGCGCCTTCGAGCGTTGCTCGGTGCGGACGAGACCGAATCGACGATCACGGCCTTCGGAGATCGGCGCATCGGAGTGCTCGCTCGACGTGGATCGCTGGAGGCCGCCGAGTTTCGCGCCTCGCGCGGCCGAGCTCTCGCCGCGACGTACCGGCAGCGAGGGCGCGCGCCCGTCGCGCTCGTCGCCGTGCACGCAGACGCCTACTCGGCGAAGCAGCGGAACGGCGAAATCGGCGCCGCGCTCGAGCGCCTGTCGCGAATGAACTCCGCCGAGGCGAAGATCCTCGCCGGAGACTTCAACCTCGATCTCGATCTCGGAAAGCGGCGGGATCTCTTCACCGACGACGAGCACCTGGACGTCGAGACGTACAACGTCGTCGCGAAGACGCTGCTCGACACCGCCGCCGATGCCGGGCCGACGGCCGAGCCCGATCGCCGACTCGACTACGTCTTCGTGAGTCCCGACGCGTTCGCCGTCGCATCGGCGCGTCCGTGGAAGGGCCAACGTCTCGGCGACATGGACCACGACCCGCTCGTCGTGGACTTGAAGATCACTCGCAGCACGGGTCGCTGAGCCGTCGCCCCGGTCGCGGCATCGGCGCAGAGTCGCTGCGGGACGTACGGCATGAAACCATCGTGGACCGACACCAGAGATCGCGCCTATACTCCGCATCCGGCTGTTCCGAGTGCAACGAAGAAGGAGAAACGCCGTGCTGCCATCGGTCGCGCTCTTTGGGTGGATCGCCCTTGCCGCACCGTCCGAGCCGACGAGCGACGTCGTCGTCTTCGTCGATCCCGGAAAGTCCGACGAGTTCCTGCCCGCCGCGCGAGCGCTTGCGGCGTTGCACCAAACCAAGCCGAAGCATCTCGATCCGAAGAATATCCGCCGAGCGATCCTGGATTTGCGGAAGTCTCCTCCGCGCTTCGTCGCATTCGTTTTGCCGCCCGAGGACATCGACATCGATCTCGCGCACGCGATCTTGGAAGCGTCGGCCGAACTCGACGGCGATTCGTTTCCAGACTTCGCGTACGGCTTCGTGACCGGCCGGGACGGCGCGGCTGCGAGCCGTTTCGTCGATCGCATCGCGGCGGCGTGGAAGCGCGATTTCGGAAAGTCGGCCGGCACGTTCACTGGCGGGCCGTTGTTCGCGCGCCGAAAAAAGGACGCGGAGGAATCGAACGTGAGCGGGTTCGGATTCACGGCGAAGAGCCGGTGGGCTTCGGCGAAGGAGGGCGACGCGGTCCGCGCGGAGTCCGCACAAGAGGGCCTCGCCGATCTTCGAGGGCTGGACGCACTCCTCTTCTACTCGCACGGATCGCCTCGCGGTTTGGATTCTTGCTTCAACGGTCAAGAGTTCACGCGCTGGAAGATCGACCTTTCGCCGGCCATCCTCTTCAACTGCGCGTGCTTCAATGGCGCGCCGAGCCGCTGGTTCTTTTCGCCGTCCGGCAAACCGACCGACCGTGGACCGACGCCGCGCGATCAGTCGGTCGCGCTTGCGCTGCTCGACTCGGGGATCTCGGGGTACTTCGCGAGCGTCGACGACTGGCATGGAATCCTCGCGGACCAAGCATTCCTTAACGTTGCCGACGATGGACTGCCGCTCGGGCTCGCGGCGAAGCGGATGCTCGACCGCGTCGCTCTCGAGTTCCACGGGAAGCCGATGCACTTCGAGCCGGCAGGAAGGCTGCGCGACGTGCCGGACAAGGACGCGATCAAGCGGCGAGCCGGAACGTCGACGATCTTCTACGGCGATCCCTCGTGGGCGCCGTACGCGACGACCGCGAGCCGCTCGGGCTTCTCGGAATTCGAGTCTCTCGAACGCGGCAAGGCGCGAGTTCGCATCGGGCTCCATGCGCTCCGCTCGGATAGTCTGCACGGTTCGTGGCCGCTCCTCCTTCGCGATCGGCTCATCAGCTACTACGGTGACACGTCGGGGGAGAGCGAGCGCGTGCCACTCGCGATGGAGATCTACCGCGTGGTCGCGCTGCCCGAGGGGTACAAGGGCACGCCGAGCTTGAGCGTCGTCTCGGCGCGTGCTGGCGAAATGGACGTCCCTACGGGCGATCCGCGGCTCGCGATCGAAGAGACGCCGGAAGGCCGCTTCCTCCACGTCCTCGTGCCGCTCGCGGCCGGGACCGACTCCCCGACGTTTTCGGCGATCACGACGAACGGTCTCGCGATGGAGCTCGTCGGAAACCTCTGAGCTCCTCGCGTTGGATCCAGCTCGCGGACCTGAATCGCGGGCGAGTCAGCGTCGAAGCGGAATCACCGCGCTCACGAGGTGGCGCTTGCGCGCGGGATCGGTGTCGCGACGCAGATCGGCGATCATCTGCAGCATCGCCGCACGGCGTCCGCGGTCTTCGAGACGTTGCGCCGCAACCGTTGCCTCGGTGAAGCGGTCGAGGTCGTTGTAGATCCAGCACAGTTTGAGCGTCGTCTCGTCGGGCGGATAGACGGGCACCGGCTGGGACAAAAGCCACGCCCCGGGCGCGAGAGTGACCGCGGCGATGACGAAAACCGTTCCGAGGCGCGCGCTCCAGTGTCGTCTCACCGCGTCGAAGCCGAGCGCGATCACCACGATCCACGGAATGGCGTGGCCGACGCGGAGGCGCGAGCTGATGTAGAAGACCATGAGCACGGCGAGTAGACCGAGCGCGTAGACGATTGCAAAGATCGATGCGCGGGACACGCGCTTTTCCCAGAACCACGACGCGACGACAAGCGCCATCGCGGGCAGGGCGAAGAGCGCGATCCACCCCCATCCGAGCGGATTGGCCGCCAGCGTGGGAGCGTCTTCGGCGAGGCAGCGATAGCAGTCGTCGTCCGGCAGCTCCTCGCGATGCGCGTACCAGAAGAGCTTCCGCCACTGCGAGTGCAGCCAGAGTCCGGGCTGCGACGTGATGAACTCCTTCACCCTTTCCACGAAGAACGCATTCACCTCGCTCGTCGTGAGCGACTTGCCGGCGGCCTTTTCGGCGAACTCCTTCGACGACGCCTCCTCCTCGAGCGGACGGTTCGACAATCCGGGCACGAGCATCTGCGCCCCCTCGGTGTTCCACGGATTGTTGCCGAGGAAGAGCGTGAAGCCGAAGCTCGTTTGCAAGGGAACCCACTCGCCTGCGCCGCGCCAATTGTGAAGCTGTGCCCAACCGAACGGCACGAGGAATCCGACCGCGATCGACGCGATGCGGGCGACGCGTCGTCCACGAAGGAAAAGGCACGGCAAGACGGCGAACGCCTGAAACGTGGCGCGCACGAGCGCAGCGAACCCGCACGACAAGCCGAAGAGAGCCGCGAGCGCGATGCCGCGCCACGACGCGCCCTCGTCGACGAGGACCCGCACTCCGAGTGCGAGCACGAGCGCGTGGAGGCAGATCTCCAGCGCCGTCTTGTGGAGCATCGCCGCGTAGTAGGGGAAGAGTGGATAGAAGACGACGAATGCGAGCGCGCCGAGACGGATCGGCTTCGCGACGTCGAGCCACACGAGCGTCCGATAGACCAGAGCTTGGATCGCCAGGAGCCCGATCCATTGAATGATGACGATGACCCAAACGTGCCATCCGACGAGCTTCACCAGCCCGGCGAGGAGATAACTGTAGAGCGGCGACTGGAAGAAGACCGGGTGCGGATCCTGGCCGGACGCGAGGGCGAGCGCCCACTCGACCTGGTAGCGCGCGTCGAGAATCGGATTTCCGAAGAACGGGCTTCGCTACAAGTCGAGGACGACGCCGAGTTGATACAGCGCGCCGATCGCGAAGAGGAGCGCCGCCCACGGGATCCGTCGCTTCATGCGCGATAGAAGACGGGCACGCCACCGTCGTCGTCAAGAGCGGGCTCGCGTCGAATGCGCAAGAACGATCGAGCGCGGACGAGATGCGATCGGTATCTTCGGGCGCCGTGATGCCCGTTCGATACGAGACCCAGCGCGACTATCCCGACCACATTCTGCGCGTGCTCGTTCATCTACATCCCCAAGAGAGGAGAGACGGCGATGCCGGCAACGAAGCTCGATCTCTACAAAGCCCACAAGGCGGATTACGCGGCGACGCGGAAACCCGCGATCGTCGACGTCGGCAAGGCCACCTATCTCGCAATCGCGGGAAAGGGCGAGCCGGGCGGAGCGGCGTTCAACGCGAGTGTCGGCGCGCTCTACGCCGTTGCCTTCACGATCAAGATGGCGAAGAAGCACGCGGGTCGCGACTATGCCGTGAGCAAGCTCGAAGGGCTGTGGTGGACGTCGAGCGGCAAGCACGACTTTTCCCGCGAGCCGAAGTCGACGTGGCGATGGAAGCTCCTCATTCGGACGCCGGCGTTCGTGACGAAGGCCGACGTGCGCGATGCGCAAGTGGCGCTGATGAAGAAGGGGAAGGGCTCCGAGGTCGAGGACGTCGCGCTCGAGGCAATCGACGAGGGCCGCTGCGTCCAAGTCCTTCACGTCGGGCCGTACGATGCCGAGGCGCCGACGATCGAAGGGATGAAGGCGTTCGGCGCCGCGAACGGCCTGGCGCCGCGCGGCCTCCATCACGAAATCTACCTGAGCGATCCGCGCCGCGTCCCCCCCACGAAGCTGAAGACGATCCTGCGCATGCCGGTTGGCTAAGGAGGTTCATGAGGCGGAAGTACATCGCTTGCTGCGCGGGCCAGCAGACGCGATTCGCGCTGGCGCGCCGATCGCGGCTCGCGACGAGTAGCGTGGTGCCGCGCGGCACGCGCTCGAGCCGGGGGACGTCGGGAAGTCGGTAGGTCACTCGAAGATCTTTTTCGCCTTCGCCACGTTGTCGACGGCCAGCGCCAGCTCGACCATGTCGTCGACGCGACCCGTCATGTAAATGGCCTCGATGTTGATCCCCGCGCTGCCGAGCTTCGACGAAACGTCTTCGAGTTCACCCGCCTTGTCGGCGATGAGCACGGGCACGACCTCGGCCTCGTCGAAGCGGATGCGAGCTTCCTCGAGCGCCGTTCGCGCCTCGCCGTGGTCGCTCGCAATGAGATGCAGCACGACCTGGTTTCCGATGGCGACCGCAGCAACCGCCTTCACGTTGACGTCGTGGCGGGCGAGCGATCCGGCGACATGCGTCAGCTCTCCGGGTCGGTGGGTCATCGGGATTCGAAACTCTTTCATTGGCGGATCTCCTCGGATTTCCCGGGTGCGGTGCGTCACAAAGAGCGGCGGACCGGCACCCCTCACGCCGGACCATTGTGAGGACTCGACGCGCCGCACGCCAGTCGTTACTCGACCGGTTCTCCGTTACGAGCGCGAGACGGACCGGGCCGTCGAAGGGACGTGAAGCGCCGCTGAATCGCCGTTTCGGGACTCGGCACGCGGCTCGCGATGGGCGGCGCTTCGAGCGGATCGGGATCGACTGAGGTGGGCCCGCCCGATTCGAACCCGGCGAAACGATCAGCCAGCACCTCGAAGCCCAAGAAAACGGGAAAGGGAATGTGCCATGCTCCGTCAT
Organism: Planctomycetota bacterium; assembly: GCA_016178505.1. Lineage (GTDB taxonomy): Bacteria > Planctomycetota > JACOTG01 > JACOTG01 > JACOTG01 > JACOTG01. The sequence continues at coordinate 6,477 of JACOTG010000286.1, forward strand.
CGACTCCTCACGACCTCTGCGTTCCTCGGGTCATCGGTCGCATTGAGCTTGTTCATCTCGATGGGTTTGGCCTCGCGCGCCGAAGCCCACGGCGGACAGTATCGCGGTCCCGGTGGTCAGGTGCCCGCGACCGGCCGTACTCCAAACGATCCGGATCCGCCTCACCCCGGCGGCGAGCCGCACCCGCATCCCGGCATCACGCCGTCGCCGATCCCGACGACTCCGGGCGGGCATCCGGCGGGCGGGACCACGGGCGCGCCTCACACCGCGGGAACGACCGGCGGACACCGACCGAAAGGCAGCCGCACCGGCGAAGGCTTCGAGAGCTGGGAATTCTGGTGGGCGTACAATCGCGACCGATTCCTGGATCTGCGGGGGCGTCGCGCCCGCGGAACGGTCACTTCGGGGAGCGCTGACGTCTTCTTCACGCGCGGCGGATCGCCCGCCGTGGATCGGCCTTCCGCGAAGCTCGTTCGCGACCAGTTGGTTCCTGCGCTGCGCGCCGCTTTGTCGGACGGTTTCTTCGATGCGCGCGCGTCCGCTGCAATCGCTCTCGGCAAAGTCGGCGACGCCCGCGCGCTGCCGGACCTGATTCGTGCGCTCGCGGACGACAACAAGCAGGTGAGTGAATCGGCTGCCCTCGGGATCGGACTCCTCGGTAGCCTCGAAGCGACGCCCGTCCTCTTGCACCTCCTCGACGACGACGTGGACGGCCGAAAGCTCGTCCTGCGCGCCGAGGTCCCGTATCGCACGCGCGCGTTCGCGGCAATCGGGCTTGGCCTATTGCGCGACGAATCGGCGGTGCCGGCGCTCCTCGCTGCGATCGATCGCCATGATCCGGTGAAGGACGTCCGCGTCTGCGCGACCATCGCGCTCGGCATCCTGCGTTCGCCCTCGGCGGTGAATCGGCTCATCGCCATCGTCGGAGACTCGACGATCGACGACATCATTCGAAGCCATGCGGTGACGTCGCTCGGCAAGATCGGCTCCGCCGAAGCGCTGCCAGCCGTTCGCGCTGCGGTGGCAGACTCGAGCGTGCACGTGAGCCGGTCGGCCGTCATCGCCCTCGGCCTCCTCGCCGGCACGGACGACGAACGCACGCAAGCGTCCCTTCGCGACGTCGCCGAAAAGGCGACCGACGTGCAGATGCGGGCGTGGGCGTGCATCGCGCTCGGCGAAACCGGCGGCAAGGACGCGCGTCGCGTCCTCCTCTCGACTCTCGCGAAGGAGCAGTCGGGTCTTCGCGCCTATGGAGCGCTCGGGGCGGCCATCTACGGCATCAAGTTCCACGATGCGTCCATCGCACCCGTCATTCGCGAATCGCTCGCAAACGAGCGCGACCAAGGGCTCCGCGGAGCGTTTTGCGTGGCCCTCGGCATTCTCGAAGACCGAGCCGCCGAGAAAGACCTCACCGGCATCCTCCAAGACGAGAAGGATCCCGCCCTTCGCGGCTTTGCCGCCCTGTCGCTGGGGATGATCGGCGCGCGCGGAGCGCAGCCGGCGATCGAGGCAACGCTCGCGGACTCGCGGGTGGCGAGCCCCGATCTGCAACGCTCGGCGGCCATGGCGCTCGGCCTCCTCGGCGATCCGGCCGCGGTTCCGCTCCTTACGAAGCTGCTGCGGGAGTCGCAGAGCGAGTTCGTGATCTGCTCGTCGGCGCTGGCTCTCGGAACCATCGGGGATTGGCACGCAATCGACCCGCTGATCGCCGTCGTGAAAGACGTGCATGGAACGCCGGATCTCTCCCGAGCGAACGCGTTGAGTGCGCTCGGTACGATCGCGGACGACGCGCCACTGCCCAAGCTGCACGTGGTGGCCGATCACACGAACTACCGGGCACAGGTCGAATCTCTCGGAGAACTCCTCTCGATCCTCTGACCTGTTGACCCTCTGTACGACCGTGGGTCGAGCCCCCGGCGCCATCCCGCGGGGGCTCGGCCCATTTTCAATTGCAACCTTTTCCCGAAACCCTCGTCTCCTGTTGCGCCCATGGAGATCGAGGCCTACCGACGAACCGTGCTTGCGAGCAAGGATCGTCTCTACAGCTACGCTGCGTTCATGCTCGACGACCTCGAGGAAGCTCAGGACGTCACGCAAGAAGCGCTCGTGCGGCTGTGGCAGCACCGGTCCGAGATGATCGAGGCGCGGTCGGTGCGCGCTTGGCTCGTCCGCACGACTCATCGGCTGTGCATCGATCGGATCCGCGCCCGAGGTGGGCGCACGCTCGTCGATCCGGAGTCGCTCGACGAGCTTCCGTCGGCGCGGGCCAAACGGCCGGACCACCTCGCCGTCACCCGCGAGTTGGCCGTGGCGATCACCTGGGCGCTCGAGAGTCTTCCGCATCGCGACCGCAGCGTCCTGCTGATGCGCGAGGTCCACGGCCTGTCTTACGCCGAGATGGCGAAAACTCTGGGTTTGCCCCTCGGAACGTTGAAGGCGTTCTTGCATCGCGCGCGGGAGAAGCTCCGTCGTCGTCTCGTTGCACAGGGAGTTCGCCCATGAGGTCGATCGCGTGGATGCTCACGAAGATCGATCTTCGCCCGTCGGCTCTCGCGAGGAGTGCGGCCGCGCATCGATCGTCGCGTGAAGCGGATGCGCGACGGCCCTCATTGCCAGGAGTACGTCGATGAAAGAGTCTCGAAAGTTCGCCGTCGTGACGTGCGCCGACGCGCGGCGCCTCGTTCACGAGCAACTCGACGGTCCGCTCGAGGACGCGGCGTTTCGCGAGTTGTCGCGCCACCTCGTTCGGTGTGCGGAGTGTCGTGCGTTCCAGCGCGGGATCGGACGCGCCGTGTCGGCGCTTCGAGCGATCCCGACGTTGAAGTTCGGCGAACGATCTCTCGACTGCGTCTGGGATCGAACGATTCGGTCGACCCGACGCCAGCCGCACTCGCGGCGCCGAGCGAGCGTTCCGTGGGTTGTCCCCGCGGCGGCGGCCCTGCTGCTCGCGCTCGGAGGATCGTTCGCGCTCTGGCGCCACGCCGAGTCGAGTGCGTCACCGTCGGAGGAGGCTCGCGCCGCCGCCGACCTGCGAATCGCCGGATTTCGTGAAATTCGTGGCACAACAGGCGGCGCGATTCCTCGGCGTGCTCGAGCACGGCTACGACACCGGGCGCA
>JACOTG010000294.1 GCA_016178505.1 Planctomycetota bacterium
ACGACGGCGTGAAGCTCGCCGACTCGATCGTCTCGCTCGCCGGCTCGCGCAAGGACTGGGAGGAATCGGCGACATTCGTCTCGCAGCGAGTCACTCGTCGGCTCGAGCTCGCGTCGGGCGCATCCGGCGCGCGCGCATTCGTCGGCGTCATCGGCTTCGCGAGCGAGGAAGTGTCGCGCCGCTGGGACTGGCTTTCGGGCTCGCTCAGCACAGGAGTCGAAGAGCGCTTGAACGACATGCCGGGCGTCGTCCTTCTCGAGCGCGAGCGCCTCTGGACGCTCACCGACGAGCGCGCGCTCACCGAGGGACTGCCCGACCGCGTAAAGACGTCGGCCGTGCTCGTCGACGGCAGCTTCCGCATCGGCGGCGAGCGCGGAAAGGAAGAGATCGCGCTCGCGCTTCGCGGCCGCCGCGGAAAGGAATCGATCTTCGAAGTGCGCCTCACGGCGCCCGCGCTGGATCCGGCCGATCTCGCGCACCGCGCGGCTGACGAGATCCAAGCGCGATTGAAGCTCGCCCGACCGCCTCAGCCGATGAGCGCGAACGAAGAAGTCGCCGCGCTGCTTCGCGAAGCGAGCGTCTTTCGCAAGTTCTCGGAGAACGAGCGTGCGATGCGACTCGTCGAGGCCGCTCATGCGATCGCGCCCGAGCGAGTCGACTGTCTCTTCGAACTCTTGCTGACCGGAGTCGAGTGCTACCACCAGCGCTACTTCGCGCTGCACAAGCCCACGCCCGACGATCTCGCACGGTACTACCGAGCGTTGCTTCCGATTTGCCATCGAACGCTCGCGGTCGCCGAGCAGATCGTGGCGAACTCGCTCCCGCACACGCTGTACATCCACTACACGAACCCCACGTTCATGTGGAAGCCGCACTCCTACGTCGTCGACGGGCTCTACGTCGTGTTCGGATGGGGCTCCATTCACCTCGGTCCGGCGAGCGCGGATCCGGAGGCGCGCGACGAGATCCAAGGCCGCTTGCGAGTGCTCTTCGCGAAATACCGCGCGCTCGTGAAGGGAAAGGACGACGTCCTCTACGCGACCGTCCTTGCGCAAGCCGCGCAGGAATTCCCGTGGCTGTGCGAGTCGCCGGAGGAAGCCATGCGCTTCTGCCTCACGGTTCAGGAGGAGACCGCCGGGCTGATGCGCCGCACGAACTGCCCCGAAGCGGCGTCCGGTCTCAAGTGCGGCGCGAGCATCTACGACTTCGACCGAGCCACGTGGGGAAAGGACCGCGCGGCGTGGAAACCGCTCTACGAGAAGTTCGTTGCGACCCTCTGCAACCATTCGGATCCGCTGCTTCGACTGTCCGGGCACTTCGCGAGAATGCGACTCGTTGACCGAGATCCGAACGCACGAGAGCAAGCGCTCGCGGACCTCGAGCTACTGCGGAACGAAGTCATCGGCTCCGTCCAGTTCGACGGAAGCAATCCTTGGTTCACGCCATGGGTGCACGTTCTCATCGAGATCGCGTACGGTCGCGAGCACGCGCCCGACGAGAACGCCCTCGAAAAGGCGCACGCCTACGACCAGCTCTCGACGGCGCTGGAGAAACAGTCGGTGTTCGCCGTCGGCGCATGGCGCCAATGGGCCAATGCGGAAGCAGGATGCTACGAGCGAGCGAGCCGGGCCGGCGAAGGGCTCGCCGTGCTCGACCGAGCCATCGCGCTGTGCGAGCGTCGGACGTCGGACGACTCGGAAGGACGGTATGAACGCGGGAAGCTCGCCGACGTGCGGCGACAATTCCTCGCGCGCCATCCCGAACTCGTGCCCGTGAACGCCGACTCGTCGCGCAATCGATTCGAGATCGAAAGAGTCGCGAGCTTCACCGGGCTCGGCGCGATTCAGTGCCGGCGAATCGTCTCCGAAGGCGACGTTCTGGCGATCGTCTACGTTCGCTTGCAACCCCCGCGAGTCGGCGTGCTGCGACTCGATCCGAAGACACGCGAGATCACGAGGCGCGTCGAGATGGATCGCGACGTCGTGCTGCCGAGCGGGGGCCCCGCGACGGCGATGCGCATGCCGAGCGTCGCCGTGGATGGCGACACGATCTACGTCGGCGTTCCCGGCGCGGGCATCGCGGTGTTTCCGAACGACGAGAGCCCGCGATGCGTCTCGGAGGCGTCGGGCCTCGCCGATGCTCGCGTGCATGCGCTCGAATTCGTCGACGGCAAGTTGTTCGCGCTCGTCGGCGACGTCTTCACGGAGGCGGGCGTCATGGAAGTCGATCCGGCGACGGGCAAGTCGCGCATGCTGTGTTCGAGCCGCGCCCGCGAGCGACGTTCGGAGATCGACGGCCGAATCGTTCACGCGCTGTGCGCGAACCCAGCACAACACTCGCTGGTCCTCGAGATGGGTCCCGTGGAGGCTACGATCCCCGAACCCACACGCGGGCGATCCACGCTGTTCGTCTATGACCTCCGCTCGGGAACGGTCGAGCGACTTCGCGACGAGACGTTCGATCGAATGAACCGCGACCTCGTCAGCGAGAACGGGCAGGTGTCTATCCGGCGATCGGGCTCGGTCGCGCTCTTCACGTCGTTTCCGTTCGTCTACTCGCTCGATCTCGCGACGCGGCGCATCACGCCGCTCGTCAAGTCGACCGGCGCGTACGCACAGATGCCGCTCGAGACGAAGTGGACGGCAGGTGCCGACTGGCCGCGTGCCGAGTTCCTGCTGGGCACCGGTCTCGTGTGCCTGCAGCGAGCCGATCTTCTCTTCTTCCGCGAAGGGAAGGCGGAGGCCGAGTTCCCGCTCGACGGCCTTCGCAAGCCGGGCGATCACCGCCGCGAGATCCGAGACATCGCGCCAACGGGACGCAGCATCCTTCTTCTCGAGGACGACTCGCTCCACGTCGTGCACGGGTTCGAGTAGCTCGACTCCGTGGAGGTTCGAGGTCGACTCGCTCCACCTCGTCCGCGGCTTCGAGTAGCGAGACGCCGTGGAGGTTCGATCTGCGCCCGCATAGAATCGCGCGCTTTCCTTCGGCGATCTGGTTTGGAGAGAGAACCATGCACGCGAGTCGAATCATGCCTTTTCTCGTCCTCGTCACGCTCGCCAGCAGCGCGACGGCCGTCGATCCGCCGAAGCCGCTGCTCGGATTCGGCGCGGGAACTGCCGTGGAACAATTCGCGCTCGAGACGCGATTCGACGCCGCGCTGAATCGCGACGACTTGCGCGAATGGATGAAGCGGATCTCGGCTCGGCCGCATCACGTCGGTTCGCCCTACGACAAGGAGAACGCCGAGTTCATCGCGGGGCTCTTCCGCGAGTGGGGATTCGACACGCAGATCGAGGAGTTCCGCGTCCTCTATCCGCCGCCGAAGTCGCGACTCCTCGAGATGGTCGCGCCGACGTCGTTCAAAGCGTCGCTCGTCGAGCCACCGCTGGCCGAAGACTCGACGTCCGGCCAGACGAGCGAGCAGCTCCCGATCTTCAACGCGTACTCGATCGACGGCGACGTCACGGCCGACCTCGTCTACGTGAACCACGGCATCCCGAAAGACTACGAGGAGCTGGAGCGCCGCGGCATCGACGTGCGCGGCAAGATCGTGATTGCGCGCTACGGCGGATCGTGGCGCGGCATCAAGCCGAAGGTCGCGGCGGAGAAGGGCGCGATCGGCTGCATCATCTATTCGGATCCGCGCGAGGACGGGTACTTCGACGGCGACGTCTATCCGAAGGGGGGCTATCGCAACGATCACTCGGCGCAGCGCGGCTCGGTCGCCGACATGCCGCTCTACTCGGGTGATCCTCTGACGCCGTTCATCGGAGCGACTCCCGACGCGCACCGCCTCGACGTCAAGGACGCAAAGACGCTCACGAAGATTCCGGTGCTGCCGATCTATGCCGCCGACGCGCTGCCGCTCCTGCAAGCGCTCGGCGGGCAAATGGCGCCCGAGAGTTGGCGCGGCGCGCTGCCGATCCCGTACCACCTCGGCCCCGGCCCGACGAAAGTTCACCTCGCGGTCACGTTCGATTGGAAGCAGGCACCGATCTATGACGTGATCGCGAAGATCCCGGGCTCGGAGCGCCCCGACGAATGGATCGTGCGCGGCAATCATCACGACGCGTGGGTCAACGGCGCCACCGATCCGGTGAGCGGCCTGGTCGCAGAGCTTGGCGAAGCGCGCGCGCTCGGTCTTCTGCGGAAGGGCGGTTGGAAGCCGAAACGCACGATCGTCTACGCGGCGTGGGACGGCGAGGAGCCGGGGCTCCTCGGTTCGACCGAGTGGGTCGAGACGCACGCGGATGAGCTTCGCACAAAAGTTGCGGTCTACGTGAACTCGGACAGCAACGCGCGCGGGACGCTCGAAGTTGGCGGCTCACACACGCTCGAGACGTTTGCGAACCAAGTCGCGCGCGACGTCGTGGACCCCGAAAAGAACATCAGCGTGCTCGATCGCGCGCGCGCCGAGGCGATTCTCGACGCGAAAGAAGAAGAGCGAAAGGAAGTTCGCGAGCGCACCGACCTCCGCATCCACCCGCTCGGCTCGGGCTCGGACTACACGCCGTTTCTCCAGCATCTCGGGATCGCGGCGCTCAACATCGGCTACGGCGGCGAGTCGGAGTACGGGCAGTACCACTCGATCTACGACTCGTTCGATCACTACGTGCGGTTCGGCGATCCGTCGTTCGACTACGGCGTGGCCCTCGCGAAGACGGGCGGTCGCATGGTTCTGCGCCTTGCCGATGCAGAGGTGCTGCCGTTCGAGTTCACTCGCTTCACGGGCGAGCTGGGTCGCTATCTAAAGGAAGTGATCAAGCTCCTGGACGATCTGCGCGCCGAGATCGACGAGAAGAATCGCCGCATCGAAGACGGGACGTACGCGGCCACGTTCGATCCGACGAAGACGTTCGTCGTGCCGAGACCCGAGCCGCCCGTTCCTTTCCTCAACTTTGCGCCGCTGCAGAACGCGCTGGTCGCGCTCGAGAAGAGCACGAAGGCGAACGAGAAAGCGATTCTGGAGCGCCTCGCGTCGGGGCAAGCCCTATCGCCGGACGCGCAACGCGCGCTCGACCTCGTCTTGATGAAGAGCGAACGCATGCTCACGCGCAGCGAGGGTCTGCCCCGACGCCCGTGGTACGTCCACCAGATCTACGCGCCCGGCTTCTACACCGGGTACGGCGTGAAGACGCTGCCCGGCGTTCGCGAGGCCATCGAGGAAAAGCACTGGAAGGAAGCCGAGGAGCAAATCGAGTTCGAGGCGCAGACGATCGCCGCATTCGCCGCGGAAGTCGAGCGTGCCACGGCGATCGTGCGGGGCGATTCGAGGAACTGACGCGAAACGTCGCGCACGTCACTTCGGACGATTGCGCACGATTTCTCGCCATCGCGCGGCCGCGCTTCCAGGCTTCAGGTATCGCGGTGAGGTCGGACGCAACTCGTCGGTTTTCTTCTGCTTGGTCTTCGCGACGACATTGATCAGCGCAATGATCGGGTCCGGCCGCCCCAACGCGAATCCGAGTGCCAACAGGCTTCCGGCGCCCAAGACCTGGGCGGTCACCGTGGCGAACCTCCGGTCTACCGTCTGGCGGATGGTCGCGAGGATCTCCAGATTCTCCGCATCGCGAAGCTCGTCGCGCTCCCGCGCTTCCTTGGCGAGGAACGTGCCGACGGCGAGCGAGAACGCGACCGACGCCGGCAGGTGATCCGTGCGGATCAGTTCGGCCTTCGCGAACGCGATTTCTTGCGCGACCTCGCCGCACTCTCCCTGGGTCAGCGCGAGGACCGCCATCTCGTCGTACTGCCCGAGCCCGACCTTCGAGCGCTTGGCCGCGAGCGATCGGGCGATCGAACGGAATCGCGCCGCCGCCTCCGCCGGCTGCCACGGGGCGACCGCGAGGAGGTGCGACGCGAGCTGGAGCTGATTCCCGCGATGGAATCCGGCAGCCGCGAGCGCGCGATAGATCCCTTCGATCCGCACCTCGAGAGCCTCGACGTCCTCGATCCCGCACGCATGGAGCGCGGCCATCGGATAGTCGTCGGGCCCCGTGACGAGCCAGTGCTTCTTGCGCCAGCTCTTGAGGAGGTGCCGCATGCGATCGACGGTCACGTCGACGACCGGGCTGTTGCCGGCGCGCAAGACGAGGAACAACGCGGCGATGACCTCTCTCGCGCCACCGCGGCCGATGTGGCGCTTCCGAAATGCGGCGCGAACCGCTTTCACGCGCGCGACGACGTCCGCCGGCTCGAGGCCCCTGGCGAGGATCATCGCGGCGAAGGCATGACGAAGGCTTCCGCCGAGAACCGACGTCGAGCCCGCTTTCTGTCGAAGCGTGTACGCGGCGCGCTCCAGTGCCCGCGGTTCGACCGGCGCTTGTGCCGTCGCAACGATGATCTCCGTGAGTCGCATGACGATCGCGCTGGGTTTGTTGCGCGCGTAGAGTTGCCGGTCGCGGACGTTCCGGACGGCCGCGTCGGCCTCCTTCGAGAGTTGCTTCTTGGAATTCGCCGTGGCTGCGTCGGCGTCGGACTCTTTGCTGTTCTCCACTCTTGGATCTCCTCGATGACGCTGCGCGAACGCGACGTCGATTGCGCCGATCGTCGGCGCCCATTCGATCGTGCATCGTTCAGGCGACCCCAACGGCAACGAGCCGCGCCATCAGAGTCGCGCAAATTGTAACCGCGAGGCAATCGCGAAGCGCGCGTTGCCGACGGGTCTATCGAGAGCCGGAACGCCTTTCATCTACCGCCGGAATTCCTTCGCGGTCGCGGTACAGGTGTAACTTTCGGCGTGCGAGACTCGACTGAAGTGTCGCGACCGTTGAATCGGGAGGTGGCCCGCGTACGATGAGCGCCGACAACCCATCGGAGCCATGCATGGCGGAGCCCGAGATCGCGAAGTCACGACACTGGACGTACGACGACTACATGCGCCTCCCCGACGACGGCAAGCGCTACGAGATCCTCTGGGGAGAACTCATCGTGTCGCCTTCGGCCAGCTATCGCCACCAGCTCGTCATCGCCCGCATGACCGACGCGCTCAGCGAATTCCTGCGCGGCCGCGACCTGGGCCAATGGCTTCCTTCACCCATGGACATCGTGCTCGCCGAGGACTCGATCGTGCAGCCGGATCTTCTTTTCTTCCGCAAGGGACGCTCGCTCGAGTCGGCGCGCCACGGCATCCACGTCCCGCCGGATCTCGCGTTCGAGGTGATGTCCCCGTCGTCCGAGGCGCGTGACGCGGACGAAAAGCGCCGCCTCTACGCGCAATACGGCGTGCGCGAGTACTGGCTCGTCGATCCCGACCCGAAGCGCATCGACGTCTTCGTGTTCGACGCCGGCGCGATCGTGAGCCACGGGGAGTTCACCTCGGGCGACGCCGCATCGCCCGACGTCCTGCCGGGCTTCCGCGTCTCGCTCGCGACGCTGTTCGCGTAGTCCTCGTCGCCTCTAGATTCCTTGCGAGCGTGCGCCACGCATTCCGTCTCGCGGGAACGCCTCGGAGCGCAATAGCCGCCTCATTGAACGCGTCGTGATGCCGCCGGCGTTCATGAAGTCGCTCAGCTCCGGCCCTCGCGGCGTCAACGAATGCGAACGACGACGGCGTTGGTGACGCTGACGTGCCTGGGATTGGCGGCACCTCGATCGTCGATGAGCCCTTGGATCGTGAACGTTCGCGGTTGCGCCGTGAGCGTGCTCGCGCCGATCGTCCACGGCGGCGACGACGGGCCGACGCGTTCGTGAATGCCGAAGCATGCCGCCGCGGACTCATTGGGACTTCGCATGCAGCGGATCGGCTGTGGCCGCAGCAAGAAGTCGTTCGGCGTCGGATTCACGAGGCAGCCGATCTGCGCGCGATTGCGAACGAGTTCCGTCGGGTGCGTCGAGCCGCCCGACCACATCCACATCGCGTATCCGGCGCTCGCGGGGCCAGCGGGCGCCGCGTCGAGGTGAATGCGGAGCGGCTGGCCGACGGCGACGGCCAGCTCGCGATTCGAATCGCCCGCCGAACTGTTGACGAAGAGCGTGTCCGTGATTTCACCGAGCCGCTTGTTCACGTTTCCGCGTCGCGCGCGCAGCGGCGTCGTGAGGCTCCACTTCGCAATCGGCGACGAAAACACGCCGCCCGCCTCGGTCGGTCCCGCGACGAAGAGCGCGGGCCCGCTCCCGTCGTCGAATCCGACGATCGACGACGCGACTCTGGGGATTCCGCTGCCACGGCGTGACCACGCCGTGCCGTTCCATCGCGCGATGCGAACCGCAGTCGCACCGCCCGCTTGATCGAACCACGTTCCGGACGCGTAGAGCGCGGGGCCACTCCCGTCGTCGGCAACCGCGAGGGTCGCCGCGACGCCGGGGATCCCGCCGCCGACCGGGGACCACGTCGTGCCGTTCCATCGCG
>JACOTG010000295.1 GCA_016178505.1 Planctomycetota bacterium
CAACCGACCGTGTTCGTCGGCGCGGGTCTCGACTCCCATTCGATAGCCGCTCACGGCGACGGCACCCCACACCGGCCGCCTGCCGGAGTCGACGACGACGAGGTTGGCCACGAGCGATGAACCGAAAACGATGTCCGGAGCCTCGGCGACGGCCCCGGCGCGCACGGCGACGTCGACGTACCCGCTCGCGCTTTCCGCGCCGAGCCTAGCGTGCACGCTCACGTGATCGGACGCGGCGACCCGCTCGAGGGTGTAGCGTCCGTCTTCCGCGGTCGTCGTCCCGGGGTTGCTGCCCCACACGCCGAGATGATCGGAAAAATGGTCGCGCGCGCTCATCGTGGCGCCGCGGACCGGCCGCCCGCGCTCGTCGACCACGCGACCGACGATCGTCGCGGCCCGCGCGCACCGCAGGTCCTGCGTGACGGTCGCGCCTTCGTCGGAGACGCGGACGGGAAACACGCGATTCGACACGCCGGGCGCCTCGACGCGAACGTACGCGATGAGCGAGCCGGCGTCGTCTTGCAGGAAGCAAGACGGATCGTGAAAGCCGCGCGCGGGCACGTGATCGATGCGATAGGCGCCGTCGGGGCCGGAGACCACGGATGCGAGCTTGCGTCCGAACGACGGTTCAACGACGACGAGACCTGTGTCTCGCGACACGGCCATCGGATTTCCCTCGACGGAGTAGAGGGAGACCTCGGCGCCAACGATCGCCTCGCCCGACTGGTCGTCGAGCACTCGGCCGGAGAGGGTTGCGCCGGCGCCGAGGACGAGATCGAGGTGCTCGACCGGAGGCTCGTGAAGTCGGGACGGATTGCTCTCGACATGAAGCGGCGCAAAGCCGTCGGCGTCGACGTCGATCGCCCAAGCGTCGCCGAGGGCGGCGGCCGGCTCGGACGCGGGAAGCCCCTCGAGCCGGAACGTGCCGTTGGCGTCGGATTGGGCGACGCGCTCGATGCGGCAGAGGAGGAGGATTCTTCGCCAGCGGACTCGGGCGCCGGCGACGGGCCGATCGTCGCCGTCGCGGACGGTCCCCGTGAGCGTCCACGGAGAATCGAGGGTCACGACGACGTCGTCGGCCGGACGGAGCTCCCCGACGGCGGCCGGCGAGAAGCCGGACTTCTCGACGAAGATGGCGCCGAACGGCTCGGTCGGATCGAGGGCGACCGTGAACCGACCCTGCTCGTCCGACTCCGTCGAGTCCGTGAACGGGACGCCGGGCCCGGTGGTCTCGAAGAGGCTCGTCGCCGTCGACGGGAAGGATCGGACCGAGGCTCCCGGAACCGGCCGTCCGCCCCGGTCGACGAGATGGCCGGTGATCGTCGGCCGACGGACGGTCGGAGGGGTCGTAGGGCCTCGGTCGGAGGACGCCGTCGCGTCGGTGGGGTGGGTGGAAAATCCAGCGGGGCCTCCAATGATGCTCCCGTCCGAGGTCGATGGTGGCCCGATCCCTGGCGCGATCGGGAGCACGCCCCATTGGAGCATGGCCAGGAGTGCGGCCACGAGGCCCACGAGTACAATAATAATGATAGGAGATGCCGAGGCGAGGCCGCCGGTCGGGGCGCCGAGCCGTGCCAGCGGGAGCACGGTCAAGACCCAGGCTCGCCGATCTCCATGCTCCCGATCGAGATGCTCCCGAAGCAAGGCATGGGCGCGCTTCAAGCGGGTCCGAACGGTCTCGACCGGGACCCGAAGCTGACGGGCGATCGCGCGAGGCGGTAGGCCTTCGAAGTAGCGAAGCAGCACCGCCTCCCGGTACGGCTCAGCCAGATCGAGGACCGCCCGCACGATGGCGGCACGAATCGCCTCGCGAGCGACGACGTCCGCGGTCGACGGCGCCGGAGGTCGCGGCGTCAGGTTTGCTTCGGCGCGTCGCCGCCGGCGGTCCGATCGCACGACGTGTCGAGCCGCATTGCGAACGACCGAGGCCAGCCAGGCCCGGGCCGGCAGCCCCGGAATCGGCGGCCTCTCGATCGACGCCATCCACGTTTGCTGGACGATGTCGTCCGCCCGGTCGGGATCGGCAACGAGGCTTCGCGCGAGCGCCCGGACGAAATCACCGTGCGCGAGAAGCGCGTCGAGGTCAGGCAGGGGGTGGCTCATGGCTTTGCCCTACGATAGCCCGGTCGCTCCGAATTCGGTTCACGTCCAGCGCAGAACGTCCGGTTTCGCCGTTCGATCTCGAAGCGACGAGCCTTTGTCGCTTGTAGGACGGGCCCGACGTCCTCAGAATGTTGTTCCCGCATTTCCTCGTTACGAAGAGGCGATAGGAGACCGCTCGATGCGACCCCTGCGGAGACGGACCGTAACGGCGTCGTTGCTTCTTGGATTCGGACTCACCGCCGCGGCTCAAGACCCCTGCCACGAGTGGACGCCGGGGCTCTTCTACCGAGGCAACGGGGTCGATGGCAACGTCGATGCGCTGACGGTCTTCGACGACGGTTCGGGACCGCAGCTTTGGGTGAGCGGCCCGTTTTCGCGCGCCGGCGATGCACCGATATCGGCCCTTGCGCGTTGGAATGGCAGCTCGTGGTCGGCGCCGGTCGTCGCGACGAGCGCCGAGTCGAACGCGTTTGCCGTGTTCGACGACGGTCGCGGCCCGGCGCTTTACGCCGGCGGTTATGGGGTCGGGCGCTGGAACGGAAGCGAATGGGAATTCCTCGGCTTCGGGATGAACGCATCCCGGTTTCGCGGGTTCCGTCGTCCTGACGCTCCAAGGCGTGATTCGCGACGGCGGCGCCGGCAACTCGGCCGGCGCCAGCGTCACGAACGCGGTGATCCTCATCACGCAGCCGTGAGGCTCGCCCGCGCCGGCGAGACGTGGTAAAGGTGGCCTTCATCGTCGTTGGTCCATCAACGAAGTGGAGGCTCCATGCTCGCATCGGTCGCATCACTCGTTCTGTCGCTCGCATCCTCGGCGGCACCTGCCGACTTCGACGCGACCTTCACCGGCAAGACCCTTCGATTCGACTACTACCACTCGGGCACGGCGGCCGAGGAGTTCGTGAGCCTCGACCAGGTGCGGCTCGAAGGCGACTGGCCTGGCAGTCGCACGCACCTCCTCGACGGCACGAACCTCGGCAAGTACCTCTTCGTGATCGTCGACCCGGCGACGAACCAGCCACTCTACTCGCGCGGGTTCGCGAGCATTTTCGGCGAGTGGGAAACGACGGGCGAGGCGAAAAAGATCTGGCGCACGTATCAGGAATCGCTGCGCTTCCCCGAGCCGAAGAAGAGCTTCCAAGTCGTGCTGAAGAAGCGCGCGGCCGACGGCTCGTTCCGCGAGATCTACAGCGCGCTCGTCGATCCTTTGGGCCGCTTCGTGAATCGCTCCGCGATCACGCCGCGCGGACAGGGTTTCGCGCTGTTCGAGAGTGGACCTCCTCCGACGAAGGTCGATTTGCTAGTCCTCGGCGAAGGATACACGACAACCGAAGGAAACAAGTTCAAGAGCGACGTATCGCGCCTCGTCGGCGTGATGTTCGACACCGAGCCCTACAAGTCGCATCGCAACGACTTCAACGTGCGCGCGATCCAAGTGCCTTCCGCACAGTCTGGAATTTCGAACCCGCGTAAAGGAGTCTGGCGCGATTCGCCTCTCGGGCTGTCGTTCAACGCCTTTGATAGTGATCGCTACGTCCTCACGTATGCGAATTCCGCCATCCGCGAAATTGCGGCACAGTTGCCATACGATGCGCTCATCATCGTTTTCAACGATCGAAAGTACGGCGGCGGCGGCATCTTCAACCTGTACGCGACGTGCGCGTCCGACACGGAGCCGTCGGCGTACGTCTTCGTTCACGAGTTCGGCCACTCCTTCGCCGGGCTCGCGGACGAGTATTACACGTCGCAGGTTTCGTACGAGACGTTGGCGCCCGAGGGCTCCGAGCCGTGGGAGCCGAACATCACCGCGCTCACCGATCCGAAGAACGTGAAATGGCGCGATCTCGTGGCGCCGTCCACGCCGATCCCGACGCCGTGGAATCAAGCCTCGTTCGACCGCGCGTCGCTGGAGTATCAGGACAAGCGGCAAAAGATGCTCGCCGAGGAGGCCTCGGAAGACGCGATGGAGGCGCTTTTCCGCGAGGTGAAAGAGGTCACGACGCCGATGCTGCAAAGCGAGAAGTACTTCGGCAAGGTCGGCGCGTTCGAGGGCGCGGCCTACCAGGCGAAGGGCCTCTACCGTCCAGAAGCCGACTGCATCATGTTCACGCGAAACCCGACGACCTTCTGCAAGGTGTGCTCGCGAGCGATCGAGCGAGTGATTCGCCTCTACGCGGAGTGAGCGTCGTGAGTTCTCATCGCCAACAACATCAAGTTCGCAAGCTGTCTCGGCGTCGAGCATAGGCCGCAGTCGCGGGCTAAGCCCGCGCCCTCCTTCGCGTTCCAGCTCATCCGCGTGCCCGCGGCGGCGGCCATGTTCCATGTGCAGGGCCTGATGGAGGATACTGCGTCGCCGAGCGGCCAAGTGGCCGTGACCAACGGTGTTGTCGTCGAGATTCGATAGCGAAGAGGCGACTCTCGCCGGGAGGCCGAAGAGATCCTGCTCGCTCGCTGTCGTGCAGACTTTGCAAAAGGACGATCGAGCGAGGGATCGGAGTTCACGGCGAATCACACGCGGTGCCGAGTTCAGGCGTGACCACGGTGGGTAATAACTGCCGCCTCCATGCAGAAACTTCCTTAGACCCGACGTCGGAGCGGACCGCGTGACCGACGTCGACCGACATTTCCTCCGCCTCGGTTGTTCGACGAGTTGGCGCCAGTGGCGCACAATCGGTGGCTGATCGACGAGCTTTACGACGTCAGTGGATCGATGACTCGAACGTCCCGTTTCGAGTCGGCACTCGCATTGCACACCAACGACGAGATGGACTGCCGGCGAATGTATGACGCCGGAGAAGCGCATTCAGCAAAGTCGGCAACGAGCGATCGTACGGGGAGCCACAACATCATGACGATGAGGGGCTCGCCCGTCGAAGGGGAGTTCGTGTCGGTGGTCACGGATTACATCGACGCATGGCCCGGCACGGTGGGATCCACCACCGACGAGCGCCGAGCGTGCATTTCACATCGCCTTCCAAGAACCGACGAACCCTTCATCGACGGTGGCGACGCGACGGCCACGCTGATCGATCGCGCCGGGGACGGTGATTCCCGCGCTTTCGAGACGCTGACGTCGCGGTTCGGCAGGCGACTGTTGGGCATGGTTCGAAGGCGCCTGGGTCACCGCGTCAGGCAACACGTCGAGTCCCGGGATATCGTTCAAGAGGTCTTCGCGGAAGTCGTGCTCCGCTTTCCGACGTGCACGTTTTCTCGACGGGGACAGTTCGTCTCGTGGTTGAAGAAGATCATGTGCAACAAGATCCACGATCAAGTGCGTGAAGCGGCTCGCGAGCGCCACGCATTTGCCGCGGCGGACGGTGCGGGTTGGACGACCCGCGCGTCGCCGTCGGATACGCCGACGCAAACGCTGATCAGAAGAGAGAGTCTTCGGCGGCTCGAGGCCGCGCTCGGCATGCTTTCCGAGCGGCATGCCACGATCATCCGATTACGCGATATCGAAGGGTTGGACTACGAATCGGTCGCACGCCAGATGGGTCTGCAATCCCTCGCGGCGACGAGAATGCTCCGGCGACGTGCTTGGGTCGCGCTCACAAAGGAACTGCAAGGGTGGATGGATGAGCGCTCGGAGGGACGAAACGCCGCCGCCGGGTGAGATCGACGTCTGGCATCTCAAGTACATCCAAGAGCTGGACGAGGGCGCGCGGGAGACTCCTGACGAATTCGCGAGGCGCATTCCCGACGAACGGGTGCGCGCCGCCGTTCTCGAGCGGCTCCGTCTTTTCGCGCGCGCGTATCGCGCCTTGGTCGCGGCGCCGGGCCCGTCGTCGACTGCGCTCCCCGAAGTGCCGGGCTACCACATCGAGCGCGAGGTCGGGCGCGGCGGATCGGGCACGGTCTACTTCGCTCGATCGGATCGATTCCCCGAGGGTGTCGCGATCAAGATCCTGCCGCTCCTTGGAGCTTCCGCACAGGATCGGCATCGCTCGGCGCGGGAATTCCACGTGCTCGCGGAGTTGGGACATCCCAGCATCGTCCGCATCCGCGACATGGGAGAGCTTCCGCTTGCCTTCTACTTGGTCATGGAGTGGATCGACGGCATTTCCCTCGCCGCCGTGATCGAGGCTCTTCGCGGGGAAGACCCGGAGGGCATCGCGACGACTCAGGCGTCGACAATTCTCACCCGAGTCTGGCGTCGGGTGGCGCCGTTGTCGGCGGAGCCTCGCGTGGAGGGAACCTACCTCGAGTGGGTCGTCGGTGCGTTCCAAAGTCTTGCGGAGGGACTGGCGCAGGTCCATTCCCGCGGGATCGTCCACCGGGACATCTCACCGTCGAACATGATGATCCGCCGTGCCGACGCCACTCCCGTCTTTCTCGACTTCGGTTTGGCGAGACGACTGGGCTCACCGCATTTCTCGGCAACGGGTGATCTCGTCGGCAAACCTCACTACGTCGCGCCGGAGCACGCACGCGGGCTTCGCACGGGGAGCAATCCCCGAGCGGACGTCTATGCGTTGACGAGCGTCCTCTACGAAATGGTGACGCTGCGCCACCCCTTCGACGGAAGTAGCACCCGTGAAATCCTCCGGCGCATCGCCCGGCAGGATCCAACGGCGCCGCGTCGTTGGAACGGCGCCGTGACGCCCGAGCTGCAGACCGTGATCCTGTGGGGCCTCGAAAAAACGCCATCGAGACGGATTCCCTCGGCGCAAGCGCTGGCCGAGGAGCTTCGCCGCCTGCGCCGCGGCGAGCGAACGCTCGCATCGCGAACGCGAGTGCTTCGAATTGCGCGGAGAGCGGCGCGTCGCGCGGCGCCCGTCGCCATCGGGTTGTCCTTGGTCGTCGTCACGGTGGCGCTGTTCTTGGTCGCCGGATGGCCGGGCCGGCGCCGGGATGTCAATGATGCAACGCCTGCGTCGATCGGCAGCCGCCTCCGCTTCATGGTCGGGGACGTCGTCCAACAAGGGGGGCAGACGTGGGTCACCGCACTGGCGGGAGGCGCTTCGGTTCTGCTGCCGCTGCCCGTTCGGGCGCTTTCGGGCGGCGCGGACGATAGCGACCCCGACGTCGCGATCGCCGAACTCGATGGTGATCCGGACGATGAGATCGTCGTCGTCGAGGATGGCGGCGAAGGTTGGGACCTCGCCGCGTACGACTTGAACCGCGATCGCCGTCCCACGCGACTGTGGACGCTTCGCCAAAGAAGCGCGGAGATCGCCGCCGAGATCGACGCGGACTCGCTCGAGCCGGGTCCCATCGTCTGCGGGGACATCAATGGACGGGGTCGGACGAGCGCATTCCTGTGCATGCACGATCCCGTTCGGCCGAGGACGATCCTCGTCCGAGTGGATCCCGACGAGAGTGCACCGGCGAAATTCACGCTGCCCGGTCGCGTGGGCGACTTGCCGGGATCGTTTTACGTCGAGGAATTCGAAGGCTCGGCGGGATGCGGGCTCGTCGTTGTCGGCCGCGACGCCACGGAGACGCCGTCCGCATTCGTGCTGACGCTCGACCCATCGTCGTTTCCCGGGGAGCTTCGCGAGGAGAGTGCAAACGACGCCTTCCGGCGAGGGACGTTATGGAACGTCCCGGACTTGATTCCTTCCGGAGACGCTTCGCCCACGCTGCCGGAAGCCGCGACGTTCGACCGGGATGGCGTGGGCTTCGTGCGGGTGGAATGCGGGGTTCATGCGATCACGTCGCGATTGGACGAGCAGACGCATCGGATCTTCGGCAGCGAGGGGCCGGCCCGCAGCGTCTCGTTCGGGCTTTCCCCTCTCGCGATGTTGCGCGACGACGCGGACGATCACATGCCTGGCAAGGGCGAACCGGCGAATCGAGTCGTCCGAGTGCACGCGTTCGGATTGGAGGTTCGTGGACCGAAGCCGAATGCGGTCGCCGCATTGCGCCTGGTCTCGCGGAGTCGAACGGTTCTGCGGCTCCACGCGCTCTCTCACGACGGGAGCGCCGCTTCGGGGCCGGCGGCCGCGGTCGCGTTTTCCGTTCCTTCGCGTCCGCGTGAAAGCAGCATCGCGCTTCTCGATGCCGAGGCCCGCGTGGGGGCCCGTTTGCTTTTCCCGCGCTGGTCGCTGCTCTCGCCCGAGGTTGCCGTCGACGATGGCGGAATCGATGCGATGCGAGTGGTTTCGCTCGACGCGGTGAAATTCAACGGCGCGTCGGAGGCTTCTTGGGTCGTCGGGCTGACGTCGCACGTGCGCGGCGCCCTCGTCTTTCTCGGGGCGGACCTCGCGGCCCCGTCGCCTCTGTGGTTTCCCGGGCCTCTCTTGGACGTTCGGGCACGGGATGTGGATCACGAGGGACGAGTGGGGGCGATATTCCGATATGCGACGGCCAGCGGAGTCTCACGCCTTTGCGGGTTCGTCGACGTGCAATCGGTTCCTCAAGGCAATCACATGTGCTTGCCGGGCGAACCGGCGTCGACCGAACTTCGACGATCCTGCTCGGGAGTCGTCATTCGATCGACGTCTGGCACGGCGGATAGGGAGGGGCCTCGGATCTCGGTGCGCCGAGGCGGGTGGCTCGTGCGCGCCCAAGGCTCGGAAATCCCCCTGGATGATCGGCTTCGGCCCGTTCGTGAGACGGACGCCGCATTCGTCGAAGACCTGTTCGAGGCCTCGCCTCGCCTGCTCGAGCGAGACTCGGACCTCTTGCGATGGGTAACGCGACCCTCCCGCTGAATTCACCGTTACAAAAGAGCGCCTCGAGCGCTCGTAGGAGCTACTAGAAACAAGAAGGCTGGAGAGAGACCTTCCCACCTGTAGAGGGATCGTCTCTCTTCACCGTAAGGAGGTATCTGATGAAGGTCACATTTGGCTTGGGGCTCGTTGCGTGTGCGGCGATGACGTTTGGGTTTGGAGCGCAGGCGCGAGCTGGCGGCGACGGAAAGGCCGTCGTCGGACGTCCGGCGTCCGCCCTGATCTTCCCGCTCGTCGACTCTCGGACGGGCAAAGGCACGCTGATTTCCATCACCAATACCAACGAAGACCGAACGTCCTGTTCGTCGAGCGACTTCCGATCCGGTGACGTGTGCCTGCAGTACACCTACTTCGCGAACGATGCGAGTCGAGGTCACTGCCGCGAGTTCGATGTCTCCGAGTGCCTGACCCCCGGGGACACGCTGACGGTCATTGCAGACCAGCACAACCCGAACATGGAGATTGGGTGGCTGTGGGTCGAGGCACGAGATCCGGAATCGTTCGAGGCGATCGAGTTCGACTTCCTCATTGGCAGCGCGATCATCGTCGACACGGGGTTGGACTTCATGGCGCGCTACATCCCGTACGGCTTCCGAGCCAACTGCACGTTCCACGTAGATCGTTGCGGCCGCGGCCTGACCGACTGCAACAGCGACGGCGCGGCAAATTTCGGACGTGAGTACGACGCGTGGCCGGCGACGCTGTTCGTCGACAGCTTCTTCCAAGAGGGCGGCACGAATCCGGAGTTCACCGATACCATCGCGCTCGCGAGCTGCGAAACTTCGGGTACCACGTTCGTCGACAGTTTCATCTGGAACAACCGTGAACGACGGTTCTCGCGCGACTTCGAGTTCGAGTGCTTCTTCGTCGGGACGATCGGAGACATCACGAACGTCGCCGGAAACCTCGGCGGTGATCCGAACGAGCTGACCAGCGGATCGCGCTCGATTCAGACCGGCTGGTTGCATCTCACGGGCGAAAACGCGCCGATCTTGGGCGTCTTCATCCAGAAGATCGCCAACACGAGCTTTGGTGATGGGGATGTGCTCGAGTACGACGGAACGTTCCCATGCAGCCTCGAGCGACGCGGCTGATCATCAGGGGATTCATCGTCTATTGATTTAACTGTGGGATTTCGCGCCAGGCGACGACCGGTGGCCGTCGCCTGGCGCTGCCGTACTTTCCGGGACGCGACCAGGAAATCGGGCTCATCACTGACGTCCCTCGCGCGAACGGCCAGGTCGGTGGTCCGTCGGATCTCGTCGTGTCGCTTGGCTCAGCCGCCGTCCACGACGAGGAGTTCTGCGTCCGCGTCGAAGCAGACGTCGCCATCCAGCGAGTCGAGATAACCGGGTGGCAGCGAGACGACTTGAGTGCCCGATCGCTTGCCTCGCTTCGCGCGAATGCCGGCGACGGGGAAAGGCACGTCGCGATCGAGCGCGCGAAGGACCGTCTCCAGCTCCGCGAGCGTGATCACCTTCATCAGGCGCTGGCGCAGCGCCGCGGTCGACGGGAACGCTTTCGTGTACCAGGTCGAGAACTTGCGCATCTGGAACATGCCGCTGGTTTCGCCGAACCACTCGACGAGACGACGCGCGTGGTCGAGCGCGACGTCGACGACGCCGCCGAGGTTTGGCGGATCCTGCGGCTCGCGCCCCTCGAACACGTCCGCGAGATCGCGGAAGAGCCACGGCTTGCCGAGGCAGCCGCGGCCGATGATCACCGCGTCGCACTTCGTCGTGCGCATCATGCGCAGTGCATCCCACGGCTCCCAGATGTCGCCGTTGCCGAGCACGGGGATGTGCACGCGC
>JACOTG010000296.1 GCA_016178505.1 Planctomycetota bacterium
CGCCTTCCGCGATCAGCTCGCCCGCGCCCGGACCGACGATGCCAACGCCGAGGACCCGCTCGGTTCGCGGATCGACGACGAGCTTCGTGAGGCCGTCGCTGCGCGCGAGCGTCGCCGCGCGGCCGGACGCGCCCCACGGGAAGCGCAGAACCTTGAACGGCCGCGTGCCCGCGAGCGCCGACGTCTCGGTGAGCCCGCACCACGCGACCTCGGGGTCGGTGAAGACGACCGCGGGGATCGCCTGCGGCTCGAACACGCTCGACTTGCCTGCGATGACCTCGACGGCGACGCGCGCCTCGTGGCTGGCCTTGTGCGCGAGCATCGGCTCGCCCACGACGTCGCCGATGGCGAAGATCGTGGGCTCGGCCGTCCGCCGCTGCCCGTCGACTTGGATGAACCCGCGGGCGTCGGTCTTCGCGCGCGTGTTCTCGAGGCCGAGCCCCTCCGAGTTCGGCTTGCGTCCGACCGAAACGAGCACCCTCGAGCACGTGCGAACGGGTTCGACCATGTCGATTCCCATGAGCTTCACGCGCACGCCTTGCTTGTCCGGGCTTTCCGTCATCTCGGCGACGCGCGTGTTGAGGAGGATCTCGCTGACGTCGTTTCGCAATCGCTTGTGCAGCACGTCGACGAGGTCTCGGTCCGCGCCCGGAAGGAGGCCGTTCGTCATCTCCACGATCGTGACCTTCGAGCCGAGCGCCGCGTAGACCGTGCTCAGCTCGAGGCCGATGTAACCGCCGCCAACCACGAGCAGGCTCTTCGGAACGTCTTCCAGCTCGAGCGCGGAGGTCGAGTCCATGATGCGTCCGCCGATTGCCGGCGCCGCCGGGAGCGTCGCGGGTCGCGAGCCGGTCGAGACGATCGCGAAATCGAACTCGACGGATTGCTCGGCACCGCCGGCGGCCGGCTTCACGACGAGGCGCGTCGGCTCGATGAACTTCGCGCGTCCGTGGAGCTGCGTGATGTTCCGCTTGCGGCTGAGCTGCGCGAGCCCGCCCGTGAGCTTGCTGACGACTCCCTGCTTCCATGTGCGGAGCTGGTCGACGTCGATCAGCGGTCGCGTGAAACGGAGGCCGCACTCGGCGGCATCGCGAGTCTCGTTGAGGAGCCGCGCGACGTGCAAGAGGGCCTTCGACGGAATGCAGCCGCGATAGAGACAGACACCGCCGGGCGCTTCCTCGGGATCGACGAGCGTCACCTGCATGCCGAGGTCGGCGGCGTGGAATGCGGCCGCGTATCCGCCCGGGCCGGCACCGACGACGACGACTCGTGTCGAAGCGGCGTTGTCGGCCACCGATCAGCCCTCCAGGACCATGAGCAACGGCTTCTCGGCGGCTTCCACGATCCAGCGCAGCGCACGAGCGCCGTCCGCCCCGTCGATGAGTCGATGGTCGAACGACAACGACAGCGGCAGCATGAGTCGCGGTTGGAATTGGCCGTCGACGAGCACCGGCTCCATGCGCGCGCGCCCGAGTCCGAGGATCGCGACCTCGGGATAGTTCACGATCGGCGTGAAATAGCCGGTGCCGAGCCCGCCGAGGTTCGTGATCGTGAACGTTCCGCCCTGCATCTCGTCGAGGCTCAGTTTCCCGCGTCGAGCCTTCTCCGAGAGTTGGCTCAGCTCCACGGAGAGCTGGATCACGTTCTTCTTGTCGACGTCGCGGATGACCGGCACCACGAGGCCGCGGTCCGTGTCGGCGGCGACTCCGAGGTGGTAGTACTTCTTGTACACGATCTCGCCGCGAGTCATGTCGACGCTCGCGTTCAGCTTCGGGAAGACTTTCAGCGCCGACGCCGTGATCTTGAGCATCAGCGCCGTGATCGTCAGCTTGCCGCCGACGTCTTCCGCCTTCTTCTTGTATCGAGTGCGCAGCGCGTCGGCATCGGAGATGTCCGCCTTGTCGTGGATCGTCACGTGCGGAATCGCATTCCACGACGCGAGCGTGTGCTCGGCGGTCTTCTTGCGGACGCTCGACATCGGTGCGCGCGCGACCGCACCCCACCGCTCGAAGTCGGGGAGCGGAGGCGCCGCAGCGAGTCGCGCGCCGTCCGAGCGGCCGTCGACGCCGGTGCGTGTCGTTCGCGCGTGCTGTTTCACGTCGTCGATCGTGATGCGATCCCCCGGTGCCGACGACGGAACGGCGTAGATGTCGATGCCGATCTCGCGCGCGAACTGTCTCACCGACGGTGCGGCGGAGACGGCCGTGCGGCTGGCGCTTGGAGGGGCCGCGGGTGCAGGCTTTTCCTCGACGACGAGCGAGGCAGCGGCAGCAACGGCCGGAGGCTCCGCCGATTCGACTGTGGGTGGAACGGGGCTCGGCGCGGGCGGGGCGGTCGCGACGCTCGACGTCTTTGCGGGTTCGGCGGCTGCAGGCTTCTTCGAGGACTCCGCCTTCGGGGCCGGCTTCGCGTGAGTGTCGCCGTTCTTCGCGGCCGCGGCGTCGATGACGAGAACGACCGCGCCGACCTTGATCGCGTCCCCCTTCTTCACGCGAACTTCGCGGACCTTGCCGCCGACCGAGGAGGGGACTTCGAGCGCGGCCTTGTCCGTCTCGACTTCGATCACGGGCTGGTCCTTGGCGATCACGTCGCCCGCTTTGACCAGCACGTTGATGACCGTGCCCTCTTTCACGTTCTCGCCGAGATCCGGCAGCTTGAATTCCTGCATTTCCAATTCCTCTCTTCCTCTCGCCCGCGCGACGTTCGGTTTCGTCTGGATTGCGCGGCGATCAGCTTCGCATCGGATTGGGCTTGTTGGGATCGATCTCGAGGTCCTTGGACGCCTGCTGGATCGTCGCGACGTCCACGAGCTTCTCGCGGAACAGCGCGACGAGCGTCGCCCACGCGACGTGACGCGCGTCTACCTCGAAGAAGTCTCGAAGTGCTCCGCGTCCGTCGCTGCGTCCGAACCCGTCGGTTCCGAGCGCCACGATCGGCTTCGGCAGCCACTTCGAGATCGAATCGGGCAGCACCTTCATGTAGTCCGACGCCGCGACGAACACGCCCGGCTCCGAACCGAGGCAATGCGTGACGTACGGCACCTTTGCCTTCTCGGTCGGGTGAAGCATGTTCCAGCGTTCGACGTCGAGCGCTTCACGTCGCAGCTCCTTGTAGCTCGTGACGGACCAGACGTCCGCCGCCACCCCGTATTTCTCGGCGAGGATTGCCTGCGCCTTCACTACCTCGTTGAGGATCGAGCCGCTGCCGAAGAGCTGTGCGCGCTTTTTCGATTTCCCTGCGCCCTCGGCCTTCCGCAGGCGATAGAGGCCGCGGAGGATTCCGTCGCGCGTTCCTTCCGGCATCGCCGGCTGGAGGTAGTTCTCGTTTCCGATCGTCATGTAATAGAAGATCGCTTCGCCGTCCTGGTACATACGACGGATGCCGTCCTGCACGATGACCGCGATCTCGTACGCGTAAGCCGGGTCGTAGCAGAGCAGGTTCGGCACCGGCAGCGCGAGGACGTGGCTGTGTCCGTCCTGGTGCTGGAGTCCTTCGCCCGCGAGCGTCGTTCGACCCGACGTGCCACCCACGAGGAACCCGCGGCAGCGCGCGTCGGCGGCGGCCCAGATGAGGTCGCCGACCCGCTGCAGGCCGAACATCGAATAGAAGAGGAAAATCGGGATCGTCGCGATGCCGTGCATCGCGTGCGCGGTTCCGGCGGCGATGAACGATGACAGCGACCCCGCCTCCGTGATGCCCTCCTCGAGGATCTGTCCGTCCTTCGCCTCGCGGTAGTAGAGGAGGTTCTTGTAGTCGACCGGCTCGTACAGCTGGCCCGCGTGCGAATAGATGCCGCACTGGCGGAAGAGCGACTCCATGCCGAACGTGCGCGCTTCGTCCGGGACGATCGGCACGATGAGGTTTCCGATTTCGGGATCGCGAAGCATCTTCGAGAGCATGCGCACGAACGCCATCGTCGTGGAGACCTCGCGATCGCCGGTCCCTTCCGCGAACTCGTCGAAGAGGTCTTCCTTCGGCGGAGCGATCGTCACCTGCGCGGTCGAGCGCTTCGGGACGAATCCGCCAAGTGCCGCGCGTCGTTCGCGCAAATATTGGATCTCGAGGCTGTCGTCGGCCGGCCGGTAGAACGGTGCGTCACCGAGCTCCTCGTTGCGGATCGGAATGTCGAAGCGATCGCGAAAGCGCTGCAGCTCGTCCTCGTTGAGCTTCTTCTGCTGATGCGTGATGTTCTTGCCTTCGCCGCTCTCGCCGAGGCCGTAGCCCTTGATCGTGTTCGCGAGGATCACGGTCGGCGCACCCTTGAACTCGACGGCGGCTTTGTACGCGGCATAGACCTTCTCGGGATCGTGACCGCCGAGGCGCAGCTTCCAGATCTGATCGTCGGGGATGTCCTTCACCAGCTCGGCGAGCTTCGGGTGCGAACCGAAGAATGCCGTGCGCACGTACTCGGCGCCCTCGACGCGGTGACGCAGCGATTCGCCGTCGACCACCTCGCCGAGCGCACGCGCGAGGAGCCCGTCCTTGTCGCGCGCATAGAGAGGATCCCAGTCCTTGCCCCACAGCACCTTGATCACGTTCCAGCCCGCACCCCGGAAGATCGCCTCCAGCTCCTGGATGATCTTGCCGTTGCCGCGAACCGGGCCGTCGAGACGCTGAAGATTGCAGTTCACCACGAAGATCAAGTTGTCGACGCCTTCGCGCGCGGGCAGAGTGATCGCGCCGAGCGCTTCGGGCTCGTCGGTCTCGCCGTCGCCGAGGAATGCCCAGACCTTTCGGCCCGTCGGTTGGATCAACCCGCGATCCTCGAGGTAGTGGATGTACCGTGCCTGGTAGATCGCGGTGATGGGGCCGAGCCCCATCGACACCGTGGGGAACTGCCAGAAGCTCGGCATCAGCCACGGATGCGGGTACGACGAGAGCCCCCCGCCGGGCGCCAACTCGTTGCGGAAATTCTCGAGCTGCTGCGCGCTGAGGCGTCCCTCGAGGAATGCGCGCGCGTAGATGCCGGGCGAAGCGTGGCCCTGGAAGTACACGAGGTCGCCGCCGCACGCGTGATCCGCTCCGCGGAAGAAGTGGTTGAATCCCACTTCGTAGAGCGTCGCGGCCGATGCGTACGTCGAGATGTGGCCGCCGATCCCCGACTCGCGCCGGTTCGCGCGAACGACCATCGCCATCGCGTTCCACCGCACGATGCTCTTGATGCGGCGCTCGATCGTGCGATTGCCGGGGTAGGGCGGCTGACGGTCCGCGGGGATCGTGTTGACGTACGGCGTCGTCAGAGTGACCGGCAGGCGCACGCCGGCTTTCTGCACGTGGCGCTGCAGCTCTTCGAGGATGCGACCGACGCGCGCGGGCCCGGCCGAATAGAGGATGTCCTCGAGCGACTCGATCCAATCGCGCACCTCGAGCGCTTCGGCTCCATTGCCGCTGATCTCGGAAGGCTTGAACTTGATCGTTTCCATGAGTCGCCGATCCTCGATGCCAGCACCATGATCAGGGGAAATACGAATCGCGCATTCTTGCATGGAACGTCGCATTGCTCCACAGCCGAGAGGAGCGGGAGTGCGCGCTACGAGTGCGTGTCGCGAATCGCAGATCGATCCACGATCACGTCACATCGGCGGCGGGACGGGACGCGGTCTCTTCGCCGGTGCGACTCGGCTTCTTCCCGTTCTTGCCGTTTCGCGGCGTCGCGCGTGCGACTGCCAGTTCGACGATGCGGTCGAGGAGCTGCGGGTAAGAGAGGCCAGCCATCTCGGCCGCATTCGCGAAGTCCTCGCCGAACGCGATGAACGGATTCGGGTTTGCCTCGAGGACATAGATTTCGTTCTTCGGCGTGAGGCGAACGTCGATGCGACCGTAGTCGCGCAGCCCGAGGACGCGGTACGCCGTCGACGCGACCTCCGCGAGGCGGCTCTCGACTTCGTCGGTGAGATCGGTCGGGAAGACGTTGCGGATTCCGCGCCGCTCGCGATACGTCTCGTCCCATTTCACCTTGAACGTCGCGATGTTCGGCTTGTTCTCGAACGTCATCTCGACGGTGGGCAGCACTTGAAGCTTTTCGTTGCCGAGCACGCCGACGTACAGCTCGCGTCCGTTGATGAGCTCCTCGGCGATGACGTCGCGCTTGAGCCAGTTGTGAACGTGCGAAACTCGTTCGCGAAGCGCGTCCATGTCGTTCACGATCGACGTCTTTGCGATTCCGTACGACGCATCCTCCGATTGCGGCTTCACGAGGAGCGGGAACGGCATGCCCGGTGCCTCGGTCACTTCGCGGCCGATCGGATAGACCTCGAAGCGCGGAACGCAGATGCCGTGGTACGCGAGGACCTTCTTGCTCAGCGCTTTGTCGCGCGCCACGATCAGCCCCGACGGCGCGCAGCCCGTGTAGGGAATGGTCAGCGCGTCGAGGATCGTGGGCACGGTCGTGTCGAGGGCCGCGAGGCCGCGAAATGCTTCGGCCGCGTTGAACACCACGTCGGGCGGATCTTTCGCGAGCCCATCGAGCAGGACGTGGATGTCGTCGTGGATGCCGAGCAACTTCACGTCGTGTCCACATCGCACGAGCGCGTGGAAGACGTCGAACTCGGCTTCGTCGACTTGCTTCTCGAGATGCTTCGAGTAGTCCTGATCGGTGGGCGGCGGAACGTCGGTGTCGAAGACGACCGTGACCTTCAACTTTTTCTTCATGCGCCGTGCGCGTCCGTCGTGATCCTGATCTTCAACGATTGCGTTTCCGTTTTTCATCGATGCGAGTGTTTGCCATTCTAGCGTCGAGTGATCGATCGTCCAAAGAATCATCGATTACTCGCTCGACGACTCGCGTCGCAAAAACCTCATCGGCAAGGATCGCTCTTCTCCTGATGCGAGAGATCGTCGTCGAGTTGGGATTCGTCGAGTATGCTTGTGCACTCTTTCGCGTGGATGGTCATCGAGACTCATTGGAAAGGAATTTTGCACATGACTCGCTTCGCTCATCGATACATCGCGTCGTTCGTCGTCGCTGCGTTGGCTCTCGGATTCTCGACCCGCGCGAGCGCGCTCGGCGACGAGGGATGCTGCGGGGGATGCGTCAAGGTTTCGGGAGAAGTCGCGAAGAAGCTCGACGCGGCGATCGAAGATTGGGGCCGCGCGGCCGACGACATGAAGGCGATGCCCGCCGACGCACGCGAGCGCCTGACGCAGGCGACGAGCGTGCTGCACGAGACGAACCCGGGATTCGCGCTCATGCCGGCGACGCTGCAGACGGCGACCCAGTTGCTCGACGCCGCTTCGGCGATGGCGAAGCCATGCTCGGGTGACGAATGCGAAACGATGCGCGGCGACGCGGACAAGAGCAAGGCGGTCGCAGACGTCGTCGACGTCAATGCGCTCAACGCGAAGACGAGCGCCCTCTTCAACGCGTCGCTTCACGCGCTTGCCGCGTCGACCTTTGCTGCGGCTCCCGGGTCGTGCTGCGCGGCTTCTGCGGCGAGCGCGACGACGGCGAAAGATTGCTGTGCGAAGGCGGGAGAGGCGAACGCATCCGCTTCGAAAGATTGCTGCGCGGCCGTGCCGGTCGTCGCCACGATTTCGAACGAAGCCCTCGTCGTGCAGGCCGATCAGCTCCTCGAGAAGTGGAGCGCCGCACAGAAGAGCGTCGCTGCGCTCTCGCCCGAGCAGCGCACGAAGTACGACCAAGCGCTGACCTATGCATCCGCGAACTGCCCGATCGGAAAGCGAATGCTCTCGTCGTTCGCCATCGGTCGAGACGCGCTCGCGACGTCGATGAAGGCCGTCGAGCAGACCGGCTCGACCGATCGCGTGGCTCTCGTGAAAAAAGCCACTGCACTCGTGGACGCAGCCCGCACCACGCTGCGCTGAGAATGCACCCCCGGCTAACGGTGCCAGGCACCGGCCGCCGGCCGGCGAAAAGTGTCGGTCACTTGCCGCCGGTTAGCATGATCGGGACTCGCAATGAGATGGATTTCCGTCGGCACGTGCCTGGCACGAATGGACGGCGAGGGTGAACTCAGTCGAATCTCGTTGTTGGGTGTCTGACACCGTATGCCGGTGAGATACGTTCTGCGCATGGCGGAGCCGCGCACGCATTATTTCGAGGTGACGGCTTCGGTCGAGTCGCGCGGCGCGGTCACCGAGTTCGTGATGCCGGTGTGGACGCCCGGCTCCTACATGGTGCGCGAGTTCTCGCAGCACGTGGAATCGTTTCGCGCGCGCGACGAGGCCGGCCGCGAGCTTCCGGCCGCCAAGACCGAGAAGAACCGCTGGCGCGTCGAGTCGAAGGGCACGAAGAAAGTCGAGGCCTCGTATCGCGTCTACGCGTTCGACGTCTCGGTGCGCACGCCGTTCGTGGACGACTCGCATGCGGTGGTGAACGGCGCAGGCCTCTTCGTCTTTTCGCCAGGGAGCGAGCTCGAGCCGATCGAACTTCGCCTCGATCCTCCCGAGGGCTGGACGTCGATCTCGACCGCGCTCGAACTCGCCGGTGACGATCCGCGAATACGCCGAGCCCCGGACTACGACGCGCTCGTGGATTGCCCGATCGAAATCGGCACGCACGAAGTGTTCCGCTTCGAGGTCGCGAACGTTCCGCACGAGGTCGCGATCTTCGGCCGCGGCAACGTCGATCGCGAGCGCTTCGTTGCCGACGTGAAGCGCATCGTCGAAGCATCGGCGGCGCTCATGGGCGGATTGCCGTATCCGCGCTACGTCTTCATCGTGCACCTCCTGCCGACGGGAACGGGCGGGCTCGAACACCGAAGCTCGTCGCTCATGCAATTCTCGCGCTTCGATTTCCAGCCCGCGAGCGAGTACCAACGCCAGCTCTCTCTCGTCTCGCACGAGTTCTTCCACACGTGGAACGTGAAGCGCATTCGGCCCGAGCCGCTCGGTCGATTCGACTATGGTCGCGAGAACTACACGACGCTCCTGTGGATGGCAGAGGGATTCACGACCTACTACCAAGAGGTGATCCTCCGGCGCGCGGGGCTGCAATCCGCGGATGACATGCTCGCGGCGCTGGCCAAGAGCGTTCGCATCGTGCTCGAGCATCCGGGCGCAAGCGTGCAGTCGCTCGAGGAGGCATCGACCGACGCGTGGATCAAGCACTACCGTCCCAACGAAAACGCGAAGAACTCGCGCGTCTCGTACTACGTGAAGGGAAGCGTCGTGGCGATGCTGCTCGACCTCGAGCTTCGCGCGAGGACGGCGGGGAAGAAGAGCCTCGACGACGTGATGCGCGCGCTCGATCGGCAATGCAGCGAGCGGCCCGACGCCACGTTCAGCGACGCCGACCTGCGCCGCGCGCTCGCGTCGGCCGCGGGCTCGCCGCTCGATGCGTTGCTCGATCGACTCGTGCGGACGACGGAGCCGCCGAACGTCGCGAGCGCCGTTCGACCGTTCGGCCTGGACATCGCGCAAGCGAACGTGGCCGGTGAGTCGCCGAGCGGCTGGCTCGGCATCTTCGCGAGCAGCGAAGCGGGCCGAACGATCGTGGACACCGTGCTCCTCGCAGGACCGGCGTCGCGCGCCGGGCTCTCCGCGCGCGACGAGATCATCGCGATCGATGGATTCCGTGTCGACGACGCCGGGCTTCGCGCGCGCATCGGCGAGCGCGAGCCGGGTGACCGAGTCACGCTCACGATCGCTCGCGACGAAATGCTGCGAACCATCGAGGTCACGCTCGGCGAAGCGCCCGCCGACGTCGCGTTCGTGCGGCGAGCCTCCGCGACCGCCGCGGAAAAGGCGCTCTACGAAAACTGGATCGGCGAGCCGTTCGGCGAGCCGAGCGCCGTCGCGCGCGCGGCGACCGGCGAAGGCGAAACCCGCGCGTTCTGAACAAGGGAGAATCTTGATGCGCACCGGCGTCATCGGGGCCGCGGTCGTCGCGGCGCTCGTGGGAATCGAGGCGAACGCTTCGGAGGGAACGAAAGGCTTGATGCCCTACGCGATCGAGAAGAAGACGTTGCCGAATGGACTCGACGTCATCGTGATCCCGATGCCCGAGTTCAAGGACGTGCTCTCGTTCAACACGCTCGTGATCGCGGGCGCGCGAAACGAGACGACCAAGGGCGAGACCGGGCTCGCGCACCTCTTCGAGCACATCCTCTTCACGCATCGCTTCGGCGGAAAGCCGGGCGGCTACGACGAAGCGATCGATCGT
Organism: Planctomycetota bacterium; assembly: GCA_016178505.1. Lineage (GTDB taxonomy): Bacteria > Planctomycetota > JACOTG01 > JACOTG01 > JACOTG01 > JACOTG01. The sequence goes on from JACOTG010000296.1 coordinate 10,124, forward strand.
CTCGGCGCACACAACAACGCGTTCACGTCCTACGACATGACCTTCTATCATCCGCTCACGTTCACCTCGAACCTCGTGGGCAAGGACGGCAAGCCCGGTCTCCTCGAGCTGGAGTCGGCGCGATTCAAGGGCCTCGACTTCGACGAGAAGATCTTCAAGACGGAAACGGGCGCGGTGCTCGGCGAGTACCGGCGAGGCGCCAGCAATCCCGACCAGATCATGGACGAGAAGCTCCTCGACATCGCGTTCGGCGACCACCCGTACGGCCACACGACGATCGGCTACTACGCGGACGTCCTCGCGATGCCGAACCACTACGAGGCCGCGCGCCGCTTCTACGACACGTACTACCGGCCGAACAACTGCGCGATCATCGTCTCCGGCGACGTGAAGCCGGCCGAGATCTTCGCGAAGGTGGAGTCCTTCTACGGCGACTGGAAGCGACAGGACGTTCCGCCGATCGACGCCGCCGCGCCACCCGAGAAGAGCGCGTCGACGCACGTCGATTGGGATTCGGACGTGGCGCCGCGCGTCGAGATCGGCTACCGCGTGCCGAAGCACGTGAGCACCTCGATCGACACCGCGGTCGGCCAGATCGCGCCCGAGCTGCTCTTCTCGGAAACAGCGCCGCTCTACCAGATGCTCCGCTATCAGAAAAAGTCGGCGAGCGACGTGGAGTTCGACGGACGCTCGCAATACGAATCGATGGACTCGCGCCTCTTCTCGGTGACGGCGACGCTCTTCAAGGATCGCTTCGAGAAAGAGGGCAAGTCGTACCTCGACGAAGTCACGAACGATCTCGCGGCGGGAATGGAAGGCCTGCGGCTGTTTTCGTCGCGGCCCGATGCGGCGGCGACGCTCGAGATCTTGAAGAAGAAATACAAGTACGACTTCCAAGCGCGCCTCTCGAGCCCAGCGGACGTCGCCGTGATCTTCGCGCGCTACTACCGATTCGAGCGCGACCCGAACGTGCTCGACGTCCTCCTCCGCGCGGTCGAAGCGCTGAAGCCGACCGACATCGACGCGTACGCCACGACGTACTTCAAGGACTCGAATCGCTTCGTCGTGACGCTCACGGGAAGCGCGGCGAAAGGAGGTGCGCGATGACGCTCGCGCCTATCGGAGGGGTTCGCATGAACGTCGTCGTTGCGCTCTCGGTCGTCGTTCTCGCGCTTTCTGCGTGCGCCTCGCTTTCCGTTTCCATGGCGGGCCAGAAGGACACAGGCAGCGGTCCGAAGCTCGTGACCGTCGACAGCCCGTCGCCGCTCATCGAGATCCGCGTCGCGTTTCGCACGGGCTCGGCGGACGATCCGCCGGGGAAAGAAGGTCTCGCGTCTCTCACCGCACGCATGATCCTCGAAGGCGGATTCGGCGATCCGAAAAAGCCGGTGACGAAAGAGAAGCTCGCCGAGATCACTCAGCCGTGGGGGGGCGGTGCGAGCCCGTCGGCCCGCGTCGACAAGGACCTCACGACGTTTTCGATGACCGTGCCGGAGGAAGTGCTCGGCGAGTTCACGACGAAGGTGCTCGGCCCGATGATGACCCAGCCGCTCTTCAACGAAGACGAGCTTCGCCGCCTGATCAAGGAGCGCGCCGAGGACATCGGCTCGTCGCTTCGGTTCGAGTCGACCGAGAACCTCGGGCTCGTCGTGATGGACACGGTTCTACACGTTGCCACTTCGTACGGCCATCCGCCGATCGGAACGGTGAAGGGCATCCAGTCGATCACGCGCGACGATGTCCGCGCGTTCTGCGAAAGCCGTTACGTGCCCGCCGCTTCGATCGTCGGGATCTCGAGTGCAAAGTCGAGCGTGACGAGCCAGGTGCAAGCCGCGCTGTCGGGAGTCGGAAGCGGCCGCGTTGCGGCGAGCGCGGCGTCGTCCGCGACTCGTCCGCGCGAGCGTGGCCGGATGCCGCACGGCCGCGAGGTCCTCGTCGTCACTACTCCGAGCGCGATCGCGTCGGGCGTTCACGCGGGATTTCCGCTCGACGTGAAGCGCGGCGACGCCGACTACTGGCCGCTCTACGTCGGCAACGTCGCGTTCGGCACGCACCGCGACGGGTTTGGCTACCTCTACAAGCGGATCCGCGAGCAGCGCGGCTACAACTACGGCGACTACTCCTATCTCGAGTGGTTCCCCGATCGCTTCGCGCTGATGTTTCCGCCGCCGAACGCACCGCGTCGATTCCAGGACTTCACCGTTTGGCTGCGGCCCGTTCAGCACGCATACGTCGTGCACTTGATGAAGGCGATCGGCTCGGAGCTGGATCGGTTCATTGCCGACGGCCTGACCGACGAGGAGGTCGCGCTCGCGAAGAACAAGGCGCGCGTCCTCTACTTGAACCTCGCGGAAACGAATGCGCGGCTCCTCGGCTATCGCATCGACGACGTCGTGTACGGAATGGAAGGACACGGCTTCCTCGACGAGTACCTGAGGTCGATCGACGCGGTCACGCCTGCGCAGGTGAACGCGGCGATCAAGAAGCACCTTCAGACGGCGAACCTCGAATTCGTCGTCGTCACGGACGAGAAGGCCGCGCCCGCGATCGTCGACGCGATCAAGCGGGACGGCGTGGAGTTCGGCAAGGACGCGAAGGCATACGCGTTCGAGCAGGTCGAGGAGAACGGGCAGAAGCTCTACAAGGTGAGCGACGCTCAGCTCGACATCCTGCGCCGCGACGGCATGTGGGCGTCGTGGCCGCTTCTCGTGAAGCCTGACGACGTCCACGTCGTGAAAGCCGCCGACCTCTTCGAGACGGCGTTCTTCCCGACGATGAAGCCGTAGCGGAGACGACACGATGAGCGGCACGAGGCCGATCGCGGTCGTCGCAGGGTTGCTGCTCTTCGGCGTGGCGATTCGAAACGCAGCGCCGCAGAGCCTCGTCCCGGCTGGCAGCATCAACGACGCCGTCGGCCGGCCGGGGGCCGTGATCGTGACCCAAGCCGATCCCGCGATCGAGAAATTCGTCGAGACCATTCAGAAGCGCTTTTTTCCGAAGAGTCGCGTGCGGCAGGACTCCGACACGCCGGAGGCGGACCTTGCCGGAGTCGACTTGATCGTCTACGGCACCCCGAAGCACGCCTGGCTCGCACGGCACGCCGCGAAGCTGCCGTTCCGATTCGGCGAGGGCACGCTCGAGATCGACGGGCGCCGATTCGCTGGCGAGCACCTGCGCGTGATCTGCGCGATGAAGAGCCCATCGGATCCGAGTCGTCGCGCGCTCGTGTACGCCGCGGCGAAAGCGGACGACGTCGTGGGGATCAACGGAGTCTTTCACGGCCCGACGGAGTGGGTCGTCGCCGACGGAACGAAGTCGCTCGGTGCGGGCTCGTTCACGAGCGCTGCGATCTCCGTCGACGACCTTCGAAGCGACCTCGACACCCTCGTCGCGGCGCTTCGAGACGTCCATCCGGCGACGGTCGAGGGCCTGCCACCCGACGTTCAGCGCGCCGTCGACGCGACGCGTGAAGCGCTACGCGAGCCGATGACGCGGACCGCGGCGTGGCGCGCGCTGTCGCGCGTGCTCGTCGAGATGCACGACGCGCACTCGGTGCTCTGGCCGCCGGCGAGCGGCGACCGGTTGGCGCTGTCGTTCGTCTGGCTCGAGGGAGGCCTCGTCGTCAGCACGGACGAAGGGGATCTGAAGCGCGGCGATCGCATCCTTGCCATCAACGGCAACGACGAGGCGCGGCTCACCGCGGCGTTGCGGTCCATCGTGTCTACCGAGAACGCGAACTGGCTGCATGCCCGCGGCGAGGACGTCCTCTGCGATCTCGGCACGCTGCGTGTGCTCGGGCTCGCGACCGAGTTCCCCGTGCCGCTTCGCATCGAGCGCGGCGGCGCGACGATCGACGTGAAGGTGGGCCGGTCGATCGCCGGCGCACGACCGCATCCGAGCGAGCCGTGGGTCCGGTTCGCGATCGACAAAGAGCACGGCCTCGGCGTGTTCACGCTCGATCGATGCGTCGTCGACGCGCAGTACCAAGAGACGCTCGCGCGATTCTTTCGCGTGGTAGAGGAGCAGGGCATTGGCCGCATTGCGGTCGACGTCCGAGCGAACGGCGGGGGCGACTCGTCCGTCGTCGACGAGTTTCTCCGATATGTCGACGTCGACGGTTACGTGAACTTCGGCGGCGACGTTCGCTTCTCGAGCGCAGTGGCGCTGAAGCACTGGGGGCGGTAGAGCGGGGTCGAGCACTCGGTGCCCGGTAGGCGCGACAATCGACGTCGCAGCGATGTGCCGCTCTACCGTGGAAAGCTCGACGTCCTCACCGGTCCGCACACGTTCAGCAGCGGCAATTGGTTCGCGGTCATCGTGCACGACAATAAGCTCGGTCGGATCATTGGCGAGCCCACGGGCAATGCGCCGTCGTCGTATGGCGACATCGTCTCGTTCACGCTCCCGAAGAGCGGGCTGTCCTTCACTCTGAGCTACAAGCGCTGGATCCGCCCGGACCCGTCGCTCGATCCCGTCGATGCGCTCGTGCCCGACGTCCTCGTCGTGCGCACGCGCGAGCACGTTCGGGACGGCGCCGATCCGGTGCTCGATTACGTGCGCAACGAGACATCCAAAGTCGCCGTGCCTCGCTGAACGGCGGCGTTGTTCGATCCAAGATCGCGATCGGGAGGACGAGCCGATGAGCGACCCGTCGAGGGCGAAAGGGATTCGTCGCGCACGGACGCGAACCGGAGCCGAGATGCCGGTCCTCGGCCTCGGAACCTGGAAGATGGGAGAAGACCCGCGTCGCCGTCGCGACGAGGTCGCGGCGCTGCGGCTCGGCCTCGATCTCGGCATGACGCTCATCGACACCGCGGAGCTGTACTCGAAGGGCGAGTCCGAAAAAGTCGTCGCCGAAGCCATGGTCGGACGTCGCGACGAAGTGTTCCTCGTGACCAAGGTGATGCCCGAGAACGCATCGTTCGAAGGCACGCTGCGCGCCTGCGATCGGAGCCTCGCGCGATTGAAGACCGATCGCATCGACCTCTACCTTCTTCATTGGAAGGGGAGGCATCCGATCGAAGAAACGCTGCGTGCGTTCGGGTCGCTTCGCGAGTCGGGGAAGATCCGTCACTTCGGCGTGAGCAACTTCGACGTCGCCGACATGACCGCGCTCGAGCGCGTTCCGGGTGGGCGCGACGTGGCGTCGAACCAGGTCCTCTATCACGTCGATAGCCGAGGCATCGAGCGCCGGCTCGTGCCGTGGTGCCGTTCGCGCGGAGTCGTCGTGATGGCGTATTCGCCGCTCGCAGAGGGGAAACTCCGCCCGAGCGCCGCGCTGAAGAAGGTCGCGGTGCGCCACGACGTCTCGCCCTACGCGGTCGCGATCGCGTGGACGATCCGCGAGGACGGCATCGTCACGATCCCGAAGGCCGGCAGCGTCGAGCACGTCCGCGACAACGCCGCGGCCGCGACGTTGCGCCTGACCCCGACCGATGTCGCCGAACTCGACGCCGCGCATCCCACGCCAGACCAAGACGTCCCGCTCGACACGGCGTGATCGCGACGCGAGACTTCGTTCGGTGACGGGCTCGTCGTCAAATATCATGATGAATGACGACTCTGTCGTCACCGGTCTATTCGGACACGAGCATCGAGCATGAACATCGGCGTCGTCATTCCCACGCTCAACGAAGCGGCTTGGCTACGCGCCGCGGTGGACGCCGTTCGAGCGCGCGCGACGCACGGCGGCGCCGGCGAGATCATCGTCGCGGACTGCGGGTCGACGGACGCGACTCGCGAGATCGCGACGTCGCTCGGCGCGATGGTCGTCGACGCGAGTTCGGGGGCGATTGGGCGAGGGGCGGCTCTCGACGCGGGCGCGGGGCGCGCGCGGAGCGACGTGCTCCTCTTCCTCGACGCCGATTCGATCGTCCCGCTCGGATGGGATCGCGCGATTCGCAAGACGCTCGACGATCCGCGCGTGGTCGGAGGCGCGTTCGAGTTCGCGCTCGATGGCCCCGGCGTCGCATTGCGCGTCGTCGAGGCGGTCAATCGCGTGCGCTATCGCGTCTGGCGGCGCTACTACGGGGACCAGGGGTTGTTCGTGCGGGCCGAAGCATTCCGCGCCGTCGGCGGGTTCGGGTCGCGGCGCATCCTCGAGTCGTCGGATCTGTGCGTGCGACTGCGCGCGATCGGAAGGCTCGCGCTCGTTCGCCGGCCGATGCTCACCTCGCCTCGGCGATTCGTCGCCGGTGGACCGTGGCGCGTGTTCGCACACGACGTGCGATTGTGGTGGCGCGATCTCGCGAGCCTCTCGACGGAGCCCTTCGCCGCGGCGTACTGGCGCGAGAACGAGCGCCGCGGCACAGGCGACTCAACTCGCCGCGTCGAGGCGTAACGCGACGAGGAGGCGGTTCACGCCTTCGCGATCGCGTGCCTCGGGGAGCGTCGAGCGCTCCCACGCGGCTTCGAGGGTTGCCTCGAGTTCGCGAAGACGCGCGTCGTGGAAGCTCCAGTCGAGGTCCAGTAGGCCGATCCGCTCCTCGCGCTTTCGACGAATCAGCTCGTCGATAAAGGGTAGTCGGAACGATTCGTTGAGGCGCGGCAGGTTCGATTCGACCTCGCCCGTCCGCATCAAGTGGATGCCGGTCATCGCGACGCGGTACGCGTAGAGGAGGGTCTTCGCTCGCTTCGGCTCTTCCTTCTCGAGCAGGCGTCGCTGCGTCGCGAGGAACCCGCGGTAGTGATAGACGTGCCGGCGCGTGATGCAGCGGCGCGCGATCGGACGAATCCTCTCGAGGAACGATTCTCCGATGACGACGATCGGCGAGAAGATCTGCTCGAGCACGTAGCCGTTGTTGCCGAGGAGGAGCGAAAGGTACTTCCGAGCCTCGTGGCTCACCAGCTCGATCTCGACGCCGTCGTGGTCGAGCTTCCGTTCGATCGTTTCCTCCGGTTTGTCGACGCCGAGCACGTCTGCCAGTGGGAGCTGATGGCAGCCGCGCAGGTCGACGTCGCTGTCGGGCGAGGGGAATCCGTAGAGGTGCGCGCCGCTCACCGTGATGAAGAGCGGATGTTCGATCGCCTTCTCGACGCACCGGGCGAGCGACGGGAGATCAAGCATCGACACGCCTCCGTCGCGCACGCACGAGGAACACGTCGACGCCCGCGAAGTCGGGCTGATCCATCCCAAACGTGGGGAGGAGGCGCCGCAGCGACGACTCGTGCGGGCGCTCCTCGCTCACTCTTCCTTGCGGACGGGCAACGCGCCGACGGGTGCCCTGAGCCATCCGAGGATCTCGCGGAACTTCGGCGGCTTGCCGGTCATGAGGATGCCGATGCGGAAGATCTTCGCGGCGAACCACATTGCTCCGATGATCGACACGACGAGGAGGATCGTGGTCGCGACGTACTCGAACGTCGTCGGCGGTCCCGCGGCGCGGTTCATCATCACGAACGGCGTGAACGGCGGGATGAACGACATCACCTTCGCGAGCGTCCCGTTCGGGTCCTTGCCGATCGGCATCATCGCGAGGATGGGGACGATGAGCAGGATGAAGACGGGCTGAAGGAGGTTCTGCGCCTCCTTCAGGCTGTTGCAGACCGAGCCCATCCCCACGAGGATCGCCGCGAAGAGCAGATAACCGAGGAAGAAGTAGGCGACGAACGACGAGAGGTAGACGGGGTCGGAGAGAATGATCGAGAAGTCGATCGGCAATGGTCGCCCGAGCATCTTCGGGACGAGCGTGGTGCCAAGGAAGAAGAACACGATCCACGAGCCGAGCACGGTGAGGCCCGTGGCCGCGATACCCGCGATCTTGCCTATCATGAGCTGAATTGGCGACACCGAGGAGAGGAGCACTTCGATGATGCGGTTCGATTTTTCCTCGACCGTGTTCGTGAGAAGCATCTGCGCGACCGTGAATACCGAAATCCAGAGCAGGTAGACGAACCCGACGGGCGCCCACTGCCGCACCGTGTCCTGGTCGGTGACCTTCGTTTCTTCGCCTCCCTTTCCGACCTTGGTCTCGACGAACGCTAGCGGCTCCTGGATGTGCTTGGCCACCGAGGCGTCGATCTTCGCGTCCGAGATTCGTCGTTCGCGAACGACTTCGGTTGCCGTGCGGGCGAACCAGTCCTTCAGGCTCTCGTCGGTGAGATTGTTCGAGACGTACTTGCAGCCGTCGCTTCCATCCAGCGGATCCTTGCCGATGACGATGTAGGCGAACAATTCGTCTTTGTCGATTCGGTGTTTGAGTGCCTCCTCGGAATCGGTCGTTTCGATGCGTTGATATCGGCTCTTCGAGAAGTCTCTCGAGATCTTGCGCGCCTCCTCGGGCGGCATGGCTTTCCATGCACGCCGGATTTCCTCGCGCAGTTGAACGAGAGCTTCTTTTGCTTCTGATGGCAGGCTCGCCAGTACTGGAGAGTCGGATCCAGGCGTCAACGTGTCGCTGAACTGCTTCGCAGCTTGCTGGACTTCTTCGTCGGACAACTTGCCGGCTCGCTTGCGAAACTCGTCCATCATCGGAATGACCTTCGAATCGGCGTTCGCGAGCAGTTCGGGCTTTTTCCACATCTCGAGGAAAAACTTCTCGAGGTCCGGGAGTTCGGCGCGCTCCTCGACTTTCGGGAGGAGCCAACCCGACTGATCGATCACCGCGTACTTGCGCGTGTCCTTCGTGCTCTCGAGCCACATCGGGACCAGGATCGACAGCGACAGGATCACGGGAAACGACAGGATGCCGATCCAAAACGTCTTGGTCTTGAGATTCTCGACGTACTCGCGCTGCGCGACCAGAAACGCCTTACTCATCGGACTTGCCTCCCACAGCGCGGATGAAGATTTCGTGGAGCGAGGGCTCGCGGATGTCGAATCGCCGGATCCGGAGCTTGCCGACGAGTCGCGCGAGGATCTCCTGCGGGTCGTGACCATTCGCCATGAACATCTCCGCGGTCTTTCCCGAGTCGTTGACGCGCGTTACGCCGGGGATCGTTTTCAGGATCGAGCCGTCGCCGTCGTAGTCGATCTGGATGCCGTGCTCGCCCCCCTTCTTCACCTCCGCGAGCGTTCCGTCGAGGACCTTGTTGCCGCGGTTGATGAGGAAGATGTAGTCGCAAAGCTGCTCGGCGTGCTCCATGACGTGCGTCGAGAAGATCACGGTGCGACCCTCGCGCTTCATGTTGAGGATGATGTCCCGCATCAGCTCGGCGTTCACGGGGTCGAGCCCCGAGAACGGCTCGTCTAGGATCACCAGCTCCGGATCGTGGATGAGCGTGCCGAGCACTTGCACTTTTTGGCTCATGCCCTTCGATAGCTGCTCGCATCGCTTGTCGACCCAATCGGCAAGACCGTACTTCTGCAGCATCTCGACGGCTCGCTGCTTCGCCTTCGCGCTCGGCATGCCTTTCAGCTTGCCGAAGTAGGCGATGATCTCGGCGGTCTTCATCTTCTTGTAGAGGCCTTTTTCCTCGGGCAAATAGCCGAGGCGATCCTTGACCTCTTCGGCGTTCGGGTGGCCGAGCACCGAGATCGTTCCTTCGTCCGGATAGAAGATGCTCATGATCATCCGGATCGTCGTGGTCTTGCCGGCGCCGTTCGGCCCGAGGAATCCGTAGACCGACCCTTTCGGGATGCGCAGCGAGAGCTGGTTGACGGCGACGAAGTGGCCGAAGCGCTTGGTCACGCCGTCGAGAGTCAATGCGTATTCCATGGCTCGCTGACCTCCTGCCGTCCGTGCGGATTCTCGCGGGAAAAGCCCGCCTTCTAGCCTCGAGTCGCGAGCCGTGTCAATGCCTGCCATCGGATCGGACCTCCTGGTCTCCCGCCAAATCGGGCGCGCATTGTACGAGTCCGGGACGTCGCCGTTGCCGACCCCGATTGAAACGGGTGGTTCTTCAGTCGCGCGCCGAAGCGCGCCGATCACCAAAGCCGGACGCTTCTTCGATTACGCAGGGGCGTCCGAGGAGAACCATGAGCACGATCCCTTTGCCGATTCCGGCGCCGCGTCGTGCGCGCCGCCGGAGCGCTTCGGCATCCGCTGCGTCCGCTGTCGCGGCGCCGTCCGACATGCCGAATCGTGCCGGCTTCATGATTCTCGGCGTGCTGCTCGTCCTTGCGGCGGCGTTGCGTGCATTTGGAATTGCGAGCAAGGACGCGTGGGTCGACGAGGCGAACGCAGTGATCATCGCCGCCGGGTCCCCGGCGCACATCGTTTCGAGATTGCGCCTCGATTCGAGTCCTCCTCTCTACTACTTCCTGCTGCACGGCTGGATGAAGCTCTTCGGCGATTCGGAAGCCGCGCTGCGCTCGTTGTCGGGGCTCTTCGGCGTGGGGCTCGTCGCGGCGGTGTTCGAGGTCGCTCGCCGTTGGTTTTCCGTTCGCACCGCCGTGTGGGCCGCGCTCCTCATGGCGATCGCGCCGATCCAGGTGCTCTACGCGCAAGAGATTCGGATGTACACGCTTCTGCCGCTTGTCGCACTCGGTGCGATGCACTTCACGTGCGAGGTCGCGATGCGCGGCGGCTGGCGTGCGGCGCTCGGCGCAATCTTCTGCACGACGCTGTCGCTCTACACGCACAACTACGCGCTCTTCCTTCTCCCCGCGCAGGCGCTCGTCGCATTGACGAGCGGGACCTTTCGCGAACGATTCCGCACGTGGCTGGCGGTCGGCGCCGCCGTCGCGATCCTGTACGCGCCGTGGGCTCCGATCCTGCTCGAGCAGCTTCGCAATCACGGACAGTACTCGTGGCTCGTGCCGTACTGGAAGTTGTGGGGAGCCCCTCGCTTCGTCGTCGAAACGGCGCACACGTTCGCGCTCGGCGTAGGGGGCTTCGCGCACCTCGGAGCGATGCGACCCGACGCTTTTTCGGCGATCACCATTCTCTTTTGGGTTCTCATCGCGATCGTGACGTGGCGTCTCGGACGGACGTCGGAGCACGGCTCGAAGGTCCTCAGGCTCGCGGCATTCCTGATCGTGCCCATCGGTCTCGCGCTCGGGACGTCGTTTTTGCGTTCGCCATGCTACGTTCCGGGGCGCTGCGACCAACTCGTCTTCCCCGCGTTCTGCCTGCTCGGCGCGCTCGGCATTGACCGCCTGAAGACTCGTCTGATTCGAACCGCCGTTGCCGCCGCAGTCATGGTGTGCTCGGTCTTCATGCTCGTCATCTTCTATGGCCTCAATCCAAAAGCCGGCGACCGCGAGCTCGCCGACGCCGTCGTCAGCGCCGCGAAGCCAGGCGAGGTCGTGCTGTGCACGTCGCTGACTCGGGCGTCGGTCGAGTACTACGCGCGCCGCAGCGGCAAGGCGCTCACGATCGTCTCGTTCCCGCGAGCGACCGGCGAGCATCTCGGGAATCAGGATGACCGCGCGCTCCTCGCGCGGCCGGACGCGCTGCGCGAGGAGGCCGACCGCGTCGTCGAAGACGTGAAGCGCGCTTCCGGTCCAGACGGCACGTTCCTCCTCGTCACGACCCAGAAGCCGGTGAACGTGCCGCTGCTGGAACGGCTGCGCGCGCTCGGCAAGGAGTCGACGATCCGCTTCATTGGCGACGTCGGCTCGTACCGGCAATCGCTCGTCGGCACGCCGGTGCGCGTCCTGCACTACCGCTTCGCAAAGCCGCCGGACGCGACCGGCGCCGCGCCCCGCGAATCGACGGCCGGCGAACTTCTCGCGAATCGCCTACCCGCTCGCGAGTGACGCTGCGCGTCGACTCCCTCGACGACGGCGGCACATC
>JACOTG010000093.1 GCA_016178505.1 Planctomycetota bacterium
CTGGAATGAAGATTCTCTTCCGTGCAGCGGCTCGCGAGAAGGTCCTTCGCGGAGCCGAGATTCTGGCCGATGCGGTCCGCGTGACGCTCGGCCCGAAGTCGAAGTGTGTGCTTCTCGAAAGAAAGTGGGGGAAGCCTCTCGTCTGCAACGATGGCGTCACGATCGCCAAGGAAGTGACCCTCGAGAACCCGGAGGAAAATCTCGGCGCCCAGATGATGAGGGAGGTGGCCGAGCGAACAAGCGACGCGGTCGGCGATGGAACCACGACTTCCACGATTCTGGCATTCGCGATGTTTGCCGAGGGACTGCGCAACGTCGCAGCCGGTGCGAGCGCAATCGACTTGAAGCGCGGCCTCGACCGTGGCCTTCGCATCGCGGTCGACACGCTGCGTTCGCTCTCGCGTCCGGTCGCGAGCCGCAAGGAACGCGCGCAGGTCGCGACGATTTCCGCGCACAACGACGCGACGATCGGCGAGCTGGTCGCCGATGCGACGGAGAGGGTCGGCCCCGACGGCGTGATCTCGGTCGAGGAGGCGAAGGGAACGGAAACGACGCTCGAAGTCGTCGAGGGAATGCAGTTCGATCGCGGCTATCTGTCGCCCTACTTCGTCACCGATCCCGAGAAGATGGAAGCGGCGCTCGACGAGCCGATGATCCTCATCTGCGAGAAGAAGGTGAGCAGCATGAAGGACCTGCTTCCTCTCCTCGAGCAGGTCGCAAAGAAGGGCAAGTCGCTCCTCATCGTGGCGGAAGACGTCGAGGGCGAAGTGCTCGCGACGCTCGTCGTCAACAGGATGCGCGGCGTGCTTTCGTGCGCCGCCGTGAAAGCCCCGGACTTCGGCGACCGGCGAAAGGCGACGCTCCAAGATTTGGCGATTCTGACGAACGGCCAAGTCATTTCCGAAGAACTGGGGCGAGAGCTGGAGAAGACGACGCTCGCGGACTTGGGCAAGGCGAAGCGCGTCGTGATCGACAAGGACACGACGACGATCATCGGCGGTGGCGGCGCGAAGACGGCGATCGAGGCCCGCTGCGCGGAGATTCGCCGGATGATTCGCGATACGACGTCGGACTACGACCGCGAGAAGCTGGAGCAACGGCTCGCAAAGCTCGTGGGCGGCGTCGCGGTCATTCGTGTCGGCGCTCCGTCGGAAGCCGAAATGAAGAACCGCAAGGAAGCGCTCGAGGACGCGATCAGCGCGACCAAAGCCGCGGTTGCAGAGGGCGTCGTGCCGGGTGGCGGGCTCGCGTTTCTGCGAGCCATCGACGCCGTCGAGCGCGAGGCGGCAAAGTGCGAAGGCGACGAACGGACGGGGCTCGCCATTCTCAAGCGCGCCCTCGAGGTGCCGACGCGACAAATCGCGGAGAACTCCGGAATGGACGGCGGTGTGGTCGTCGACCGCATGCGATCCGGCAAAGGCAATCAGGGTCTCGACGCGTCGGGCGGAACCTACGTCGATCTGGTAGAGGCCGGCATCATCGACCCGACGAAGGTGGCGCGCGTCGGGCTCGAGAACGCCGTCTCGGTTGCGAGCGTGCTCCTGCTCACCGAGGCCACGCTCACCGAGGTTCCCGAGCGGAAGAAGAGCGCCCCGGCGCCATCCGCGGACATGGAGTGATTCCTAGTCGGCACGGCGTCGAAGGTACACGAACCAGTAGACCGCCCCGACGAGAAGCGTTCCGCCGACGACGTTGCCGAGCGTGACCGGCACTAGATTGCCGACGACGAAGCGCTCCCACGTGAGGGTCGGGAAGTCCGTCGGGCCACGGCGAGGCAGACGAGCGCGTTGCACAAGATGCCGAGCGCGAACGCCTGCCCGAATCCGAGCGACGTTTTTGCGCTCGCGATCGACAGCGCGGTCGCACCGACCGCTCCGCCGCCGAACGCGTACTGCCCGCTTGCGAAGACCAACCCGGCAGTTGCGGCGGCGCCGACGAAGTTTCCGACGTAGACGATGAGCCAATTGCGAAGCAGCGCTTTGCCGCGCACGCGCCCGCTCGCCCACGCCATCACGATCAGGTTGTTGCCAGTGAACAGCTCGGCGCCGCCCACCACCACGAGGATCAGGCCGAGCGAAAAGGCCACGCCAGCGATGAGTCGCGTCAATCCGAACGGCACGCTCGCGGACGTGCCCGCGCTCGCGACGGTCGACACGACGGCGCCGAGGCCGATGAACGCGCCCGCGAGGACGGCGAGCACGAAGAGGCGCGGTGCGTCGAGCGTCGCCTTCGCCGCGCCGATCTCCTCCGCGCGCTTGGCCATCGCAGGCGGAAGGAGCGCGTCGAATCGACCGTCGCTCTCAGCCCGTTCTGCGACGGGCGGCGCCTCCGGCATGTCGAATCCCTTCGCGGATCACCGGGCTCCTGCCGCGACCAGCTCGTGCGACGGCGCGTCGACCATCGCCCCTGCGATCCGGAACCGCGGCTCGAGCGCGTCGAGGATCTCGACGATCCCGCCATACTCGAGCTCGCTCTGAGGAAGCATCGCGTTCCCCGAGAACCCCTGCTCGCGGATCGTGATCGCCTTTTCCGCTGCGCGTGTGCGCACATGGTCCCAGAACGGATGATCGAACGCATCGACCGGCTGGGTCAAGTTGCCGCCGCTCATGGAGAACGCCAGCGCGGTGACGATGGGCGGCCCGTCGAAGAACGAAACGCCGGTGCCGGCACGGACGGGCATCAACGGTCCCGTGTGGCTGCCGCGCATGAACCCGCCGACGTAGTGGCACAGGCGGTACGGCGCGAGAACCTCTCCCGTCGCCGGGAAGTTCTGCTGCGTGCGGACGAGCGCCACGGGATCGTCCTTGCCCGTGTACTTCCCCGCGATGTTGTGCAGCCGCGTGGTGCTCACGGCAGCGGCGATGTCGCCGGTCGCCCGTGAGTGAATCGACGCGACCACGAATCGTTCGTTGTCACGCAGCAGCGCCGCGAGGTCGTACAGGTCCTCGGGCGTTTGCAGGTCGATGAAGCGGTCCGCCTCCGCGTGCGCGACGTCGAGGATTCGGAAGGTGAACCCTTTCTTGATCTTCGAGGAAAGGAGCAGACCCGAGCAGAACATCGGGTCGGCAAATGCGAGGTACAGCGGCAGATTGTAGGCGCCCGGTTCGGTCTTGTCGGCGCCGAAGAGAACGAACGGTTCTGCCGTCCGCTCCTCGAACTCGAGCTCGGCAACCGCGGGTCCCATGCCGCGAACGTTTCCCGAAAACGCGTCCTTGAGAAGATCCTGTCCCGCGCCGTAGAGGCCCTCCCGCTTGGCGCACGCGGTCCCGCGGAGGAACGCTTCCCACGCCAAGTGATGGACCGTCTCATCGTTCAGGCCACGCGTGTGCGTCATGAGGATGAAGACGTCGTCTCCGAACGATCCAACGCGATGATCGATGAGGAATGGAGCGCCCTCGTCGCGAACGACGTTGGCGATCGTCTGGCGCAAGGCCGGGCTCGGTTGCAGGTGACCTCCGACACTTCCGACGTCCGCCTTGATGACTGATACGGTGATTCTCATGACAGACCTCCGATGCGACTGCCGGTGTGCGCCGCGTGGACGCTGCCGAGACGCCGCCCCTCGCCGTTCTTTCGGGCTGTCGTCGCCGGGCTCACCGCGGGGACGCGTGGCTCGCAGATCGCCGCGAGCGTGTTGGCCACAGCCTGCAGCGCGACCACCTTGTCGTGTCCCCCTCTCTCGCGGATCGCCTCGCGAGCGAGGTCGTTCAACGAAATGATGCCGAGAAGCTTTTCGTGCGCGTCGGTCACGGGAAGCCGGCGAACCTGTTGCGTTTGCATGATCCTCTCGGCGACGGTCAGAGGGTCATCGGGGTGGCAGCGGTGAACTTGCTTCGCCATTGCACTCTCGACGTTCGAGTTCGAGAGGCTGGTTCCTTGTGTGTATGCGGCCATTGCGATGTCGCGGTCCGTGATGAGGCCGACGACTCTCATCTCGGCGTCGACGACTGGCACGCACCCGCAGTCTCGATCCCACATGAGCTGAGCCGGCACGTTCAAGCAATCCTCCGGACGACACGTTTTCACGTCGCGGGTCATGACCTCGCTGACTTTCATGACGACCTCCTGGCAATGCCTACTTCGTTGGAATGAGAAACACCTCAAGCCTTCGATGGGCTGCAAGGTCCGTGCCGCCGTCGTTCGGCCTCGCGAATCCGATGGTCGCGTCAATCGGGGCGGAGAATCGTCGGGGGGAATCGTCGAGCGCCGGACGACCGGTCAGTGGCGCGCGAGGGGAAGCGTGACGAGCATCGTCGTTCCACCACCCGGCGGGCACTCGGCGGAGATGTCGCCGCCGTGCGCGCCGATGACCCGCTTGGCGATGGCGAGGCCGAGCCCCGTACCGCGGTGCTTGGTCGTGAAGAACGGCTCGAAGATCTTCGCGCGGATCTCCGGTGAAATGCCGGGCCCTTCGTCGCTGACGGCGATGCGGCACGTGCCGTTCGATGCGGCGCAGGACACGCGGATGACGCCCTTGCCGCGCATCGCTTGCGCCGCGTTGAGGAAGAGGTTCAAGAAGACGGGTTGCAGCAGCTCGGCGTCACCGGAAAGTGGGGGCACTCCCGCGGGAAGCTCGACGGCAACGTCCTTCAACTGTGGGTCTTCCGAGAGGAGCGACGTCGCTTCGCGTAAGAGTGGAAGCAGATCGAATGCCGTCGGCTTCGGCGTACGAGGCCGAGCGAAGACGAGGAGATCTTCGATCATCCCGCTCAGCGCGTCGATGCGAGCGAGGACGGCTGCCATCATCTCGCGTTCGGTGCTCCCCTCCGGAAAGCGATCCTGCAAGACTTGCATGACGCCGGCAATTCCCGCGAGCGGATTCTTCACTTCGTGCGCGACGACGGCCGCCATCTGACCGAGCTTCGCCAGCGACTCCTGTTCCAGGAGTGCCTCCTGCGCTCGCTTGCGCTCCGTGATGTCGGCGCGAATCGCGAGGTACTGGTAGGGGGTGCCATCGGCGCTGAGAAACGGGACGATCGTCGTGTCGACCCAGTAGTACTGACCGTCCTTCGCCCGATTGCGAATCTCGCCGCGCCAGACCTTTCCCGCGGTGATCGTGCGCCACAGGTTGTGCATGAACTCCTTCGGATGAAGACCCGAATTGAGGATGCGATGGTCCTTGCCGATCAGCTCGTCGCGGGAGTACTTCGAGATCTGGCAGAACTTGTCGTTCGCGTAGGTGATGAGGCCCTTGCGATCCGTCGTCGCGACGATCGCGGACTGGTCGAGCGCATACTTGAAGTCCTCGAGCTGCCGGAGTGTCCTGTTCAGCTCGCGCTCGGCGTTCTCGCGTTCGGTGACGTCCTCGCCGCTCGACAACGTGCCGTTGATCCGTCCTTGTGAGTCGCGCAAGACCGCGTTGTGCCAAGCGATCGTTCGTTGGTCGCCGGTGCGTGTTCGGATGGGATAGTCGGATTTCGGGACGATCTCGCCGGCGATGAGCCGGTCGAATACGGCGCGCGCGTCGGCCCGCACGCGCTCGGGAATGACCGTGTCGAACCAGTCCTTGCCGACGACGTCGCGAGCCTCGTAGCCGATGACCTCGCAGCCCTTGCGATTGATCAGCGTCACCCGTGCGTCGGAGTCGAGAGCCACGATCGCGACGTTTGCGATGTCGAGGTACTCGCGCCGCCGCTCGCGCTCGGCGACGAGGCGGGCTGCCGCGCGGTGTCGCGCGAGAATGGCGGCCGTCGTCGCGACGATGGTGACGGTCGACAGCGCGCGGTTGGTGATGGCAACGGCGAGATCGCTCGTCCTCGGCTCGAAGAAGGAGGCGGCGATGGTGAGCACGACGCTCGTGACGCCGATCGAGATGGTGCAACGCCTCGAGGACTGCCACGAGCAGAGGAGAAGCGGTACGACATAAAGGAGTTCGCAGGCGTAACCGACTGGAACGAGCAAATCCGTGACGAAGATCACGCTGACGAGGGATATCGCCACGAACGCGACGAAGGTGTTGCGGGATCCGTTTCCGTCGGCCGGCGGAAGGACGGAATCGTTCATGACCATGCCTTCGCGCGGACGATCGCGCAGGTATCGGAGTCTTTTCCCCATTCGCGCCCGGATCATAGAATGAACCCCGCGCCATCATCAACGATTGCAAGGGAACGCCGATTGCATCCTCTTCGTTCTCGTGGTTTCTGGAACAACCAATCGGGAACTATTCGACATGACCAGCGAGATTTCCCCCGACTTGAAGCCGACCGTCCTGATCGTGGACGACGAAGCTCTGATCCGCTGGTCGCTTAGGGACCGACTCGTTCGGGCGGGGTTCCGGGTACTCGAGGCCGCCGACGGTCAAACCGCGTTGTCGCAGCTCGGGAACGGCGGGGGCACCGTCGACCTCATGCTGCTGGACCTCCGGCTTCCGGATAGCGACGGGCTTTCGCTCTTGAAATCGGCGAAGTCGAAGGCTCCGGACTGCCCGGTGATCCTCATGAGCGCGTACGGCACTGAAGACGTCCAGCGCGAGGCGCTCGCCACGGGCGCCGTATTCTTCGTGCAGAAGCCGTTCAAGATCGACGACGTGCTCAGCCTCGTTCGCCGCACGTTGGCATTTCACGCCTGATCGACGCACTCGGCAGCAACTTCCAGCGAACGACGCGCGCGTTGGCATAATGGTGCGCCCATGAGCCGCCGACGCCACGTCGATCGAACCGAACCGACACTGTCGGACCGCGTGCAATACGTCCTGTTGCGCGCATTGATCGGGTTCATCCGGTTCTTGCCCGTACGTGCCGCGTACGCGCTCGGCAACGGCGTCGGATCCCTTCTCTTTCTCGTGGACCGCCGGCACCGAGCGATTGCCCTCGACAATCTGCGTGCGGCCTTTCCCGAGAAGAGCGAGGACGATCGGCGCTCGATCGCGCGCGGAGCCTTTCGAAGCTTCGTGCTCGTGGCCATCGAGCTCGCGATGCTCGGTCGGCGACTCGAACCGGAGAACTGGCGCGCGCAGATCGAAGTGCGGGAGTTTCAGCGCGTCGACGACGGCACACGCGACGGCCGCGGCTGCATCTTCATGACGGGGCACTTCGGCAACTGGGAGGTGCTGGGGGCGTGGATGGCGATCACGGGCCACCCGTTCCACTCGGTCGCGCGTCCGATCGACAACCCCCTCGTCGACCAGTTGCTGCGCGGCATGCGGGAACAGTTCGGCCAGAAGATCGTGACCAAGCGAGGCGCGCTGCGAGAGCTGATCCGCGTGCTGCGCGACGGCGGGTACCTTGGGTTCGTCGCCGATCAGGACGCGCGATCCCGCGGCCTCTTCGTCGAGTTCTTCGGGCGCGCCGCGTCGACCGAGCCCGGCCCCGCGACGTTGGCGGTCAAGCTCGGCATCCCCATCGTCGTCGGGTTCTGTTGGCGCGTCGCTCCGTTTCGATTCGTCGCCGAGGCGACGGCCTTGCTTCGGCCCGATCCGAGCGCGGATCGCGATGCCGACGTCCAGCGACTCACGCAGGAATACAGCTTGGCGCTCGAGTCCATGGTGCGCCGCCATCCCGAACAATGGCTGTGGCTCCATCGCCGGTGGAAAACTCAGCCGTCTGCGCTGACTCCGCGCGAATCCTTCCAAATGCCCTGAACTTCAAGTATTTTGCTGCGGCGGACTCTCACCGTCGGAGCGGAATTCTCGTGCTCGATCCACTTGCGCCGTTGATTCGAAGGCTCGGTCGGCCGCGCATCCTCGTCGCGGGCGACCTCATCGTCGACCACTACGTCTTCGGCGACGTCGATCGCGTCTCACCGGAGGCGCCGATCCAAGTTCTGCGCGTTGCGAGCGAGGAACGACGACTCGGCGGCGCGGGCAACGTCGCCCACAACCTGCACGCGCTCGGCGCGCGACCGGCGCTCCTGGGCGTCGTCGGTGCGGACTCGGCGGGCGAATGGCTGACGCGGGCGCTTTCCGACGTCGTACCGGGAGGCGTTCATCTCGTTTCCACACCGAATCGCCCGACGACCGAGAAGACTCGATTCCTCTCGCGAGCGCGCTCGCAACAGCTCCTGCGGGTCGACCGCGAAGAGCCCGCGCCTCTCGCCGCCGCGATCGAGGCTCGCGCGGTGGAGGCGATCGACGATGCGCTCGAAGATGCGGATGCGCTCATCGTCTCCGACTACGGCAAGGGATTCCTCGGGCCTCGCGTCGTCGGACGATTGATCGCGGGCGCGCGTCGCCGGCGCATTCCCACGTTCGTGGATCCGAAGGGCGCCGATTGGTCGCGATACCGCGGCGCCACCTGGGCGATGCCGAACCGTGCCGAAGCCGCTGCCGCAACCGGCCTCGCGCTTCGTGATGATGCGGAACTGGAGCGGGCCGCAGCGCGCCTCGTCGCCGAACTCGGCCTCGAAGGCATCGTCGTCACGCTCGGACCCGACGGCATGTTGGTGAAGCGCGGCAACGCGCCCGCCGTGCGAGTGCCGTCCGTCTTTCGCCCGGTGTACGACGTGACGGGCGCCGGTGACACGGCGATCGCCGCGTTCGCGCTGTCGATCACGTCGGGTGTCGAGCCCGTCGCCGCCGCGTCGATCGCGAGCCTCGCGGCGTCGGTCGTCGTCGGCAAGGTCGGCACGGCGACGGCATCGCGCGAGGAGCTCGTGGATCTCGTCTCGGGCGCGCCGCGCGAACCGAAGATCGTGACCGCGATCGAGCTGCGACGGGCCATCGAGGCGAGGCGCCGGCTCGGCCAGCGCGTCGTTTTCACCAACGGCTGCTTCGACCTCCTGCATGCCGGACACGTGGGATTCCTGCGGTTCGCCCGCGCGCAGGGCGACGCGCTCGTCGTGGCCGTGAACGACGATCGCTCGGTTCGACGCAACAAGGGTTCTCTTCGTCCGGTGCAGCCGCTGTCCGATCGAATGGAGATCCTCGCGTCGCTCGAGCCCGTCGATTTCGTCGTCGCGTTCGGCGAGAAAACGCCGCTGCGCTTGATCCGCGACCTTCACCCGGACGTCTTGGTCAAGGGCGAGGACTGGCGCGAGAAGGGCGTCGTCGGATCGAGCGAAGTCGAGTCGTGGGGAGGGCGCGTCGTTCTGGCTCCGCTCCTCGCCGGCCGTTCGACGACGCGCGTGATCGAGCGCGTCATGCGGACTCGCGATGCGAGGCCGCGATGCCGATGAGCGTGACGCCGGCGCGCGTGCGCGAGCTGGCCTCGCGCTTCGCCACGGCGCGAATCGCGGTGATCGGCGATCTCGTGGCCGACGTCTATCTGTCCGGAAGCCCGGCGCGCCTCTCTCGCGAGGCGCCGGTCCTCATCATCCGGTTCGAGAGCGAAGATCTGATTCCGGGCGGCGCAGCCAACGTCGTCAACAACCTGCACGCGCTCGGCGCGCGACCCGTCATGACGGGCATCGTGGGAAACGACCGTGAGGGCGACCGCCTCGTCGCATACTTCCGCGAGCGCGGCGTGGCGACGAATCGCGTGCTGCGCGATCCACACATCGGCACGATCACGAAATTGCGTGTGATGGCCGGGGACGTGAACCGGCGCAAGCAACAGGTGGTTCGGATCGACCGAGAACCGTTCGAGGCGTTCGCGGCCGACGTACAACGCGAGCTGATCGCGCAGGTGGATCGCCTCATGCAAGACGTCGACGGCGCAATCCTCTCGGACTACGGTTACGCGACGTTGTCCGCGGGCGTCGTCGATCGCGTGCGAAAGTGCGGCGCGGGGAGAATTCTCGTCGCGGACTCGCACGAGCGGCTCGCGGACTTCCGCGGGTTCACGGCGATCACGCCGAACGAAGGCGAAGCCGAGCTGGCCGTGGGCTTCGCAATCCGCGGCGCGGCGGACGTCGAGCGCGCGGGCCAATCGCTCTTGCGCTCGACCGAAGTGAGCGAGGTGCTGCTCACGCGCGGCAATAAGGGCATGAGCCTATTTCGAAGGGAAGGGACGCCCGTCCACCTGCCGATCCTCGGCGGCCAAGAGGTCGTCGACGTGAGCGGTGCGGGCGACACGGTCGCGGCCGTGTACACTCTCGTCCGCGTCGCCGGCGGTGAGGCGGATGAAGCCGCATACTTGGCCAACGCGGCCGCGTCCGTCGTCGTGATGAAAAGTCGTGCCGCAACGTTGACGGTCGACGAGCTCGTCCTGGCGGTCGAGAACGACAAAGGAGTGCCGGCGGAGCGCAAGACGATGGCGCGTCGCCGAAGTCCCAAGGAGCAGGGGAGATTCGCGAGACCCGTGAAGGGACGTCCGTCGTCAGAGTGAAAAAGGGATTGAGTCGATTCAGGAGACCGGTGAGAGAAAGAGATTAGGGGAGCGAATGGCAAAGATCATCGAGAACCCGAAGGACCTCGAGGGCATCGTGCGAGGGTTGCAAACGCAGGGCAAGGTCGTCGTCTTCACGAACGGCGTGTTCGATTTGCTGCACGTGGGTCACGTTCGATCGCTTCGCGACGCGAAGAGCCGGGGCGATTTCCTGGTCGTCGGCGTGAACACGGACGAGTCGGTGAAGCAGTTCAAGGATCCGAACCTGCCGGTCAACCCGCTCGCCGAGCGGCTCGAGGTGCTCGAGCAGATCTCGATGATCGACTACATCACGACGATCGCGGAGCCGACCGCCGACTCGGTGCTGAAGATCTTGCGGCCCGACCTTCACGCGAAGGGGACGGACTACACCGAGGCAACGGTGCCGGAGCGAGCGACCGTTCTCGGCTACGGCGGTCGCGTGGTCATCGTCGGTGATCCGAAGGCGCACTCGACGAGCGACATCATCCGGCGCATCCAAGGCATGGCGTCGCGACGCGCGACGCCGCCGATCGCACCGACCCCTAAGACCGGCGAGGCGACCAAGTCGCACTCGCCGCGCGCGCACTCGAGCAAGGTCTACGCGGGCAAAGCGAAGGTGAAGGTGAAGGTCGGCGTTCGAAAGGCGGCGGCGAAAAAGCCGTTGCGGAAGAAGATGGCCGCTCGTCGACGTTAGGATCGCATGCCCATTCGCTGGGACGTCCACCCTGAACTCGCGCCGCGGTTGCGCGACGTCGGGATTGCGACGCCGCACGCGGCGCTCGAGCTCCTTTGCGCGACGAGCGTTCGGCGTTTGCCCGATCGCGAGAACCTCTACCTGTCGTTCCCCGGGAATCCGCCGCTGGTCGTGTACGGAAAGCGCCATCGATCGCCGGGCCTTCGCGGGCTGCTCGCCGATCTCGTGCGTTTGCGGCAGCCGTCGAATCCGGCGCGCCGCGAATGGGAGGCGACCGCCGCGGTGCGCGCGCTCGGGATCGCAACACCCGAGCCGCTCTTGCTCGTGGAAGAGGACGGATTCGTCCCGGGCCGATCCCTCTTCGCAAGCGCGGAGCTAGCCGACGCGCGGCCGCTCGACGCGATCCTTCCCGACGCGGACTTCCGTGTCCGCCGCGCGATTGCACGCGCGGCTGCGGGACTCGTGCGTCGCCTCCACGCGGCCGATCTCTTCCACCGCGACCTCTATCTCTGCCACCTCTACCTCGACGGCAAAGGCGCGCTGTCGCTGATCGACCTCCACCGGGTCGGCGTGAGTCTACGGCCGCGCGAGCGCTGGGTCGTGAAAGACCTCGCCGCACTGTGGACGTCCTGCCCGAAGCGAGTCGTCACGCGAACCGACGCGATGCGCTTCCTACGCGCCTACCTCGGCGGTCGCCTGGGGCGCGTCGATGCGAGGAACAAGCGGCTCGTGCATCGCATCATCGCGAAGGCTGCCCGCATCGCGAGGCATGCCCCGAAGAACGCGCGGTGAGAATCGCCGTCGTCATCGACCACTTCTTCCCGAAGAAGGGCGGCGCCGAAGCCTATCTCGATGCGCTCGCTCTCGAGTGCCAGCGTCGCGGTCACTCCGTCGCCGTCGTCGCGCGCAGCAAGGGCGAAGGCTCGGCGCCCGTCGCGTTTCACGAGGTGCGCGCTGCGAGCTTTCCGCGCTGGTGGCGCGAGGTGAGCTTTCTTCGCGGCGCTCGGCGCGTGCTCGACGTCGAGGGCTTCGACGTGTCGCTCGGCATTCGACATTGCCCGGGCGTCACCGTTTATCAGCCGCACGGGGGAGTCCATCGCGAGGCGCTCCGCGCGCAAGAAGAGGCGTCGGGCAGCGTCGTATCGCGAATCGGTCACGCGCTTGCGCCGAAGCAATGGTTCTTCCGTTGGGCCGAGAAGGAGATCCTCACGGGAGCGCATCGGCCGCTGATCGTCGCCGTGTCGCGTCGCGTTCAAGAGGACCTGGCGCGCGACTTCGGCGTCCCGGTCACGGCCGTCCGCGTCATTCCGAACGGCGTCGACGTTCAGCGATTTCGACCGGACCCGACGGGCCGCGTGGGAGCGGCCGTTCGACGAGACCTCGGCATCGGCGATGACGAGGTCGTCGCGCTCTTCGTTGCGCACCAGTTTCGGCTCAAGGGGCTCGATCCGCTGCTACGCGCCCTCGCGCGGCTCGGCGATCGTGCGCCCCGACTGCTCGTCATGGGGCGCGACGATCCGCGACCGTGGGTCGCACTCTCGCGCGGGCTGCGCCGCGGAGTCCGATTCCTCGGCGACGTGCGTGCGCCGGCGGCGTTCTATCTCGCTGCGGATCTCTTCGTGCACCCGACTTTTTACGACCCGTGTTCGCTCGTCGTGCTCGAGGCGCTCGCATCGGGGACGCCCGTACTCACGACGCGGCGCAACGGAGCGAGCGAACTCATGACGGACGGCGTGGAGGGCGTGATCATCGATCATCCGAACGATGTCGCCGGGCTCGTTTCAGCGATCGAGCGACTCCTCGATCGCGATCGACGAGTCGCCATGGGCACGGCGGCACGTAGGGCGGCGGAGCGCGTCGCGTGGCCGAGTCACGCGGACCGAATGATTGCCATCCTGGAAGAAGCGTCGCGCCAATGAGACTCCTAGCGATCACCGAGGACGAACGCGGTCCCGCGACGCGCTACCGCGTGGCGCAGTTCCTCCCCGCACTGCAGAAGGCGAGGATCGAATATCGCGTGCTCGCTTGGCCGCGCGAGCGCCGCGCTCGAGGCGAGGTCCTCGACGCTGCGGGTGACGTCGACGTCGTCCTCCTCCAGCGACGATTGATCGCGACGCGCGACTTCGCGCGGCTTCGCGCTCGCGCGCGACGGCTCGCATTCGACTTCGACGACGCGCTCCCGTTTCGCGACTCGAGCCGCGGAGCGACGCGATCGCTGACTCGCCGTCGACGATTCGCGAAGGTCGTGGGCGAGGCGGATCTCGTGATCGCGGGGAACGCGTACCTCGCCACGCTCGTGCCCCCGAGCGCGCGACGTCTCGTCATCGTGCCGACGGCGGTGCCGACCGATCGCTTTCGGCCGGGCACGGCGGGCGACCCCGCGACGCTCGGCTGGATCGGCAGCCGTTCGACGCTGCCGTATCTCGAATCCGTGCTCCCGGCGTTGCCGGCCGACGAAGGCCTTCGGCTTCGCGTCGTCTCGAATGCGTTTCCCACGCGAGCGCCCATTCCCATCGACGCGATCGAATGGCGCGAGCGCGACGAGCCCGACGAGATCTCACGATTCGGAATCGGTCTTGCGCCGCTTCCCGAAGATGTCTGGACGCGCGGGAAGTGCGGGCTGCGCGTCCTCCTCTACTTCGCGGCGGGCGTGCCCGTCGTGGCGTCGCCGGTCGGCGTCCAAGCCGACATGGTGAGCGACGGCATCACCGGGCTTCGCGCGACGAGCCCGAGTGACTTCGCGGCGGCGATCGCGCGACTGCGCGCCGACGCGCCGCTACGGCGCGCGTGCGCAGCGGCCGGCCGCCAGCTCGTCGAAGACCAATTCTCCCTCGCGCGCGTCGCCCCGCTCTTCGTCGCTGCGGTGCGCTCGCTCGCGTGAAGATCGCCCGGCAGCACGCGCGCGGTCGGTCGGCCGAGGTTGCGCGCCGACTTCGAGGTACTCGGGGACGAGACCGGCTGAGGCTCGTCGGAATCTGCGTTTGTCCGCCGAGCCGTCGTCCTTTGTTCATCGAGAAAGCCGGAGGTGACGCGTGAGATTACGATGCGCGATTTGCTTCGTCGTCGGGATTGCGTGCGCGCTTCTGTCTGCTGATTCGTCCGCGCAGGGGGTTCTTGTCCCCATCACCGATCGTCGGGACCACGTTTTCGACGGCTCGCGCGGACTTCTCTACGTGACGACGGCGCACGGATCCGTCGAGCGATTCGATCTCGCGACGCAGGCTCTTCTCGCACCACTTTCGGGAGTGGGCACGTCGCTTCGCGCGGTCGACGTCACTGCGGACGGACGGTCTCTCTACGTGACCGACGACGCGACGACCGGCACGCAGAGCTTCATTCGCAAGGTCGATCTCGGCACGCGACTGACGACGACCATCGCATATCCGATCAACAGGGATCCGCGCCTCGGCGAAGCGGGCTCGTGGGACATCGCGATCGGGAGCAACGGAAAGGCCTTCGTCAGCACGCAAGGTCTCGGCGAGGTCGCCCTTCGTGAGCTCGATCTCTCGAGCGACGTCGTGGGCATTCGGCGCGACATCCCGGGGCTCTTCTTTCCCACGACCGACGGCATGGCGGACATCGAGCGGAGCGCCGATCGGCGACGAATGCTCGTCGATGAGTGTCGCGGCGGCGTTCTGTTCGAGTATGACGCCGTGCGCGACGTGTTCGAGAACGCCATCGATTTTTCGGCATGCTGGAACGGTGCCGACGCGATGTCCCGCGACGGTCGCGAGTGGGCGTTGACCGCAGGTGCGGGGGCCGTCGACTCGCACATCCAGACGATCGGACCGCTCGGCGGCGGCGTCGCTTTCGATCCGACGCGTGACGTGCTGTACGGGGTCGATCCTTTCACGGACGAGATCGTCGCGATCGACTTCGGAGCGTCGGCGCGGCGGGAGCTCTTTCGAATCGCGGTCGGCGAGGACGTCGACGTCTCTCGACACTTCGATGACGGAGTGATGTCGGTGAGCGCCGATGGCAGGTGGCTTGCGCTGTCGACGCCCGCGGGGATCCGCGTGTTCGATCTCTCGCAGGTCGCCGCCTGTCGTGCGGGCAACGTGAACGCTGGTGCAGGCGCCGTCACGGACGTGCTTCGGATCGGCGCCTCGACGGGGGACGCCTATCGAGTCGTCCGGTTGATCGGGGGAACGCGATTTCCCATCGTTCTCGACGCGGCGCCAGCAGGACCGAGACCCGCTCGCTATGCGCTGTGGATCTGGCGTGGCGAAGCGAGCCGATCCATTCCACTCGTCGTGGGCGGGGCGACATTGGGCTGCCTGGTGGGACCGACGCCGCTTCAACGCGGACAACGACCACAACCGGTTCTTTGCATCCGCGGCGCTGGTGTTCCCGCAAGCGCGTGCCGGGGAGCGCGCGAGCCGTTCGCCTCGCCGCATCCGATTGCGCCGTTCACGATCCCGATTCCCCTCGGCGCATCCGCGGGGTTCTCGTTCACGCTGCAATGCGTGATCGAGGACGCGGGTTCCGCCAACTCCCGGCACGTCAGCGTGACCAACGCGATCATCCTTCGATTCATCTGACGCGACTCGCGCTGGCGGGCATCGTCGTGGACGGTCGGCGCTCGCTCGTGTAGTTTCTGGCTTCATGGCCGACTTCGCGAAGATTCTGGTGCGCGCGCCGAACTGGGTCGGCGACGTCGTCATGGCGACGCCCGCGTTCCGCGCACTCCGTGAGGCGTTTCCACACGCGCGAATCGACCTCCTCGCGCGGCCGTCGGGTCTTGCGATCCTCGCGGGCGCGCCCTGGTTCGACGGGCGCATCGCGTACGACGACCGCGGGCGCGACCGTGGCCTCCTCGGCTTCCTCGGGCTCGCATGGATGTGCCGGCGCGAGGGCTACGATCTCGGCGTGCTCTTTCCGAACTCGTTCGGCTCGGCGTTCCAGATGTTCCTCGCGGGACCGCGCCGGCGCCTCGGATACGACCTCGAGGGACGCGGCCTTCTCCTCACGGACAAAATTCGGCCGCCGATGCAGAAGGGCTTCGCCCGAGGACCGGTGAAGAAGGCGAGCCTGCGGCGCGTGCCGGCGCCGATGCCGATCTACTATCTGGAGCTCCTCGAGCGAATCGGCATCTCCCGCCGCGGGACCGAGCTCGAGCTCTTCGTGACCGACGACGAGGCCGCATTGGGTGACGCGTTCCTGCGCGAGAACGGCGTCGCGGCGGACGACCTGCTGATCGCGCTCAACCCGGGCGCGTCGTACGGACCGAGCAAACTCTGGCGCGAGGACCGCTTCGCCGAGGTGGGCGACGCGCTCGCCGAGCGCCACGGCGCGCGCATCCTCGTCTTGTGCGGACCGGGCGAAGAGCCGATTGCCGCCGCCATCGAAGCGCGCCTGGGCGCGCGCGCGATCGGGACATCGAAGCGGCCGCTCGGTCTCGGCGTGCTCAAGGCGGTGATGCGTCGAGTGGATCTCCTCGTCACCACCGACACCGGACCGCGCCACTTCGCTGTCGCGTTCAAGAAGCCGGTCGTGTGCGTGATGGGCCCGACCGACCCGATCTACACCGCGTGCAATCTCGAGCGAACGATCGTCGAGCGCGAGGACGTCGATTGCGGCCCGTGCATGTTGAAGGTGTGTCCGCTCGATCACCGCTGCATGGAGCGCATCGGCTCCGAGCGCGTCGTCGCCGCGGCGGAGCTCCTGCTCGGAAAGTCGCTGGTCGCGAAATCATGACGACCGTGCGCGTGGCGATCGTGCAGCGGGCGCCAACGCCGTTCGATTCAGCGGCCTCCGTTGCGGCCGTGTGTCGCGGAGTTGCCGAGGCCTCTGCTCTCGGCGCGACGCTGGTTGCGTTCCCCGAGACGTTCGTGTCGGTCTATCCGCTCTGGTGCGACGCGGGGACGTTCGGCAAGTGGGGGGACGCGGCGTCGAAGCAGGTTCACGCGGCGCTCATCGACTCGTCGATCGAAGTACCGTCCGACCTCACGCGAGAGATCGGGCGCGCCGCTTCCGCGCACCACTGCGCCGTCGGTGTCGGCGTCAACGAGCGCGCGGGCCGTACCCTCTACAACGCACTTCTGCTCTTCGACGAGACGGGACGGCTCGTCGTGCACCGCCGCAAGCTCGTGCCGACGTTCGGCGAAAAGCTCGTGTGGACGACGGGCGATGCGCACGATCTCGATGCTGCGGCGATCGGTTGCGGGCGCGTGGGCGGGCTCATCTGCTGGGAACATTGGATGCCGCTGCCGCGGCAAGTTCTCCACGATCGCGGCGAGGAGATCCATCTGGCCCTGTGGCCGGAGGTGCGCGAGATGTACCTGCTCGCGAGCCGCCACTACGCGTTCGAAGGGCGATGCTTCGTGCTCGCGGCCGGGATGATCCTGCGTCAGAGCGATTTCCCGGCGGACTTCCCGCTGCGTGGCGACTGGAAGGGCCAGCCGGATCTCTTGCTCGCGGGAGGCAGCGCGATCGTCGCTCCCGACGGGTCGATTCTCGCGGGTCCCGTTCGCGATCGCGAGACGGTGGTCACGGCCGACCTCGACCTGTCGGCGATCGCGCGCGAATCGCTTCCGCTCGACACGTCCGGCCACTACGCGCGGCCCGACCTCTTCCAACTTCGCGTCGACACGCGACGGATCCCGACGAGCCCGACCGCGTATCCGGGCGAATGAAAACTCCACTCCTCGGGATCGCCATCCTCGCGGTCCTGACGTCATGCGCCGCTCCCTCCGCGACGGCGACGCGAGCGAACCCGCTCCTCGGATGCTGGCGATGCGACGAGACTCCGACGCTCTTCTTGCGATTCGAGCCTGAGAAGGCCGCAGTTGGTCGCGACGGCGCTTACCAGGCGTTCCGCGCGTCCTATGAGCCGGGACGGGTCGTGCTCAACCGGTGGGCGAAGAAAGTCCCGTGGGAGATCACGGCGTCGGCGGACGGGCAACGGCTCACCGCGACGACGAACGAAGTCGCCGGGCACTATCGAAGGCTCGAATCCGTGCCGCCCGAAATGAATCCCACGCCGCTTGCGCTCGGCGAAGCGACGGCGCTTCCACCAGAACGCGTGAAAGCGATCCAAGAGGAGCTCGTCGCGCGCCGCGAGAAGGATCAAGCCGTGCGAAAGGATCCTGCGCTCGCCAAGGATGCGGTCGCCGTCGACTCCGAGAACACGGCGCGAGTGAAAGGGCTCGTCCGTGAAATCGGCTGGATCGACGCCGATCGCTTCGGCGCGGCGCCCGCGAACTCCGCGTTCCTCATCGTCCAACACAGCGGCGATCTTGCGCTGATGATGGCCGCGCTCCCGCACGTCGAAAGCGACATGAAGCGAAAGCTCGTGAGCTCCCAGGACTACGCGCTTCTCTACGACCGCGTTCACGTGATGCTCGGGGAGAAGCAGCGCTTCGATTCTCAAGTCGGACATGCCGACGGCGGCTATTGGGTGGTCATGCCGCTCGAGGATCGGAGCCGCGTCGACGAGTTCCGCCGCGAGATCGGGCTGTTCACGCTCGGCGAGTATCTCGATTTCATGAAGGCGAACACGCCGATGAAAGACGTGCGCTTCGAGGACTGACCGCTAGAAATCCTGCCACGCCGGTTGTCGCATCGATGCGAATCGAAGCCTGTCGTCGTGCACCTTTGGCGTCGGAAGCGACGCACTCTCCCTGGCACGCTCGTTGCAATCCAACGGGATGATCGAGGGGGGGCGGGCACGATTGCCGGAAGGAAGGGATCCAGCCATGGTCGCTTCGAACGTGATTCGTCGCGCGCGAGCCCGCGTGCTCGTCGTCGAAGACGACGACGATCTTCGCGCATCGATCGGCGAGTTTCTCGAGGCTCGCGGCTTCGCGGTGGATCGCGCGGCGGACGCCCTGCAAGCCGTCGCGCGCATTGGCGTGGCGGACTACGACGTCGTGGTGACCGACATTCGGATGCCCGGGCCGAGCGGGCTCGCTGTAGCGTACGCGGCGCAGTCGTGCGCGCGGCCGGCAGTGGTCGTCGTGATCACCGCGTACCCCGAGTGGTACGACGTCGCGGAAGCGCTCGATCCGTTCGAGATCGTCCGAAAGCCCTTCCGATTGCGTGCGCTGGCGAAGACCGTCGCGCGCGCCGCTCACGAGCACGACGTCCAATCGCCAGCGGGTTAGCCCGCCTTTCTCACAAAGATGTCGATTGGACGACTGGAACGAACGAGAAGAGTAGGTTTCCTGCGGGTCAGCGAGCGACCTCAGATGCTAGGCGCGACGACGAGGTGATACGAAACAGAGTATCCCCGAGGAG
>JACOTG010000014.1 GCA_016178505.1 Planctomycetota bacterium
AGCAGGGAATCGAGATGGGCCGGCCGAGCCGCATCGACGTCCGGCTCGGTACGATTGGCGGCGAGGTGTGCCACGTGAGCGTGCGCGGGCGCGCCGCCTGCGCGCTGCGCGGCGAGTTGGCGGTCGCATGAGCGAAATGGCGACCGGCCCCGTTCACGATTCTTCGCTTGGCGCGTGACGCACGCGCCGGCTCCTGGAGCAATGGGTCATGGAATGGGCGGACGGTCGATTCGAGGTGAGCGACGACGCGACGCGCCTTCAGCTCGACGTGATCCATGGGTATCTCGTGCGGTGCTATTGGTCGCCGGGCATTCCGCGGGACGTCGTCGAGAGGGCGATCGCGAACACGCGGGTCGTACTCGGCGTCTACGACGGCGATGCTCAGGTCGGATTTGCGCGCGTCATCACCGACGAGGCGACCTACGCCTATCTCGCAGACGTCTTCGTGCTCGAATCGCACCGCGGGCGCGGTCTCGGGAAATGGCTCGTGGAGTGCGTGCACGCTCATCCCGCGCTGCAAGGACTTCGACGATGGTCGCTCGTCACTCGCGACGCGCACGGACTCTATGCGCCATTCGGATGGAAATCGCCCGCCGACGCGACCCGTTACATGGAAATCGTCGACTCCGAGGTCTACTCGCGAATCGGCGAGAATCGAGCCGCGGAGTGATCGCGCCGTGAAGGGAGACCGAACATTGGAAAAGGAACGGCCATGAGCGTCGACGCGCTGCGACGCGCCTATGACCTCGCGACCGAGTATCTCGAACACGTGGGCACGCGCCCGGTCGGCGCCCGCACGAGCCTCGAATCGCTGCGCTCGAGCCTGGCGAAACCGCTCCCGGACGACGGCGTCGATCCGGACCGTGTGATCGAGGAATTGGCGCGCGACGCCGAGCCGGGGCTCGTCGCCAACGCGGGGCCGCGCTATTTCGGCTTCGTGATCGGCGGCGGAGTGCCCGTAGCGGTCGCCGCGGACTGGCTCACCTCCGCGTGGAATCAGTGCGCCGGGCTCTACGTCGTTTCGCCCGCGGCGTCGGTCGTCGAGGAAGTCGCGGCGTCGTGGGTGTGTGATCTCTTCGGGCTGCCGAAGAGCGCCGGCGTCGCGTTCGTCACTGGGACTCAGATGGCCAGCTTCACGGCGCTCGC
Source organism: Planctomycetota bacterium (assembly GCA_016178505.1). Taxonomy (GTDB): domain Bacteria; phylum Planctomycetota; class JACOTG01; order JACOTG01; family JACOTG01; genus JACOTG01. Next base: position 1,147 of record JACOTG010000014.1, read on the forward strand.
CGCCGCGCGCCACGCCGTTCTCGCGCGAGCCGGCTGGGACGTCGAGGCGCGAGGCCTCTTCGGCGCGCCCCGCGTGCACGTCGTCCTCGGGGAGGAGGCGCACACCACGATCTTCAAGGCGCTGCGACTCCTCGGGCTCGGCAGCGGCGACGTCGTTCGCGTACCCGTCGACCGGCAAGGCCGAATGCGCGCCGGCGCGCTCAGCGACGCTCTGCGTCGGCTCGACGGACCGACGATCGTGTGCGCGCAAGTGGGCAACGTGAACACCGGCGGCATCGACCCGGTCGGCGAAATCGCCGAGATCACGCGGCCGCGGGGAGCGTGGTTGCACGTCGACGGTGCGTTCGGTCTCTGGGCTGCGGCGAGTCCTGCGCTCCGCGGACTCGTCGCGGGAGTGGAGCGCGCGGACTCGTGGGTGACCGACGGGCACAAGTGGTTGAACGTGCCGTACGACTCCGGCATCGTCGTCATCGCCGATCGCGAATCGCACGCCGCGGCCATGGCCGTCGGCGCGTCGTACCTGCAGCGCGCCGAGAGCGAGACGCGCGACGGCATCGATTGGGGGCCTGAGCTTTCGCGACGCTGCCGCGGGTTCGCGATCTATGCGACGCTGCGCTCGCTCGGCCGCCGCGGCGTCGCCGAGTTGATCGAGAGCAGCTGCGCGCTCGCGCGCCGCTTCGCCGAGCGTCTCGTTGCCGTGCCGTCCGTCGAGATTCTGAACGAGGTCGTGCTGAATCAGGTGCTCGTTCGATTCGCGCCGCCGAACGGCGGCGACCGCGACGTGTTCACGCGCGAAGTCATCTCGCGCGTTCAGGCCGAAGGCACGTGTTGGCTCGGAGGAACGACGTGGCAGGGACGCGAGGCGATGCGCATCTCGGTTTCGGGGTGGAACACGACTGAGTCCGACGTCGACCGCTCTGCGGCCGCCATCCTCGATGCCGCGTCGAGGAGGGATCGATAAGACATCAGTCGAACCACTTGAAGATGCCGCCGGTCACGTCGGCGATGTGCTGGAGCTGATCTCGGTACCACTGCGAGTCGCTGTAGGCGACGGTGTGGATCACCACCTTGTGGAATCGATTCAGGTCTGCGAGGTGCGCGGTCACTCGATTCCAGTGCACGTACAATCCGATCTCGGGCTCGCCGGACGACAGCAGGAAGAGCGTGTCCAACTCGGGATTGTTCATCACGGTCGTGAGCGCCTGCCAGATGTTCTTGCTTCCGCTCTCCTTCGCTCCCGAGATGAACGAGATCACCGCCTTGCGCTCCTTGTCGTCGAGCTTGACGGCGTTCTTCTTGAATGCAGCGACGTCCGTCGAATAGATGAACGCGTCGAACCAGAGATCGCTGCCGAGGTGCGACAGCGTCTTGTTCAACTCCTCGAGAGCGACCTCCGACTTCACCCGGTGATCGCTCGTGCGCTTCTTCGTCATGTCTGCGGATTTGTCGATGAGGAAGGCGATGTGGTCGCTGAAGACCGGCAGCTGGTTGTAGGAGTGCGCGTACTTGGCGTCCGAGTCCGACGCGGGAGGCGCGGCTGCAAGTCCGTCGGGGACCTGAAACGCCTCACGGTTGTCCTTCCACCAGTCCGCCCATTGCGCGCGAATCGTCCACTTCATCCCCGTGAGTCCGCGGAGTGCGACGAGCGCCTTCTCCTTCACCACCGGGCGTCCGTCAGCAGTCATCGGAATCAGCGCGTCGATGGAACTCTTGGTGCGCACCTTCGAGAGGTTCTCGACGGCCTGGATGCGGGGGCGCCAGTCGTTGTCTTTCAGCGCCTTCACCGACGCTTCTTCGACGAAATCGGGATCGAGCTTCGGCAGCTCGCCGAGGAGTGCACAGCGAACGCCGGCGTCCGGATCGTCGAGGCCTTTCCGAAACGTGTCGCGGTAGACGTCGGGCTTGATGCGCGCGAGGGCCTCGATGGCGTTCGCGCGAAGGAAGACGTCCTTGCTCGTCGCTAGCTTGACGAGCTTTTCGCACGCGGGCTCGTAGCGAAGCTGACCCAGCGACCGAGCGGCTGCGCGTTGCACTCCGTCGGCGCGATCGGATAGCGCCGCTTCGAGAGGACGGGCGAGCGCGGCGTCGCCATAGAGCCCGAGGAGTTCCGCACACCATTCGCGAACGTCGTCGTTCTTCGCGTTGGTCTTCAGTTCGGCCTCGACGCGCTTGCGCGCATAAGCGTCCTTGAAGTCGGGGAGCACCTCCCACACGATGTCTCGGAAGTGCGGCTGCGTTTCGTTGAGGACTCGAAGAAGCAGCTCGACGGCCTTCACGTCGCCGACGTCACGGCAGATGTGAGCACCCTCGCGGACCTGCTCCTCCTTCGGACCGCGAAGGAGCTTTTCCGCTTCTTCCAGGCGCTCGATGTCTTTCGCCTTCTGCTTTTGCGCTGGCGCCGATGGCGCGATCGACCACGCGATGGCGAGCGCTGCGGCGAAGAGCGGCGCAACGGTGCGGTGAAGAGTCGTCATCTCCGTCTCCCTTATTCGACAGTCGGATCCCAGTGCGTCATGATGGCGGGAGTCGCGTCTCGGGTCAACGTTCACGAGGGCGCGCTGGCCCGCGCGAGCTCCGCCGAGTAGAGTGTCGCGCCATGGTGTTCGGACTGCCGTCGTCGCGCAAGGGTCGGCCGCGCATGTGCCGAGCCTGCGGCAACCTCATCGGGGCGGACTGCGACGAGTGCTCGTACTGCGGCCGCAAGGACCGAGTGACGTCGGGGCTGCTCGCGGATCCGATGCGGATCTTCGGATCGCTCGGCGCGATGAAGGTCTTCACGATCGTGAACGTCGCCTACTTCGCGTTGATGGTCGTGATCGCGCGTCTCGGCAGCGAGAAGATGGGCGAGCCGATGGGGGACTTCCTCGGCGTTCCGGGCCTCTTTGACTTCCAGACGTTCATCCGTTGCGGTGCTCACTCTCCCACCCGTGTCGCACATGGCGAGGTCTGGCGACTCGTCACGGCGTGCTTCATCCACTTCGGCGTCGTTCATCTCCTGATGAATTCCATGGCGCTCCTTCAACTCGGCGCGACCTCCGAGGATCTCTTCGGGCGGCGAAAGACGCTCGTGATCTACGTCGCCGCCGGAGTGGGCGGGAACCTCGTGTCACAGTACTTCCAGATCGGCGGTGCCGGAGCGTCGGGAGCGATCTTCGGATTGCTCGGGTGCTTTCTCGCCTATGCCGTGCGCCTCCGATCGCATTTGAGCGATGCCCTGAAGGGGTACGTCGTTCGGATGCTCGTGTACGGAGCCGCGATGGGGCTCGTCGCCAACGTGAACACCTATGCCCACGCGGGTGGTTTCGTCACGGGGTTTCTCGTGGCCTATGCTCTGGGCCCCGGCGAGCCGGTCCGAAACGTCGAGGAGAAGTTCGTGGTCGGCGCCTCGTGGGCGTGCATTGCGATCGTCGTCGCGAGCTTCGTGGCGGCTGGATTCTCGATCGCCGGCGCGTGACGAGTCGTTACGCCGCCGGCGCGGGCGGCCCTTGATCGCTCAACTTTGCGAACCCCGTCAGGATGTCGACGATCGTGACGATGCCGACGACTCCTCCCAACTCGTCGACGACGGGAAGACACCCGATCTTCATCTCCGCCATGCGCCTGGCGACTTCGCGGGCGTCCTCGTCCGGTTTGCCGACCTTCGGGTCCGCCGTCATGATCCAGCCGACGAGCACTTCGGGCGATCCGGCGTAGGCGCGGAGATCGCGGTCCGTCACGATGCCGATGAGACGGCCTCGCTCGACGACCGGGAGATGGCGAATGCCGCCGAGCGTCATCGTGTGGAATGCCTGACCAACGGTTTCGCGGGGGTCGATGACCTGAGGATTCTGGGTCATGATTTCGGAGAGCTTCACGGCAGTGCCTTTCTGGATGAGCGTGATGACGGGAGTGTTCTCGCGAAGCTCAGCTCCGCCGCTCGACGACCGCGATCGTGTCCGCGACGCCCGCGCGGGTTCGCGCGAGGAGCGCACACAAGATCGCGCCCAAGCCGAAGAGCACCCATGTGCTCGGCTCCGGGACCGGCTCGGTTCCGCCGCCGCCGTTGTCGTGGGTGCTCGGATGCTCCGGGAAGCCCGTCTTCGGTGCGTCGCCACCGGGTGGAACGCGCGGCCCGCCGCCTGTGTTGCCACCGGGCAGCTCCGGGAACTCGTGGCGCGTCGTCGGCGGAACCTCGAACCCACCCGGGACGGGTGGCTGCGGGTACTGGTGAGGTGGCGGCTGCGTCGGACCACCCGGTGGAGGCGGAACGTTGGGGCCGCCGCCGTGGGTGCCGGGGCCGATCGTTTTCGGAAGATCGGTGTTCGGGCCGTTGCCGTTTCCGCCCGGCGGGGGAACGATCGTTCCCGTCGGAACGCGGTGCGAAGGCGGCGTGTGCGGCCCACCCGGCGGAGGCGTGTTCGGGCCGGTGCGCGGACCGACGTGACCCGGGATCTCCGTCTTCGGTTGACCGACCGTGGGTCCGGACGGATTGCCGGGACGGAAAACGTTCGTCGGGACGTTGGTGTTGCCGCCTCCGTTCGGAGGTGGCGTCGTCGGCGGAGGAGCCGTGTGGCCGCCGCCGCTGCCGGGGCGCGGCATCGTCGGAATGTCATTCACGAGCCCATCGCCGGGATCGTGGGGATTACGCGGGTTGCTGCCCGATCCGTCGCCGGATCCGCCGGACCCACCGCAGGCCGGCAGCAGCGCAATCAAGCCTGCCGCGATCAAGTAGCCGAGCTTGTTCATGTTGACCCACCGTCTCCGCTGGCGCCGACGCCGAATCCAGACTGACGATTCACTCTGGTGCGGGAAAAGCGGCAACGGCAGATCCTCGACGAGCGAGGACGGACCGCGCCGGCATTTCCCGAGACACGAGTAGGATCAAATGCGGTGCCAACGTCCCGGCGCCGACTGGCGCATCGAGCCCTTCGCGAACCGCAGGGAACTCGGTCGCGCCGCGTGGGTTATCGAGCCGCGATGCCGGCGGCGGGGCTCGTTCCGAGTCGACGCGGCGACACGTCGCCGACGAGAAATGTGGACGCCCGTCTGGGATACTTCGCAAGCTCGCGCGGCGGCGCCGCTTAATCGCGTTCAAAATGCGCGACGCAAAAGCCGGGTTCGTTCACCGATCTCGACGGTACCGCTGCGATTCGCGAACGCAGCGATCGCCGCCCTCGGGTGCAACGCATGAACGTGGAACGCGGGTTCTCGACGTCGGAAGGAATGGAACGATGATGCTCGTGGCGAAGATCCTGCGCATCACCATCGGGATCTTCTTGTGCCTGTCGAGCGTGGCGCTCGGATGGCTGCCGTTGATCCCGGGCGTGCCGCTCTTTCTTCTCGGCGTCGCGCTCCTCGCGAAGGACGTCCCGTGGGTTCGGCGGCAGGTCGACCGCGCGAAACGAAAAGTGAAGCGGTGGCTGGTCGATCGCCGCCGCCGGAAGCGCGACGCTAACCGAGCGGGCGCCGGCGATTCTTGATGTAGTCGACGAAGACGAATCGGCCCAGCTCGCCGGGCTGCGTGTAGTAGGCGCGGCCATGGTTGATGCGGGTCAGCTCCTCGACGAACTGAACGAGCATCGGATCGTCGGCGACCATGAACGTGGTGATCGGGATTTTCTTGCGACGGCAGATCGCAGCCTCTTCGAGCGTCTTGTTGACGATGCGGCGGTCGAGCCCGAACGGGTTCTTGTAGATGCGCCCGCCCTCGCGGATCGCCGAAGGCTTGCCGTCGGTGATCATGAAGATCTGTTTGTTGCCGTGCTTCAGGCGCTCGAGAATGCGCTGCGCGAGGCGCAATCCGTCGCGCGTGTTCGTGTGGAACGGTCCAGCTTCGACGTAGGGGAGGCGCTCGGGCTTCACCTCGACGGCTTCGTCGCCGAACAGAACGACGTGCAGCGCGTCCTTCTTGAAGCGGCGCAGGATCAACTCGGTGAGCGCGAGAGCGACTTGCTTCGCCGGCGTGATTCGGTCTTCGCCGTAGAGCACCATGCTGTGGCTCACGTCGAGGAGCATGACCGTGGCGCAGCTCGTGTGGTGTTCCGTTTCGAAGATCTCGAGGTCCTCTTCGCGGATCGCGATGTCGTCGACGCCGCCGCGACGGATCGCGTTCGTCAGCGTTTGCGTTCCGTCGATGTCGGTCACGGAATCGCCGAATCGGTACGGCCGCGTTTCCGTGAGTTTTTCGACGCCCGTGCCGGCGTGTGGCGTGCGATGGTCACCGTCCGCCCCGCGGGAGAGCGACGAAAAGATCAGTGCGAGCGAATCCTCGCGAATGATGCGCTCGCCCTTTCGCGTGAGCTGCCGCGTTTCCTCGACGGCGCGGATGACGCCTTCTTCCTCGAGCCTCTTCACGAAGTCTTCGAAGGTCATTCCCTTGCCGAAGAGCTTGTATCGCCGGCCGAGCTTCTCGAGCCACTCGAGCGCGCGCTCGACGTCGCCGCCGGTCTGGAGAACGAGGTGATTGAAGAGACGCAAGAGTTGCTTCATCGTCGGGCGCTTGCCCGGCGGAAGGCCTTGCCACTCGGAATAGACGATCTTCATCGCTTGCCTCGTCGCGTCGCGTGGCAGTTAACTGGGAAAAACAACCGTGGCTCCGAGTGCGTCATGGTCGCGTCGCGTTCCGTCGGAAGCTAACTGGGAAAAACGTTCCAGGCTCCGTATGCGTCAGTTGTGGGTCAGTCTTTTAGTTGGCTCAGCATGTTGCCTAGCATGTCGCGGTAGGTGGTGCCGAGGTCTTGGTCTTCGCGCGCGACCATCGAGCATTGGTGGAGGCCTTCGAGTAGGAACTCCATCGCGGCGCCCAGCTCCTCGGGGCTCGAGGGCTTCAAGTGCTTGTCCGCCAGCTTGCGCAGGCCCTTCACGGCTTCGAGCCGCTTCACGTACTCGACGGTTGGAAGCTCGTCCGTGATCTCCACTTTGTGGCCGGCCTGAAACCAATCGAGCACTTCGCGAAACGGCGTCTCGTCCGATTGGTCGGCCTCGAGCTTTCGCGCCTCCGGCACACGCTCGAGGAAGACGCTCTTCACGCCCTTGCCGAGGAGGTGCCGCGCAACCGCGATCGGTCCTTCCTGCTCGCCTTCGTAGACGAGCTCTACCTTTCCCATGATCGCGGGAGTCGAGTTCTGCAGATCGCAGATGCGCGCTGCCGCTCGCGACTCCGAAAGGCGCAGCGCGCGCCGCTCGACGTTCGACACGAGGAGCTCGAGCGCCGTGATCGTCACGCGCGCGCTCACGCCGGAGTTCTGGTCGACGAACTCGCTCTTCCGCGCTTCGACGGCGACGGTCTCGACGATCTCGCGGAACCACGGCGGAATGGAGACCTCGACGCCGCTTCGGCTGACCCATGCTTCTTGATCCGTGATCCGCATGCCGTCCTCGATCCGCAGCGGGTAGTGCGTCTTGATCTGCGAATCGATGCGGTCGCGGAGCGGCGTGATGATGTTGCCGCGGTTCGTGTAGTCTTCGGGATTCGCCGAGAACACGAGCACGATGTCGAGCGGGATGCGCAGCGGGAACCCTCGGATCTGGAGATCTCCCTCCTGGAGGATGTTCAGGAGTCCGACCTGGATGCGAGGCGCGAGATCGGGCAGCTCGTTGATCGCGAAGATGCCGCGGTTCGTGCGCGGGATGATGCCGTAATGGATCGCTTCTTCGTCGGAATACGTGAGGCGTTCGGTCGCGGCCTTCACGGGATCGATGTCGCCGATGAGGTCGGCGATCGTCACGTCCGGCGTCGCCAGCTTCTCGCGATAACGCTCGTCCCGCGGGATCCAGCGGATCGACAGGCGATCCCCGTCGACGTGGAGGCGCCGCCGGCACGCCTTGCAGATCGGCTTCAGCGGATCGTCGTTGATCGGGCACCCGTCGACGGCCGGAATGGCGTCGTCGAGGAAGCGCGTCAGCGTGCGGAGGATCCGCGTTTTCGCCTGCCCGCGCAAACCAAGAAGGATGAAGTCGTGTCGCGCCAAGACGGCGTTCACGATTTGCGGGACCACGGTCTTCTCGTATCCGACGATGCCCGGCAGGATGTCGCCGCCTTCCCGCAGCAGCCGCGACACGTTGCGGCGCATTTCATCCTTCACCGACAGCGGGCGATATCCAGAGGCCTTCAATTCACCAAGCGTGTTCGCGCGTTCCATGGATGTCCTTCGACTGGCGTGAGCCGGGCTGGGGTGCGACCCACGACTGGAGACAGGCGATGCGAAACCGTCACGACCAGCCGTCAGCTTTACCGGAAGACCGAACCGCGATGCAACGACTTTCTCGCGGCACGCCGATTGTTCGAGGGCACGGCTACGAGCCTTCGTCGTCCAAATAAAACGACGTGGACGTACACGGTTGAAACGGTGTGAACCTCGATTATGCTGAACGCGGGATATCTCTTCGGCCCGACGGCTTGATCATCGTTTGGAGTGATGAACGCATGCCACGCCACTTGCTCGTCTCCAGCTTCGTTCTGGTCGCGGCCACGGCCCTTTTCGCGACCGCTCCGAGGGTCGAGGCCCAGACGCTGACGTCGCGGCTGGTTGCGCGCGACATGCAGGGAGGCTACGTCATCGGCGCGGCCGGACTGCGCACGGTCGGCGCTTCGTCGAGCATCGCGGTCAGTGGCGTTCCGGCCGGCGGCGCCGTGAAGTGCGCCATCCTCTATTGGGACGTTCTCGCCGACGGCGGCGCGCCATCCGGCGCGCAGACGATCGTGTTCGCAGGAACATCGGTGACGGGAACGCTGATCGGAGCGCAGCCGTCACCGAACCAACCGCAGACCGGCAACTACTCCTACATGGTCGACGTGACCGGCTGGATGAACCTCGCCGGCAACGGCAGTTACTCCTTGTCGGGCTATCCGTGGACGGCGGATCCGAACGCCTCGCCGACCACGGAGGGCGCGTCGCTCGTCGTCATCTGGGGACTGCGTGATGCAGCCAACCTCGATCTCCTGCTCTACGACGGCAACGCCACGCTGAATTCGAACGGGGCTGGCGCCGACGTCGTGTTCTCGGGGTTCGAAGCGAGCCCGTCGGTGACCATGGCCTCCGTTGCGTTCGTCGTCGGTGACGGCGAGCCTGCTCTCGGAGATTCTGCGTACGTCGACGGCCAGTTCGTGGCGCAAAACGCATTCGCGGGCGACGCGAGCCCGGGCGGCGGATCCTTCTGGGATTCGTTGATCGTGAACGGATCCTCCGGCTTGATTCCGAACGGCGCCACGTCCGCGACGCTGCGTGCGCAAGACGACGGCGATGGAATCGCGTGGGTTGCCAGCGTTCTCTCGGTCGACTCGCCGTTCTCCTCCGCGGACGTGCACATCCAGCCGCAGACGCTGCTCGTGGCACGCGGGTCGGACTTCGTCGCCGACGTTTCGGCGCTGGCGCACAGTGCATCGCCGGTCGACATCACGGGTCAGGTCGAGGTGAGGGACGACCATGGTCGCCTTCTCGGGCTCTTCGGCGGCCCCCAGAACGGGCGGCTCCGGCCGGGTCATCTCCTGACGCGAACGATTCGCCGACGGATTCCGACGTCGGGCGTTCCGCCGCGTCTCGTCGGCACTCCGATCACCGTCATCGCCAAGCTTTTCCAGCAAGGAACGTCGAATCTGATCGACGACGACTTCTGCCGATTCGTGATCCAGTGATCGCTCCGGCGATCGCAGCGGGTCCGAAATAATGAAGGCCTCGGCGCGTGCGGCGCCGAGGCCCGTCCCAACCCACGAAACGTAGTTTGGAACCCCCTCACTACAGGACTGCGCGTCGAAACGCCGCAGTCGATCTCTCAGTACTGCGATAGGTAGCGGTCCAACTCCCACGGATGGACCTGGGCGATGTAGTCCTGCCACTCTTGGCGCTTCGCTTCGAGGAAGTGCGCGACGACGTGCTCACCCAGCGCCTCTTTTACCACATCGTCCTTCTCGAACAGCGCGAGCGCCTCGTTGAGATCGCCCGGCAGGCTGTCGATCCGGTGTTTGCGACGCTCGCGGTACGACATCTTGTAGATGTTCTTGTTGACCGGCTCGCCCGGATCCCATCCGTTCGCGATGCCGTCGAGGCCCGAGGCGAGCATGACCGTGAACGCGAGGTACGGATTGCACGCCGGATCGGGCATGCGCAGCTCGACGCGTGTTCCGTCGCCGCGACGATCGGGAACGCGAGCGAGCGGTGAACGATTGCGCTCCGACCAAGTGATGTGCGTCGGAGCCTCGTAGCCCGGAACGAGTCGCTTGTAGGAGTTGATCAGCGGGTTCGTGATCGCGCAGAAGCCCCGGGCGTGGCGCAGCAGGCCCGCGATGTACGCCAGCGCGACCTTCGAGAGCTGCCACTTCCCCTTCGGATCGTAGAAGGCGTTCTTCGAGTCGCGGAAGAGGCTCTGGTGCGTGTGCATGCCCGAGCCGTTCTCGCCGAAGAGCGGCTTCGGCATGAACGTGGCGTGGAGGCCGAAGTCGAGCGCGACCTTTCGCACGACGAAGCGGAACGTGGAGAGATTGTCGGCCGTGCGGATCATGTCTTGGTACTTGAAGTCGATCTCGTGCTGGCCGGGAGCGACCTCGTGATGTGCGGCCTCGATTTCGAAGCCCATCGCCTCGAGCACGTTCACGATCTCGCGGCGGCACTCTTCGCCCTTGTCGATCGGAGCGAGATCGAAGTACCCGCCGGAGTCGTGCGTGATCGTCGTCGCCTCGCCGGTCGCGTTCTTATGGAAGAGGAAGAACTCGGCCTCGCTGCCCGCGGCGGTGGCGTAGCCGAGCTTCGCGGCGCGCGCGACGACCCGCTTCAACGCTTGTCGCGGACATCCGGCGAACGGCTCGCCGTTCGGGTGGTAGATGTCGCAGATGATGCGCGCGACCCTTCCTTGGCCTTCGCCGTTCTTCGCTTCCCACGGGAAGATCGCGAACGTGGAGAGATCCGGCTTGAGGAGCATGTCCGACTCCTCGATGCGCGCGAATCCTTCGATCGAGGATCCGTCGAAGAGAACTTCACCGTCGAGCGCCTTGTCGAACTGGCGCTCCGGAACCTCGACGTTCTTGATCTGCCCGAGGATGTCGGTGAACTGCAGGCGAAGGAAGCGGACCTTCTCCTGTTTCGTCGTGCGGAGGATCTCGTTCACGCTTGCCGACGCTCCACCCGCCGTCTTCATCTTGTTTGCCTTCCCGTTGCCGACAGACATACCCATCGTCGCCTGTGCCATGCCCATGCTCCTTCCGCTGGTGTGCCCATGACCAAGATTGGTATCCCCGGAACCGCCCGATCGAATCGCCGCGATGTCAACCGCGACTGCCATCTGTCGCTTCGACCCGAACGGGCGGGATGCTATCCGCCCCTTTCGCGCGAGTCAAGAAAGCTCTGCACGGTGGTAGACGGTTTCCGTGCGAATCGTCAAGCGCGGAGGGTTTCGTCGTCCGTCCGGGCTGATTTCTGAAGAGGTGCGCGGCGTTTAGTGCAGAATCTGCAGTTCGCGGATGACGTTCCGAATCGCGACAACTCCGCGATTTCGGAGTGCTCAACGCTCGAGGATGGCGCTCTCGACGTCGAGCCAGGTCGGAGCGATGCGCGTATTGGTGGGAAGGGAACTCGAGGCGGAAGATCCCAAGAGGATGGGGCTGAGGCCCGCGCGGGCGTATGCGCTCGCATCCGCCGCGTCGTCGCCGACGCCGTACTGGATGTGCGGGAACAGAGATCGGAGGCGGCGAAGCTCGTGGAACCGAAACTCCTCTGCGGGCGATTCGATCAGCTCGAAGTCACGGAAGAACGTGGCGCCGAGGGGGAAACCGTTCGCTCGAAGCCAGGTCTTCACGGTCTCCATCGAGCGGTCGTCCCGGCTCGTGACGTAGAGAACGTGGAAGCTCTTCGCGATTTCGGTGAGGGCGACCGCTGCCTGCGGTTGCGGCATCGCAGACTTCGGTCCCTCGAACGGGAGCGCGAGGCCGGAGGACTTTGTGAGCGTTCCATCGAAGTCGACGGCGATGAATCGATCATCCGGATCGTACACGCCGACGAAGAGCGTCGCAGCTTCACCCGCGAAAGATGATTCCGGATCGACGCACGCGGAGAGAGTGAAGTCGCTTGCCGACGGGGGCAGCCAGTCCGCGCTTGCGCATCCGTCGACCGCGGTTCGTGCCTGTGCGACGACGTCGTCGTCCAGCTTGAACAGAACGCGCACGCCGGACACGGCGGGGTAGAGGCCGAGGGGATCGACCTTCTGCACCTTTGCGCGAAGGAGGATTTCCTGGCGCGTCATCGCCACGGTGTCGAAGCCGCGCACGACGACTTGGGTTCGCCCGGCGCTCGGACCCGATGGCAGGAGCCCGCGCCACTGGTCCAGCGGAATGCCGGCGATGGCATATAACGCGAGTCCGGCGAGAGCAGCGAACAGGAGCCGCCGCCGCCAGCGTGGTGCTCTCGGATGATTCCCCATTTCGACGTCTCCGCTCGGGCGGTGGTGACGAAATGATGCTGCCGCCCCAGAACACCATCGGTCGCCGAGGCATCGGAGCTTGAGCCCGAACGCGTCGGCATACGAACGGAGCACGCACTGTGGAGTCCGCGACGTCCCAATCCGGGCCGCATCGACGGCCAAGACGGCCCACGAGCCGGTCGATGCTCAGGCTATCGTCACGCCAACCGCAAAAACGGGTCGGGCGAAACTCAGCCTTTGGTCACGTTCGTGGCGTGGGGACCTTTTTCTCCCTGCGCGACCTCGAACTCCACCTTCTCACCGGCGGTGAGATTGCGGAAACCCTCGCCCTGGATCTCGGAGTAGTGGACGAAGATGTCCTGTCCGTTGTCCTGGGTGATGAAGCCGTACCCTTTCTTCTCGTTGAACCACTTCACGGTGCCTCTGGCCATGCCTCGATACCTCAACCAACTCCTTGCGCCACTTGACAGCGTGCAGCGCTGCAGCGTGCGCCTGACAAATCACTGCCGGACGACGCGCAACGAGGCACCGGACGACGCGCCACGACGTGAGCGGTCACGGCCGCAAGGAACTCATCCGTGACCTGCCCGAAGCTCGTCGAGCGCGCAAACGCCCGACTGGGGCTTCCGTTCGTCCGTGGTATCGGACAGTTCAGAGAGCCGACTTGAGTCGCACCGGAAAATCCCACGCGGGCCGAAACCGCGCCTCGGTCGACGCGCCCGCGACGCCGACGGAAGGCCACGTGCTCGCGGTCCACCGTTTCAGGTCCGAGGCGCCGTCGGCCGAAAATGCGGTTGCCGGAGGGCTCGTCGAAACGCTACAGTGTCGGGTCTCTACGGGGTCCGTGAAGAGCAAACTGACGTCGAACTGTGCCCGCGCGTCGGCGGGAGGGAGGTACCGTGGCGAAGGCCACCGAGATCCGCAAGGGAATGGTCCTGAACGTCGAGGGTGACCTCTACGTCGTCACGGATCGCCAGCACATCACGCCTGGGAACTGGCGCGCGATGGTTCAGGTGAGCATGAAGAGCATGAAGACCCAGCGGGTCGTCCAGCGGCGCCTTCGCGCTGATGACGAGGTCGATGTCGCATTCCTCGAGCGCCGAAAATCCGAATACCTGTACAAGGATGCGAGCGACTACGTCTTCATGGACACCGAGAACTACGAGCAATTCCCGTTGCCCAGCGACCTCGTCGAGGATCAGATGAAGTACCTGCTCCCGAACACGCAGGTGATGGCCACGTTCCACGACGGCAAGGCGCTCGGGATCGACCTTCCTTCGGCGGTCGTCCTGAAGGTCACGGAAACGACGCCCGGCGTCAAAGGCGACTCGGTCACCAACGTTTTCAAGGAAGCGACGCTCGAGACCGGGCTCATCGTGCGTGTGCCGCTGTTCCTCAAACAGGGCGAGTACGTCAAGGTGTCCACCGAGACCGGCGAGTTCCTCGAGCGCGTACTCAACCCGGACACCTAGCTCCTCTCAGTTCCTAGACCCGAAACTAGAACGAGGCGCGTGGTCTCCGGTGACGAGGTTCGAGCCGGGATGAACGGATGGTCTGCTGCGTCTGTCGATTCCGCGATCTCGCGCGTCCCGAGCGGCGTGTGGCCGGCACCGTCGTCGCTGCAACTCGTTTTCCGATTGGCGCCTCGAGGGCACGCCGCGAGTCGCCCCCGATAGCCCCGTCCGACGATCTCCACCATCCGTCGGAATCCACGGCTCGCGGCACGATCCGTGCGGTCGACCGGATCGTGGATCGTGCATTCCATTGGGCTCGGCGGCTCGTTCCGGCGATGCTGAGTCTCGCTGTCGTCGGATGCGGGGCCGCGCACTACCGAGAACAAGCGGATCGTGATGCGTATGCGATCGTCGCCGAGAAGCAAGTCGTGGCACTCGGCCAATCGGGCCCGTTCAGCATCGACCCACCCCTCGAGTCGCTTCGCGAGGAGCTGGAAGTCGCCGATCTCGTCGCTCCGACCAGCCAGCCGCCTGCGCCCCTGGTGCTCAACCTCGAACAATGCCTCGATGCTGGAGCGGAGAACAACCGCGACTTGATCCGCCAGAAGCAGATCGTCTTCCTGTCTGCACTTGCGGTGAGCCTTGCCCGGTTCGAATTCGAGGATCATTACTTCGGGATGGTCTCCGCCACGGCCGAGCGCGTGCAGCAGACACTGAAACCGAACTTCGGCAACATCCCGGCCAGCGACATCCGGCTCTCTCCCGACGTTCCTGCGAGCGACAACAGTGGAACCCACGTCGAGACCGGCGTCACGCACGCGTTCTCGACGGGACTGCGAGCCCTGCTCTCGGTCGGCAATGATTTCTTGCGTGCCATTCCGTTCGTCATCTCCCGGAACCGTTTCCGACGTCGCGAGCACGTCTCGTTCATCAATCTCGTCTTGAACCAACCGTTGCTCCGCGGCGCCGGTGCCGCCGTCATCCGCGAGCCGCTCGTCCAGGCCGAGCGTGACTGCGTCTACGCCGTGCGCGACTACGAGCGATTTCGTCAGAATCTGGCCGTGAAGATCACGGCTGCGGTCTATCGGCTGCAGCAGCAACGCGATCAGGTTCAGAACGAGCAGCAGAGCCTCGACCGGCTGACGTTGTCGCGCAAGCGGAGCGAAATCCTGGCGGCGGCAGGTCGCCTGCCGCGATTCGAGGTCGACCAAGCGAAGCAGGACGAACTGCGCGCGAAGAACCGACTCATCGTGGCGAAGGAGACCTACGACTCGTTGCTCGACGATCTAAAGCTGCTCCTCGGCCTCCCCACCGACGCTCCGATCGAGTTGTCGGAAGGCGACATCCAGAGGCTGTTGTCGAAAGGGTTCGACGAGGTCGCCGTCGAGGCCCCGGATGCCGTGACGGTGGCATTGCGCGAGCGCCTCGACCTCCAAGTCGCACGCGACAAGGCGGACGACGCAAGGCGGAAGATCGTCGTCGCCGAGGATGCTCTCCAGGCCGGAATCGACATCGTCTTCACCGCACGCGCCGGCACGAAGGGACACACGACCACGAAGGTCCAGCTCAACGACACGAACTGGACCGGGCAGTTGAAGATCGACTTGCCGTTCAATCGCATGGTCGAGCGCAATGCCTATCGAGCCAGCCTCGTCGGACTCGATCAGCGCGAGCGCGAGGCGGACCAAACGAAGGACGCGATCAAGCAGGAAGTGCGAGAGGCGATTCGTCGCCTCGAAGAAACGCGCGTCCAATTCGACATCCAGAATTCGGCCGTGAAGCTCGCTCAAATTCGCATCCGTTCCACGAACATGCTCCTCGAAGCCGGTCGCGCGACGACGCGCGACGTGCTCGACGCGCAGTCGGCGCTCGTCGACGCGCAAAACGCGCTTTCTCGTGCCCTCGTCGAGCACACGATCGCGAAGCTCGAGCTCTTGAGAGACAGCGGCACGCTCCATGTGCAATCCGGAGGTCTGCGCTATGACGACTCGCTCGCCGCACTCATCCCCCCGCGGCCCTAACCGCCGGGTAGTGCTGGTCGCCGGGATCGCGGTCCTGGTCATCGCGCTGGGGATCTGGGTTTTCGGCGGCAGCGTCGCGCACTCGTCGCGTGTCGACGAGACGTTCACCGTGGCGCGCGGCAACCTCCGCATCAGCTTCGTCGAGACCGGTGCCATTCGCTCCGAGAAGCCGATCTCGATCATGGCGCAGCTCGAGGGCCAGAACACGATCCTGAAGCTGCTGCCGGAAGGAACGTACGTGAAGGAAGGCGACGTCATCGCCGAGCTGGACGCGTCGAACATCGTCGAGCGCCGCCAGCAAGAGCAGATGGCGATGGCGAAGGCTCGTGCGGCGTACGTGCAGGCGAAGGAAGCCTATGACATCCAGCGCAACATCAACGACAGTTTGATCAAGGCTGCGGAGCTGGATGCCGAGTTCGCCGACAAGGACCTCGAGAAGTATCGCGACGGCGACTGGCCGCAACAGCAGCGCGATGCGCAGGGCGACATCGCGATCGCCGACGAGGAGCTGAAGCGGGCGATCGATCGTTCACAATGGTCGGAGAAGCTCGCGGCCAACGGCTACATCAGCGACAGCGAGCTCGAGGCGGATCGTCTCGCGGTGAAGAAGCGGACACTCGACCTCGAGCTGGCGAAGGGCAAAGCGCGGGTCCTCGAAGCGTACACGAACCCCAAAGAGCTGAAGCGGCTTCAAGCGAGCGCCGAGGAGAAGAAGGCCGACCTGGAGCGGGTGAAGCAACGAGCCGCGGCGATGCTTGCGCAAACCGACGCGGACCTGAAGGCGAAGGAAGAGGCCAACGAGCTCGAGAAGATCCGCCTCGACAAGTGGGAGGACCAATTCAAGAAGGCCACGATTCACGCGCCCGCGTCCGGCATGGTCGTCTACGCCACGACGAATCCGTCGAGCCGAAGCTCGAGCCGCACGGAGTCGCCAATCCAAGAGGGTGCGAACGTGCGCGAGAACGAGGTGATCGTCACGCTGCCCGACCTCTCGAAGATGATCGCCGACGTCAAAGTTCACGAGTCGGCGCTCGACCGCGTGAAGAAAGGGCAGCCGGCCATCGTCACCGTGGACGCCCTCCCGAGCGAGCCGTTTCATGGAAAGGTCAACCGTGTGGCGCTTCTTCCCGACGCGCAGTCGAGTTGGCTGAACCCGGACTTGAAGGTCTACACCACGGAAATCCGCCTCGCCGGAGACACGTCGATGCTTCGTCCGGGTATGTCGTGCAGCGTCGAAATCGTGGCCGACGACTTGACGGATGTGCTCTACGTGCCCGTTCAGTCCGTTCAGCCGCGAGACAACGAGCACGTGGCGTTCGTCGTCGGTGCCGGCGGCGTGCCGGAGCCTCGCGCGGGCGAGGTCGGCGAGCACAACGAAGAGTTCGTCGTCATCACCAAAGGGCTCGCGGAAGGCGATCGAGTGCTTCTCGCTCCACCGCCACCGCCGGAAGAATCGAAGACGGTTCCGCGCCCCGGCGGCTCCTCCGTGCAGCCGATTCCCCGAGACGGCGTCGAGCCCGACGTCGATTCGGCCGAGCCGGACGACGGCGCCGGTCGTGACGCGGGCGCGAAACCCAAGAAGAAGCACTCGAAGACGCCGAAGAAGAGCAGCCACAAGTCGACGGCGCCAAAGCCCGCGCAAACGCAAGAAGATCCAAACCAGAACGGCAACTCGCAGACGGGCTCCAACGACGGGAACCACTGACGTGTTCGCGAGGTTGCTGCGGGTCGTTCGAATGGGGGTGAAGAGCCTCACGCTCCACAAGCTCCGTTCGCTTCTCACCGTGCTCGGAATCGTGTTCGGAGTCTGCTCCGTGATCGCGATGCTCTCGATCGGCGAGGGTGCGAGCTACGAGGCGCAAGAACAGATTCGCGCGCTCGGCGCGACGAGCATCATCGTTCGCAGCGTGAAGCCGCCCGAAAGCCAGAGCGCGAGCGCCGAGCGGGCCCGCGTGGTCGAGTATGGCCTGACCTTCGACGATGCGTCGCGCATCGGCACTTCGTTCCCCGGCGTGGAGGTCGTCGTTCCCGTGTGGGAGCTGCGGAAGGACGTTCGTTTCCTCGACCGGCGATCCGACGGCCACGTCGTGGGGACCGTGCCCTGGTTCGCGGAAATGACGCAGTTCCATGTTGCTCGTGGCCGATTCCTGACTCGATCCGATCTCGACGAGAAGGCGAGCGTTTGCGTGCTCGGCGACGGGATCGCGCGCGAGCTCTTCCGCCTCGAGAGTCCGCTCGACCGCGTCGTGCGCGTCGGCAGCGCGTACTTTCGAGTGGTTGGCGTGATGGAGCCGAAGCGCGTTTCGACGACGGCGTCGGGCACGATCGAGTATGCGCAAGACGTTTACCTCCCGCTCACGTCGGCTCGCGAGACTTACGGTCAGGTCATCCAAACGGTCTCGACCGGGACGCGCGAGCGCGAGCGCATCGAGTTGAGCCAAGTCCTCCTTCGCGTCTCCGGGCAGGATCGAGTGGAGCCGATCGCCGACTCGCTGCGCACGATGCTGTTGCGGTTCCACAAGAAGGACGATTGGGATCTCGTCGTGCCGCTCGAGCTCCTGCGTCGCGCCGAGGCGACGAAGCACATCTTCGAGATCGTGCTCGGCTCGATCGCAGGGATCTCGCTCTTGGTGGGCGGCATCGGCATCATGAACATCATGCTCGCGAGCGTCACCGAGCGCACTCGCGAGATCGGCGTTCGCCGCGCGCTGGGCGCGAAGCGCAGGCACATCGTCACGCAGTTCCTCGTCGAGACCGTCGTGCTTTCGGTGTCGGGGGGCGTCGTCGGTCTCATCGTCGGCATCGTCATCCCATTCCTCGTGACGCGATTCGCCCACATGAGAACGATCATCACGCCGCCGTCCCTCGTCCTCGCGTTCGCGATCTCCGCGATCGTCGGAATGATCTTCGGGATCTACCCCGCCTGGCGGGCGGCACAAATGGACCCGATCGAGGCACTACGCCATGAGTGATCGGACCTCGGTCGCATATAATCGAGAGTTCGTTCAACGAAGGGGCTGGACTGGGAATTGAACCGAGTCGCGAGAGGAGCGTAGGAACCGGGATGCGAAGACTCCGTCACCGGGCGGCCCGATCCCTCGGAGCGGCGTTCGCCGCCGTCGCGCTCGGTCCCCTCGTTGCGGCCGCCGCTTCGCCGCGCCGTCTCGCGATCGTCGGCGTGACGCTCGTCGACGGCACCGGTCGCCCCCCGCGTCACGACGTCACCCTCCTCGTCGAGGACGATCGCATTGCGCGCGTGGGCCCGCGATCCGAGATCGCCGTCCCCGCCGACGCGCGCCGAATAGACGGAGCCGGACGCTTCGTCGTGCCCGGTCTGTTCGACATGCACGTGCACCTGCACAACTCGAACTTCTATCCTCTCTTCCTCGCGAACGGCGTCACGTCGGTGCGCGACCTCGGCAACTACGAGCGGACGATCCTCTTCTATCGTGACGAAGCCGAGCGCTCTCGCGTGCCCGCGCCGCGGCTCTTCATCGCAGGTCCGATTCTCGATGGGCCGACGCCGGCGTGGGCCGGTTCGCTAGCGATCGAGACTCCGGAGCAGGCGCACCGAGAGGTTGCCCGACTCGCGAACGAAGGCATGAACGTCATCAAGGTCTACAACGGTCTCTCGCGCGACGTCCTGCGCGCCGTCATCGACGAGGCCCACGCACATCACTTGCCCGTGACGGGCCACGTGCCCGCCGGAATGGACGCGCGCGAAGCGATCCTCATGGGAATGGACGGCATCGAGCACATGACGGGCGTGGCCCTCTACGGCGTCCGTCGGGAGGCGATGTCGGACGCGGAGCTTTCTGCGGTCGACAACCGCACGGTCGCGTGCTGGTGGCAGGCCGCCGATCCGAAAAAGCTGCAGGAGCTGGCGTGGCTTTCCGCGAGTCGTGGCACGTTTCATTGTCCGACGCTCTTCCTCGAGGAGCGCTGGGCGAACGCCGAGCGCGCAGACTTCGACGCCGACCCGAACCTCCGTTTCATCGATCCGCTCTATCGCCGGGGGCTGTGGGTGGAGCAGGTTCATCCGCTGCATGCGGCGCGACGGGAAGACGAAGCAGACCTTCGCGCGGCGTTTCCCAAGCGACTCGAATTCGTCCGCACGCTCGTGCGCGCTGGAGCAAGCGTGATCGCCGGAACGGACACGCCGAACCCGTATGTCGTTCCCGGATTCAGCCTGCACGAAGAGCTCCGGCTGCTCGTGCGCGCGGGCGAGACTCCGGCGCAGGCGCTGCTCTCGGCGACGAGCCTCGCGGCGAAGGCGTTGCGCGTGGACGATCGACTGGGAACGGTCGAAGAGGGAAAGCTCGCCGATTTCCTGGTCCTGTCGGCCGATCCGTTGCGCGACATCTCGAACTTGAAGCGGATCGAATGGACGGTCGTGGGCGGGCGCCCGTTCGAGCGTGCGGAGTTGGACTCGAGCCTGGAGAGAGTGGCGCGCGGATTCGAGCGCACGGCCCCTGGGATGCCTCGATGAGAGACGAGAAGAAAACGAGGCCGACGAAGCGATCGGCTCCGCGACCGATCGACCGGGGTCGGGTTAGTAGGGGCTTCGAAAACGAGCGGGCCGACGAGGGCGAGCAGGATCGAATGCACATTTCGAGAAAAACGGGCGCAGCCGCGCTCGGGATCGGCGTTTCCTCGCTGTTCGGTTCTCCGTCCGCGAGCGCCGACGGCGTTGCCCAGCTGGAGGTCGTCAAGCACACGCTCCAGAACGGAATGCGCCTTCTGCTCGTCGAGCGTCACGACAGTCCCACGGTGGCGACCTACCTCCGCTTCCACGTGGGCGCCGTCGACGACCCCAAGGGCCAAACCGGAATCGCGCATCTTCTCGAGCACATGATGTTCAAGGGAACGCGCACGTTCGGGACCACCAGCCACGACTCGGAAGTGCCGATCATGGACAAGCTCGATCGCCTCTTCGCTGAGCGCGACGCCGAGCTGGCGAAGCGTCGCGCGCCGTTCACCAAACCGGACGAGGCGAAGATCGCGGATCTCACGAAGCAGATCGAGGCCGCGACTGCCGACCAAAAGAAGTTCGTCGTGAAGGACGAGCTGTGGCAGATCTATCAACGCCTCGGCGGCGACGGGCTCAACGCATCGACCGGAGAAGATTCGACGCAGTACTACGTGACCCTGCCATCGAACCAGCTCGAGGTGTGGGCCTATCTGGAGGCGGATCGCATCGCGAATCCGGTCTTCCGAGAGTTCTACTCGGAGCGCGACGTCGTCCACGAGGAGCGCCGCCTTCGAACGGACACGCAACCGCACGCGAGCTTCCGCGAGGCGTTCGACGCGACGGCGTTTGCCGCGCATCCGTACCGCAACCCCGTCGTCGGCTGGCCGACGGACATCGACGCGACCGTGCGCGCCGAGGTGCTGCAGTTCTTCCGCACGTATTACGCGCCCAACAATTGCGTCGCGGTGCTCGTGGGCGACCTCGATCCCAAGAAGACGATCGCGCTCGTCGAAAAGTACTTTGGGCCAATCCCCGCGCAGCCGCCGCCGCGCCGCGCCATCACCGAGGAACCTCCGCATCGCGGCGAGCGGCGAATCGAGATGACCGCAGACGCGGCTCCGTCCGTGACGATCGCGTACCCTTCGCCCGCGGCCGGCGACCCTGCGTCGTATCCGCTGCGAGTGGCCGCCCGCGTTCTTTCGGGCGGCGGCGGCGGCCGAGGCGGCGGCGGAGGGACCGGGCGCCTGTTCAAGCGGCTCGTGGTCGAGAAGCAGGTCGCGCTCGGCGCGTTTGCGTCGTCACGCGCGCAGCGCTATCCGAGCCTGTTCACCGTTTCGGCGTCGCCGGCAAAGGAAAGCTCGCCGGAGGATCTCGAGGCCGCGCTCACCGAGGAGATCGAGCGACTCGCGACCGAGCCGCCGACCGACGAGGAACTCGGTCGCGTGCGTAACTCCATCGACGCGGAAGCCGTTCGTCGACTCACCAGCAATTTCGGAATCGCCGGCGCGCTGGCCGACGCCGAGGACCTCGCGGGCGACTGGCACTACTTGTTCAGGGAACAGGAAGCGATGAAGGCCGTGTCCTCGGAGGACGTTCGCAAGGCGGCTGCGGAATGGTTGCGACGCGATCGCCGCACCGTGGGCATCCTGCGCTCCGAAAAAGACTCGCGCCCGCGAGCGGAGAACGTCGATCGAAAGAGCGGAAAGGCGAGCGAAGGGCAACCCCAATGACGACGACCCTTCTCCACGAAATCGCGATTCCGCTCGTGGTGTTCTTTGCGCTCGGCGCCTGGGCGATCTCCGCGCGTGCACAGGAGAGCGCCGCCGATCGATTCAAGGGCGGGCGCGGCGACGTACACTCGTCCGGATTCGAGACGGTGACGCGGCTCAAGGGAGAGCCCCTCGCTCCACGGTTCCCCGAGATCGGCCCCGCAAGTGGCGCCGTTGAACGAGCCGTTCTGTCGTCGGGCACGGTGATCTTCCTCAAAGAGGATCATCGTCTTCCGCTGATTCGCATCGAAGCCATCCTGCGAGGCGGATCCGCCTACGAAACTCCCGCGACGCTCGCCGTCGCGGATCTGACGGCATCGCAGATGCGCGACGGTGGCACCGCGCTTCACGCCGCGCAAGCTCTCGACGATCGCTTGGCATTCCTCGCCGCGCGCGTTTCCGTGAATGCGGGCGACGAGTCGATCACGGCGAGCCTCGACGTCCTCTCGAAGGACTTCGACGAGGCCTTCGCGCTCTTCTTCGAGGTGTTGACCCGGCCCGCATTCGATCCGGCGCGGCTCGAGCTGGCACGGCGCCGCGGACTGTTCGGTCTGTGGCACCGCAATGACAACCCGGGTGTGATCCTCGACCGAGAATACACGCGGCTTCTCTACGGCGAATCTCACCCGCGCGGCTTCATGCTCACTCCGGAGCGGCTGAACGCAATTGGACGCGACGATCTCGTTGCCTACCACGAGCGAATCGTCCGACCCGACAATCTCTGGATCACGGCCGTCGGCGACTTCCGGAGAACCGACGTCGCCGCGAAGCTCGAAAAGGCCCTCGAAGCGCTCCCGAAGCCGGCCGCGCCATTGCCGTTGCCGCCGCTTCCGAAGGCGACGGGCGCGCCGCGACCCGGCGTCTACGTCGTCAACCGCCCGATCACCCAGAGCAACATCGCGGTCGGGCACCCGGGAATTTCGCGCGACAACCCCGATCGCTATGCGGTCGACCTCATGAATCGCATCCTCGGCGGAGGCTCGTTCTCGTCGCGGATCACGGAGCGTGTGCGATCGGACGAAGGTCTCGCGTACAGCGCGCGCTCGGCCTACCCCATCGGCGATCGCGATCTCGGCCTCTTCCGCGCGACGGTGCAGACGAAAACCGAATCGACCGGTCGAGCCGTGGCGCTGATCCTCGAGGAGATCGAGAAGATGCAGAGCGGCGCGATTTCGAAGAACGAGTTCGAGACGGCGCGCGAGTCGGTGCTCTACGGCTTCGTGAACCGATTCGACGATCCGGTGCAGAACGTGGTGCGGCTGATGCGGCTCGAGTTCGAGGGATTGCCGTACGACTGGGACCGCCGCGCCTTCGAGGGCTATTCGGCAGTCAAGCCGGAGGACGTCGCCTCGGCCGCGCGAAAGTACCTCCGCCCATCCGATCTCACGATCTTCGTCGTCGGCGACGCGGCCGCGATGGGCAAGGATCTCGAGGCATTCGGCAAGCCGACGCCCGTCGTGATCCAGGACTTCGCGCCTCCGGGCGGACGAAAGGCCAACGGGTGATGCACTCTCTTCGAGCGATTGCGGTCTTTGCGCTCGCCGGGTTGGCTGCCGGATGCAGCGCGGCAGCGTATCGCGAGCGCGCCGATCGCGAGGCGTACGAAATCGTCGCCGACAAGCAGAAGGAAGCCCTCGGCGCGTCGCGCCCGTTCTCCATCGATCCGCCGCTGACGTCGCTGCGCCGGACGCTCGAGAACATGCCGGCGCCGGCGGAGGTGCAGCCGAAGGTGACGCCGCCCGCGCGGCGACTGACGCTCGAGGATTGCCTCGACGTCGCGGCGGAGAACAACCGCGATCTGCAGAGGCGCGGCGAGTTGGTGTTCGTCTCGGCGCTGGCGCTGACGCTGGCGCGGTTCGATTTCGAGAACCAGTGGTTCGGGCTCGTCTCGGCGACCGGCGAGCGCAACCACGACGACGTGAAGTCCGCATCCGTCCAATCGTCGACCGGATTCAGCCGCACGTTTGCGACGGGCCTTCGCATGGTCACGACGCTCGGCAACGATTTCCTGCGAATCATCACGCACCCGTCTCAACGCAGCGACACGTCGTTCCTCACGTTTGCGCTGACGCAACCGCTCTTGCGCGGCGCCGGCGAAGCGGTCGTGCGCGAACCGCTCGTCCAAGCAGAACGAAACTCCCTCTATGCCGTGCGCGACTACGAGCGCTTCCGCCAAACGCTCGCCGTGCAGGTGACGGACGGCGTGTACCGCGTCCTCCAAGCGCATGACCAAGTGGAGAACGAACGGTCGAACCTCAGGAACCTCGAACTGGCCCGCGAGCGAACCGAGTCGCTGGCGGAGGCGGGGCGCATCCCCGTGTTCCAAGTCGACCAAGCACAACAGGACGAGCTGAAGGCGCGAAACCGCGTGATTGCCGCGCAGGAGGCGTACGAGTCCGCGGTCGACGATTTCCTCGTGCTCCTCGGGCTGCCTCCCGGCGCGCCGATCGAGGTCGACCTCGGCGAATTGGATCGGCTGCGCGCGAGAGGCCTGTCGTCGACGACGATCGACGCCGAATCGGCGGTCGTCGTCGGGCTCCATTCGCGACTCGATCTCAAGAACGCCGTCGAACAAGTCGACGATGCGTCACGCAAGATCGTGGTGGCGGAGAACGCGCTGCAAGCGGGTCTCGACATTTCGTTCACGGCAAACGTCCAAAGCGCGGGGAACACGGTGACGAAGCCGGAGTTCAACAACACGCAGTACACCGCGAACGTCAGCCTCGACCTACCGCTGAATCGCGTCTCGGAGAGGAACTCGTATCGAACGGCGTTGATCAACCTCGAGCAGGCCCACCGTTTCGCGGATCAGTCCGAAGACTCGGTTCGCCAAGAAGTGCGCGCCGCGGTGCGCCAACTCGAAGCCGCGCGCCAATCGTTCGACATCCAGACCAAGTCGGTGAAGCTCGCCGAGACGCGAATCGAGTCGACCGCGCTGCTGCAACAGGCCGGACGCGCCGAGACGCGCGACGTCCTCGAGGCCCAAAGCGCGCTGGTCGACGCACAGAATGCATTGACGCGGGCTCTCGTTGATAACAGGATTGGTCGACTTGCGCTCTTGCGCGACGCAGGGGTGCTCCAACTCGAACCCACAGGACTTCGCTATGACGACTCGCTCGAACCCCTCGCCCACGCCGAGCCCTAACGCGCCATCGTCGAATGCTGCCCGCGCCGGCGCGCGGCGGCGATGGATCGGACTCGCCGTGATCGCCATCATCGGCTTGCCGCTCGGCATCTGGATGTTCAGCCGCAACACCGCTGGATCGTCGTCACCGGAAGCGACGTTCTTGGTCACGAAGGGCGATCTTCGCGTGAGCGTCGTCGAGACGGGGAGCATTCGATCCGAGAAGCCCGTGAAGATCCAATCGCAGCTCGAGGGCCAAAACACGATCCTCAAGCTGATCCCGGAAGGGACGATGGTGAGGGAAGGCGACATCATCGCGGAGCTGGACGTCTCGAAGCTCCTCGAAAGCAAAGCGCAGCAGGAGATCACCTCCGAGCGCGCGAACGCCGCCTGGGTTCAGGCGCAGAAGACGTTCGACATCCAAAAGAGCCAGAACGAGAGCGCGATCACCACGGCAACGCTCGACGCCGAGTTCGCCGAGAAGGATCTCGAGAAGTACGCCAAAGGCGATGCGCCTCAAGCCATCGAACAAACGCAAGCGGAGATTCAGCTGGCGGACCAAGAGCTGAAGCGCGCCAAGGACCGGTGGGAGTGGTCGCAGAAGCTCCAGGCCAAAGGCTTCATCAGCAAGAGCGAACTGGACGCCGACAAGCTCGCCGTCACGAAGTGCGAGCTCGACCTCAGCATCGCCAATCGGAAGATGGACGTGCTCAAGACCTACACGCAGCCCAAGGACATTCGCAAGCTCGAAGCCCAGGCCCAGGAGAAGAATGCCGAGCTGGAGCGCGTCAAGCAGCGCGGAGATGCGGCGCTGGTCAACCTCGACGCGGATCTCAAGGCGAAGAAGGCAACAGCCGAGCTCGAAAAGGCCCGGCTCGACAAATGGATCGACCAGATCAACAAAGCGACCATCAAGGCGCCGCAAGCGGGAATGGTCGTCTATGCGTCGAACGATTCCCGGGGCGGTGGAATGGGCCGAAACGACCAGCCGCTTCAAGAGGGCGCGTCCGTCCGCGAGCGCGAGACGATCGTCACGCTTCCGGACATCGGCCACATGATCGCGGACACGAAGATCCACGAATCGGCGCTCGATCGCGTGAAGGAAGGGCTCGATGCGATCGTGTCGATCGATGCGCTGCCGAAGACGCCGTTCCGCGGTCGCGTCACGAAGGTGGCGCTTCTTCCCGATACGCAGCAATCGTGGCTCAACCCCGACCTCAAAGTGTATACGACCGAGGTGTCGCTCGTCGGGGACACGACGATGCTGCGCCCCGGGATGTCGTGCAGCGTCGAGATCATCGTCGAGGAACTGCATGACGTCCTACACGTCCCGATTCAAGCGATCGTCACGAAGGGCAAGGAGCACTTCGGATCGGTCTTTCACGACGACGGCACCGTCGAGGACCGCAACGTGGACATCGGAACGCACAACGACAAGTTCGTGCAAGTCGTCGCGGGGCTCAGCGAGGGCGAGCGCGTGATCTTGTCCGGTGTGCAATCGCGCGGAGAGTCGAAAGTGTCGCCGCGAAACGGAGAGCCGACGTCGAACAAGCCGGACGATCTGCCGCCCGTTCCGCCGGGCGCGCGGCTGCCCGAGGTCAAGGCGAAGTCCGAGCCGGACGGCGGCGACGAATCTGGTGGAAAGCGCAAAGGCCAGCGTCCGGCCATGACGGACGAGATGCGCAAGCGATTCGAGAGCATGACCCCCGAGGAGCGCGAGAAGATGCGAAACCGTCGTCCGCAAGGCCAAGGCGGCGACGGCGTGCCTGGAGGCCCGGGTGCCCATCGCTGAGATCGTCGGGCTGACCAAGCACTACCAGATGGGTGACGCCACGGTTACCGCTCTGCAAGACGTCTCCGTTGCGTTCGACGAGGGGGACTTCTTCGCGATCATGGGCCAGTCGGGATCCGGCAAGTCGACGCTGTTGAACCTGCTCGGCTGCCTCGATCGCCCGACGAGTGGAAGCTACTTCCTCGGCGGCGACGACGTCGCGATCCTCGACGACGACGCGCTGTCGGACATCCGAAGCCGAAAGATAGGCTTCATCTTCCAGTCGTTCAACCTGATTCCACAGCTCACGGTCGTCGAGAACATCGAAGTGCCGCTCTTCTACCAGGGCTGGGAGGCGCGCCCGAGCCGCGAGCGCGCGATCGAGCTGGCGACGAAGCTCGGGCTCGGCGAGCGCCTCGAGCATCGGCCACCTCAACTTTCGGGTGGTCAGCAGCAGCGGGTCGCCATCGCGCGCTCTCTCGTGAACGACCCGCTCATCATCCTCGCCGACGAGCCGACCGGAAACCTCGACTCCGTCACCGAACGCGAGATCCTCGACCTCCTCGCCGAGCTGAACCGTCAAGGCAAGACCCTCATCGTGGTCACGCATGCGGACCACGTCGCCGCGCGTGCCCACAAAGTTCTGCGCCTGCGCGACGGCCGCGTGGACTCCTTGCGGCGCAACGAACCGCCGCCGCCGGCACCCGCGTGAATCGGCTGCTGCGAGTCGTCCGGCTCGGACTCAAGAGCCTCGCCCTTCACAAGCTTCGCTCGCTGTTGACGGTGCTCGGCATCGTCTTCGGCGTTTGCTCGGTGATCGCGATGTTGTCGATCGGCGAGGGAGCGAGCTACGAAGCGCAGGAGCAGATCCGCGCGCTCGGCTCCACGAACATCATCATCCGCAGCGTCAAGCCGCCCGAGAGCCAGAGCGCCACGGCCGAGCGGTCGCGCGTCGTCGAGTATGGCCTCACCTACGAAGACGCCGAACGGATCGCGTTGTCGTTCCCCGGAGTCGACGTCGTCGTTCCGGTCTGGGAACTGCGAAAGGACATTCGGTTTCTCGACCGGCGGACCGACGGGCGGATCCTCGGCACCGTGCCCTGGTTCGCGGAGATGAGCCAGTACCCGGTGTCCGCGGGACGGTTCCTCACGCCGCAAGACCTCCACGAGCGAGCGCCCGTTTGCGTGGTCGGAGCCGGCATCGCGCGAGATCTGTTCGTTTTCAACGATCCGATCGGCGCCGTGCTCAAATTGGGCAGCGAGTACTTCAAGGTCATCGGCGTGATGGCGCCGAAGAAGATCTCGACGACGGCGTCCGGCACGATCGACTACTCGAGCGACGTCTACCTGCCGTTGACGACGGCTCGCGAAGTCTTCGGTGGCGTCACGATGAAGATCTCGTCGGGCTCGCGCGACATGGAGCGAGTCGAGCTTCACCAAGTGCAAGTTCGCGTGGCCGACACCGGGCTCGTCGAGCCGATGGCCGCGGCGCTGCGGGAAATGCTCGAGCGATTCCACAAGAAGCAGGACTGGGATCTTCTCGTGCCGCTCGAGCTTCTACGACGTGCCGAAGCGACGAAGCGCATCTTCAACATCGTGCTCGGGTCGATCGCCGGGATCTCGCTGCTCGTCGGCGGCATCGGCATCATGAACATCATGTTGGCGAGCGTCACCGAGCGAACCCGCGAGATCGGGATCCGCCGGGCGCTCGGCGCGAAACGCCGGCACATCGTGACACAATTCCTCGTGGAGACGGTCGTGCTCTCGGTCGCGGGAGGATTGGTCGGCGTCGTCTTGGGCGTCGTCATTCCGGTCCTCGTGACCCACTTCGCCGAAATGCGGACGATCATCACGCCGTTCTCGTTGATCCTCGCGTTCGGCATCTCCGCGCTCGTCGGCATGATCTTCGGAATCTACCCGGCCTGGCGCGCCGCCGGCCTCGATCCGATCGAAGCGCTCCGCCACGAATGATTGACCGTTTCGGAGCGAGAGCGGTACCTTCTCGGCTCCGAGGGGAGTCGTTCGATGAAGAACCTGATCGCCGCCGCGCTGACCACGCTCGTGCTCGTTGCGTGCGCGGCGCCGGATCTCGATGCACTTCGCGCTGCCCGTGACGCCGACGGGCGAAAGCAAGACCTCCTCGCGCGGGGCAACGCGAAAGCGACCACTCTGATCTTCGTGACACGCGATTGTCCGATCTCGAACGCGTACTTGCCTGGCAGCTCGGCGAGCCGGACCTCGTCGTGCAGATGCCGGAGGCGTTCAGCGTTCCCGCCGAGGGACGCGACGTCTTTCGCTGCTTCGTCGTCCCGCTCGACCTCGACGCGGATCGCTGGGTGACGGCCGTCGAATTCCGGCCGAGCAATCGCCGAGTCGTGCACCACGTCCGCCTGGCGGCCTACGCGACCGGTCGCGCGCGCGGTCTCGACGCCGCGGACCAGCGCCTCGGATTGACGGGTTTCGCCGGCTCGATGTTCGTGCCCTCCGATCTGCTCGGCGGCTGGGCGCCGGGTGCCGTGGCCCGCGCCTTTCCAGACGGAACGGGCAAGCTCCTTCCGAAAGGGGCAGACCTCGTGATCCAAACGCACTTCAATCCGACGGGCAAGCCGGAAACCGAGCGATCCACGGTCGCCTTCCACTTCTCGAAGGTTCCGCCGGCGCGCGTCGTCACGGCGATCTCCCTCAGCTCGGCGCGCATCGACATCCAACCGGGCGAAAAAGCGTACGTCGTGTCGAAGTCGTTCATCACCCCGATCGATCTCGAAGCGATCGGCATCGCGCCGCACGCGCACTTCCTCTGTCGAGACGTGAAGGCATCCGCGAAGCTCCCGGACGGTTCGCGCGTCGCGCTTCTCTGGATTCGAAACTGGGACTTCAACTGGCAAGGGCAGTATCGCTACGCCTCGCCCGTGAAGCTCCCGAAAGGGACGACGATCGAGGCGACGTTCACCTACGACAACTCCGCCGACAACCCGCGGAACCCGAACGTCCCGCCGAAGCGCGTCGTGCACGGCCCGCGGTCGACGGACGAGATGGCGTACCTCCATCTCCAAGTCGTACCGGTGAGGATGTCGGAGCTGCCGCTCCTCGAGGAGGCCACGCGGCCGCGCCGCGACGGAGAGAAGAGCGGGCGATGAGCGTCTTGATGGCGTCGGCCGCGCTGGCGTCGTGCGTGATCGGGCAGCGTCCGGCCTCGTTCGAGCCGCCAAGTAGGGCGCGCGTCAGTGCTCGACGAAGTCGAGGTCTTTGCCGTAAGTCTCCTCGAGTCCGGCGAGCGCAATGAACGCGATCGCGAGCGTAACGACGCCGACCGCGATGCCGCTCCCGACGACGCCGAGCGACGGCTTGCCCCACAGGTAAGCGGTGGTGAGCAGATTGACGGAGCCGCGCACGAAGTTCGGCGCGGTGGTCGTCGCGGTCGCACGAATGTTCGTCCCGAACTGCTCGGACGCGACCGTCACGAACACTGCCCAGTATCCGGCGCCGAATCCCAGCGCCATGCAAATCGCGTAGAACACGAACAACGATCGATTCCCGAAGAGAAAGTAGAGCGTGACGCACGCCGACGTGAGGGCGAGGAACGTGAACACGATTCGACGGCGGTTGCGAAAGAATTGGCTCGCCGCGCCGCTAACGAGATCGCCGATCGCGAGGCCGATGTACGCGAACAGAACGGCGCGGCCTCCGGTCGGCGCTTCCGCCATTCCCATTGCCTTGCCGAATTCGGGCGAGAACGTGATCAGGATGCCGACGACGAACCAGATCGGGATTCCGATGAGGACGACGGACACGTACTTTCGCGCGCGGCTCCACGACGTGAACAGGCTGAGGAAGTTGCCGCGAGACACCGCGCTCGCCTTCACTTGCTCGAACATGCCCGATTCGTAGACGCCGATGCGCAGCACGAGGAGCGCGAGCCCGAGGCCGCCGCCGATGAAGTAAGCCTCTCTCCAGTCCCAGTTCTCGCTGACCAGCCAAGCGACGACGGCACCGATCATCCCGACGGTGGCAACGATCGTCGTGCCGAAGCCGCGGCGGTCGCGGTGCATGATCTCGCTCACGAGCGTGATACCGGCGCCGAGCTCACCGGCGAGCCCGATGCCGGCGACCAGTCGGAGCCAGCCGTACGTCGAGACGTCGTGCACGAAGCCGTTCGCGATGTTCGCGAGCGAGTAGAGGACGATCGAGCCGAACAGGACCGAGAGCCGGCCGCGCTTGTCGCCGAGTACGCCCCACAAGATGCCCCCGATGAGCATCCCGGTCATCTGCATGTTGAGGAGCGAGGCACCCACATCGAGCGTCCTATCCGCCGTCACACCGATCGAGGTGAGGCTCTTCACGCGCACGACGCTGAACAAGATCAGGTCGTAGATGTCGACGAAGTACCCCAGCGCGGCGACGAGCACCGCCATGTTGATCGCGCGCTTCCCACCGCCGTCGACACCCATGAAGGCCGCGGATTCTACCCGCGCGCGTACGGAGCCAGGCACAACTCCGGCGGATTATTTCCCACCCCCGCGTGCGCCGCCGATCAACTGACGCATACGGAGCCTGCTACGAAAATAGGCATCGGGCGAACGCCGTTGCGAGGAGGCCGTTCGAGCTTAACCCGAAGGGTTTTCATTGTTTCTGGACGACGCATCCGTGCGTCATGACGACTGGAACATTTTTTCCACTTACGCGAGCCCTCGCGTCGCGGTCGGCGCGCGCGGGCGGCACCGCCACGCGCGAACGACGCGGCATCCAGTCTCGCGAACCCGCGTTCACATCGATGCAGTCGGTCTCGGCGGGTTCAGTGGACCCAGAGCGTCACGGCGTTCGTCACGCTGAGGTGCTGGCTGTTGGTGGCGCCGTCGTCCTGGATGACGCCCTGAAACGTGAAGCCGAGCGAGGTGTGGAGGCCCTCGGCGCGAACGACGGTGAACGGCGCGCTCGGCGGCGAGTTGCCGGGGATGTTGAGGCCCGATGCGAGCGGCGAATTCGGCTGGCTCGTGAAGCAGCGGAACGCGCGCGGGCGAGTGCCCACCTGAAGCGGCGTCGGGTTGACGGTGCAACCGAGCGTCTCTCCGAGGACGTCGAGGGCGTACTGGTTCGTGGGAAAGCCTCGCCACGCCCAGACGAGGTAGCTGGCCGGGCTCGGGCCCGCGGGCGAGGCGTCGAGGGTGAGACTGATCGGTGAGCCGAGCGGCGTCGTGGCGGCGATCGCGTCGCCGTTGACGCGAAGGACGTCGGTGACCGGGCCGACGGCCGAGTTGACGGTGCCGTCCGCGCACTCGAGCGAGTCCCACACGAAGACGTCCTCGCGGCCATTGGTGTCGCCCGGGACGAGGTTGTCGGCGTCGGTCGCGAACGCGACGAATCGTCCGTCTCCGGAGATCGTGGCGATGTGGCAATCGTGATTCGCCCGTTGGCCCGCGGGGTCGATGCTGATTCGACTCGTCATGCCCGTCACACTGTCGTAGCGATAGACATGGCTGTTCACAAATGTGACGTACCTGGAGTCACTGGAGAGATACGAGTTGGGCGGTGTTCGTTGTTCATCGCCGTTGCTTGGGGAGTTGAACTCTCCAGGAGGAAAGCTGCCAATGCGCGTGGATTGAGCTTGCAGGTCGCGAATGTAAATGTCCAAACCGTTGATGTTGTCGGGGAAGAACGCTGCCCCCGTTAGAAAGGAGACATATCGACCGGTTCGTGAGATGCTCGGGACGATACACGGGCTGGGGCTTTGCTCACCATTAGGACCGACGCTTGCGTGTATCGTCGCGCCCGATAGACAGTCGTGAACATACACGTCGTAGTCGCTGTTGTTGTCATCTGGCGTCAGGTCCTGTGCCTTCGTGACGAAGGCGACGAATCGACCGTCTCCCGAGATCCTCGCGTCGAAGCTCTCGTAGCCGGACGTGCGTCCTGCCGAGTCGACGCTCATCTGCGTGATCACAGGCGAGCCGACGTCGAACACGCCGTCGCCATCGGGATCGCGATCGTAGCGATACACGTCCGAGCAACCGGTGATGTCGTTCGGATCGCGCGTGTCGAAGCACGGCGACGTGTGCGGCAGCGGCAGCGACGAATTCCAACTTGCGAACGCGAGGAATCGCCCGTCTTGCGAGATGTCGACACTCGATGCGGGGTAGGCGCCGAAATCGTGGGGCACGCGCGTGTCCATGTCGAAGACGCAGACCGACGAGAAGTTGAGCGATCCATTGAGGAAGGCCAGATATCGCCCGTCGTTGGAGAAGGCCGGAGCCCAGCTGGACGAAATGCGCGGCTCGTTCTCCCGGCCCGGGCTTGCCCAGATGATCGCGCCGGTTCGCCGATCGCGGACGTAGATGTCGCAGATCCCGTTGGTGTCGCGCACGTCGAGCGGTTGTCGCGTCGTGAAAGCGACGTAGCGTCCGCCGCCAGCCAGGGAAATGCCACGCTCGCTCTGGTGGAGGAACGAGTACCCGCTGTCGAACGGGTACTCCTGCCCTGTGGCCGTGAGGCTCTCGCGCGTGATGAGCTGCGCGCCGGCATTCGACGCAATCGTAGCGACGAGAGCAGCGGCGACCCGCGGAGCGGTCCTCAGCGTCATCGGATCTCCTTCCAAGTCTGCGGGACGGGCGTCCGTCCGCGTGAGAGGTCGAATCACTGTATCCGATCGGCGGCTCGGAATCGACGAAGCGCCCAGGGGCGTAAGTGGGAAAAAGGTTCCTGGCTCCGTATGCAAGGTTCCTGGCTCCGTATGCGTCAGTTGGTCAGGACGGGGGTGGCGGTCGGGAGCACTTCGATTTCGGCTGCGGCTTTCGGGATCAGCGCGGCGAGGACGGGACGCAGGTCGTCGCGCGTCGCCGCGGTGACGGTGAGTGTGCCCGCGGTCTCGTCGAGCTCGAGACGATGGAGGCCGAGGCGATTGCGGCCGTCCGACTCGAAGAGGCGGCTGCGCGGGCTCTTCTTCTCGGTGAACTTCACGCGGGCGGCGCGCAACGCCCCGGTCGTCGCGCCGCGCAGGCGCGCGGGCTCGACGGGGAGGAGCGGGCGCAGGCGCAGCGTGATCTCGTCCTGGGTCGGCGCGTCCGAGTCGGCCTCGCGCACGTCCGCGATCTCGATCCAACGCAGGTGCGGCGCCGCGGCGCGCGCTGCGGCCTCGACGTCGGTGACGCTCGTGCCGCCGAGGAAGACGAGGTCCATCACGCGCTCGCCGAAGAGGAACGCCTTGCCCTCGAACGGATCGAGCACGGCGCCGGGTCGCAAGTACGCCGGCACCAGGTCGGGCGCGGCGAGGAGCAGCGCGCGCGCGACGGCCGCCTGCAGGAAGCGCATCGGCGCGGCGCCGAGCTGTCGTGCGACGCGCACGCGCAACCGCAGGCGCACCGCATGGCGCCGGCGATCGACGAGCGCGCGCACCTGGTCCTCGCGCGGCGGCGGCGAGATCCTCCGGCGAACGAGGTTCACGACGTGCTTCGGGGTCGGGCACGCGTCGCACTGGAAGCAGTGGCCCTTCGTCTCGAGCCGATCGAGGCAGTACTCGGTCTCGGTGAAGCGCACCGCCTCGAGATACTTCTCCCACAGGAACGTCTGCGGGACGCCCGTGTCGATTTCCACCCACGGCAGCACGTCGCCGTCGCGCTTCTCGCCGAGCATGACGTCGACGTCGATCGCGGCCGCGGCCGCCTCGCGCCGGAAGAACTCGGCCGCACCGCTCGGCACTCCGTCGACGAAGAGGAAGCCCTCGTCGCACGCGGCGCGCGCGAGGATCGGCGTGAGCCGCCGATCGCCGAGCAGCAGGAACTGCGCAATCTCGGTCTCGTCGCCTTCGATCGACGTGCGGAACTCGACGCCGCGCCGCTCGCACACGGCCGCGACTTCGCTCACGATCGGGTTCTGCTCGGGCGCCATCGGCCGGCTCGCCATGAACTGCGACGGCGTGTTCGGCATCGGGAGGAGCGGCGTGAGGCTCGCGAGGATGCGCGTCGGCCGCGATCCGCGAAGCTCGACGAGATCAGCGAGGAGCGCGTCCCACTCGGCGAAGTCCTGCGCTTCTTCCCGACCCGTCGCGATGAGGAAGATCTTCAGCTCGCGCGCGCGCGCGTCGAAGATGCCGCGGCACGCCGCGAGGATCTGATTGCGCGTGAGGTTCTTGTGCATGAACCGCCGCAGCCGCTCGGAGATCCCCTCCATCCCGCACGTGAACTGCGACTTCCCCGACGCATGCTGCACGCCCGCCATCAGCGGATCCTCGGCGAGGATGTCGAAGCGCTGGCTCTTCATCGTCACCGCGTCGACGACCTCCATCGCGCCCGTGAGGATCTCGTAGAACCGGGCGTGCATGTTGAAGTTGTAGGACATGAAGTCCGCCGTATGCAGGCCCTGCATCTGCTTCGCGCGACGCAGCGCCACGAGAAAAGCCTCGGGGCTCCTCTCGCGATACGGCTTCACCTCCCAGCCCTCGCGGCAGAAGTTGCAGAAGCACGGGCAGCCGAGATCGATCGGCAGCGCGGCGCGGCCCGCCGATTCGTCGTCGTAGGGGATCGGCGCGTCCTCGTTGATGCGCACGGCGTCGAGGTCGTGGACGAGCGCGCGCTTTACCGGCATCGCGACGCCGGGCTCGGCCTTGATGGCCAGCAGTCTTTCAGTTCTCTCAGCGTCGCGCGTGCCGTAGTGGTAGCGATACCGGTCAGGCTCGTAGAAGCCCGGCACGCGCCCGTGACACGCGCGCAACGTCTCGCGCTTGTCGCGCCCGCGCTCGCGGCACTCGAGGAGCACGCGGAGGAAGATCGGCAGCGCCTCCTCGCACTCGCCGACGATCGCCGCGTCGACGAGCCCGCCCGAATCGCCGCCCGCCGCGTCGCCGTGGATCACCGCAGCAGCCGCGGAGTTGTTGCCGCCGAGGATCACGAGCGGGCAGGACGGATCCGCCATGCGCTCGCTCTTCCAGAGCGGAATGCCGGACGCGCGCAGCGCGAGCGGGAGGTTCAGCAGCTCCTGCGCGATCGAGTTGCTCACGCCGAGAACGTCGAACGCGCGCGGCGGCTCCTTCGTGGTCGTGCCCGTCCAGAGGGGCACGCCCGATTCGAGGAAGATCTCGAGGTCGCGCGGCGGCGGCAAGTATGCGAAGTCGACAAACGTCCCCGCGACCTCGCGCGCCACTTGGCCGAGAAGCCCGTGCGTGATCGATCCCGCGGTGTCGCGATACGTCGACAGCCGGCAAACCAAAAATCGCAGCCGCGCGTCCGCCATCTCCTCGGGCGCCTGCACGTTCGGCTCGCCGCCGAGAAACCACAGTCCATGCCCCGACAGCCGATGAAACGACGCCTCGTAGAAACGGCGAATGCCGTCTCCATCGAGCAGAACTCGCGGCTTAGGCAACCGAACGCGCTGCATGGGACCGCCCAGTCTACAACTGACGCATACGGAGCCTGGATCCTTTTTCCCACTTAGCCCGCCTTTCTCACAAAGCTGCCGACCTGCGGCTCGCTACGCGGCCTCATCTGCGTCGTTGC
>JACOTG010000015.1 GCA_016178505.1 Planctomycetota bacterium
ACGTGCAATCCTCCGTCCGGGTCGAGCTTTTCGTTCGGCCGAACGACCGTCTGCTGCACCGCCCCCGACGATCACCAGAATTCGGCGCGGTGCTGCTTCGACATCACCGTGGTCGACCGCACGCCGCCAACGCTCACGTGCCCGCGCGGCGTCTACGTCGATTGCACGGGGCCGCTGACGATTGCCACCTGGCCCGCCGTCACCGCGACCGACGTGTGCGATGCAGAGCCCGTGGTCGAGTGCGTTCCCCCGTCGGGCACCGGCTTCGCGGTTGGGCCGACGGCGATCACCTGCACGGCGACCGACGCCTCGAACAACGTCGCCACGTGCACGTTCAACGTGACGATCGGCGGATCGACGTCGTCGCACCAGAAGACCGTCGTCGTGGGTCAGCCGGCATCCGCGATGATCTTCCCGCTGTTCGACTCCACGCGGGGTCGCGGCACGATCCTCACCGTCACCAACACGGACCGGAACCGCGACGTCTGCTCCAATCGGTTCCGCGAAGGCGACGTCTGCGTGCACTACGTCTACTTCGGCTTCGATCCCGAGCAGGGCTTCTGCCGCGAGTTCGACGTGACCGAGTGCCTCACGCCCGGCGACACGCTGACCGTGTTCGCCGATCAGCACAATCCGGAGGGCAACCTCGGATGGCTGTGGGTCGAGGCGCGCGATCCGGAAACTCGGCGACCGATCGACTTCGATCACCTGATCGGAAGCGCGATCGTCGTCGACATGGCGACCGACTTCCTCTTCCACTACCAGCCGTACGGATTCCGCTCGTACGCGAGCGAGGACCCCGAGCCCGAGGTCGACGCTTGCGGTCACGCCTTCACGGACGTGGACCACGACGGCTGCGCGGACTTCGACGGCATCGAGTACGACTTCTGGCCGCAACGCCTGCTCCTCGACTCGTTCTTCCAGCAGGGCGACGCGGCGGGCGGGTTCGCGAACGAGCTGACGCTGGCGAGCTGCGACGTCGACCCGTTCGACCGCAAGCGCACGATCGTCAGCGCGCACCCGTGGAACAACCGCGAGCGCCGGTTCTCGGCGACGTTCGACTTCGAGTGCTTCTTCAAGGCACCGCTGGCGCCCACGCTCTCCAACATCGCCCAGCACCTGCAGGGCGACCCGAACGAGCTGGTGTTCGCCGGGCACCACCTGCAGACCGGATGGCTGGAGCTGGACGCGGATCAACCCATCCTCGGCGTGTTCCACCAGCGCGTGATCGGGACGGCGTTCGCCGCCGGCCACGAGCTCCAGTTCGCGGGACAGTTCGGCGGCCCGTGCGACGACAACCCGAACCACGAGCCCTGCTGCCTGCGCCGCAACGACTAACCTCAGCCACCTCACGCGAGGCGTGGCGGGCGCCGCAAGGTGTCCGCCGCGCTTCTTCTTTTCTCACGACCGCGTAGAAGGACGTTCGAAACTCCGGTGCGTCAGAGGACGTGGCCGAAGTACTCGCGGAGCGCCGCGTCGTCGATCCCGTCCGAACGCCGCCACCAGCACGCGGGGTACGGCATGTCGACGAACCGACGGCCGGGAAGGTCACGGTCACGAGATCGGACGAACTCCTCTCGATAACCAGAATGCCCTGGCGTTGCGAGAATGCCGCAATAGCCGAAGATTCCCACGATGACCCCACGCTCTGGCTTGTTCGACTTCAACGCACGGGCGAACCGTGAGTGCAGCTCCGCTGCCGTAGTTTCCGACGGTGCATCCTCGATGCCTCGAATGATGGTTCGGAAGATCTCAACGTCGCCAGCCGTTGGACTCGGACGCGGTTCTCGGACGAGCAGTTCCAGGTCCAACGCGGCATAGAGCGGATGGTCATGCCGAACTCCGCCCCACTTGAAGCGCTCGAAATTGAGAACGTTTAGATCTTCGACCTGGCTCGCGGGACCATAGCGGCCGCATGTGCCGCATCGAGGCTCATCGCCGTCGAATGGATGCGAAGTCATGTGACGAAAAACAGCGAAGCTCCCGAGGCCGGAGCGAATGTCCAACTGCCTCGTGGACAGGCTGGCGAGGAAAGCGTCCACCACACGGCGCCGGTCAATCGCGATTCGCGCGTCCATCAGTCGCTGAACGGCGGCCGCATGATCGACCTCGATTGGGTCGAACATCACACCCATTCGCTTCGCGTATGCGAATTCGTCGGGGGCTGTGCGGCGCTCGCCCCCCGGACGCCATCCGGCGGTGGTCCAGTAGGTCGAGAACAATGTTTCTAGTGCTCGCTTGTCGGCCATCGCACACCGAGTGAAACCGGTGGGACGAATCGCCCATACTCTTTTCGCGCACCTCAGGATACCGATCGGTCGCGCGACGGCAATGCGAGGCTTGAACCACGGATCACGAACCGGTTCCGGCTGGCCTTCGATCTTTCTCGTTGCGCCCGCGGCGGCATCGCTTCTAGAATGCGCGGCCTGAATGGCTTCGGTTGCCGATCGGCGGACGGCAATCGTCGGTTGTTGGGCGGCCAGTCTGGGAGGGCACACATCAGGACGGGTCGTCGTCTCCGCTTCCTCGTCACCGCGGGGCCGACGCGAGAGTTCCTCGACGACGTCCGGTTTTTCTCGAACGCCTCGTCCGGGCGGATGGGTTACGCCGTCGCCGCTGCGGCATCGCGCGCGGGCCACGAGGTTTGCCTCGTTTCGGGCCCGACGGCGATCGAGCCGCCTCGCGTCGCGTTTCTAACGTTCGTCGCGATCGAGAGCGCGCGGGAGATGGCGCGTGCGGTCACGAGCCGCGCGGCGCGATCGAATGTCGTCGTGATGACGGCCGCCGTAGCGGACTACCGCCCGGCGCACCGCATTCGGGGCAAGATCAAGAAGGGCCCCGGGACGCTCGTCGTGAAGCTCGTCCGGAACCCCGACATCTTGGCCGGTCTCGGTCGTCGCAAAGGAAATCGAATTCTCGTCGGGTTCGCGCTGGAGGCATCCCGCGGACGCGCACGCGCCGAGCGAAAGCTCGCGGCGAAGAACCTCGACCTGATCGTGCTCGATTCGCCCGCGACGATCGGGGCGGAACGGGCGACGGTCGAGATGCTCGCGCGCGACGGCGAGTGGGAGACCCATCGAGGTCTCTCGAAGCGGCGGGTCGGCGAGATCATCGTGAAAAAGTCGGAGGCGTTGGCCGAGGCGGCCGGCCTCCTCAGGAGATGAGCCGTTGGGCAAGACGAAATCGGAAGAGCCGAGCCGGAAAGACGTCCTCGTCCGCGAGGCCTGCGCGATCCTCATCGCGGCGATCACGCTATTCCTCGGAGCGAGCCTCGTTTCGTATCGATCCGAGCAGCCGGAAGCCAACTGGTGCGGCTGGGTCGGGAACGTTTTCGGCGGAGCGCTCTACGACGCGGTCGGCCTCGCGGCCTACGCCATCGTTGCGCTCATCGGGACGCTCGGATTCTTCCTCTTCCGGAAGCAGCCGATCGAGGGAGGCTATGCGAAGGCGTGCGGGGCCATTCTCCTCCTCGTGTCGCTCGCGACCTCGTGCACGTTCCTGCATCTCGCGAACCTCGGCGGCTTCGTGGGGATTTTCTTCCACCGTCAGCTCGTGATGCGGTTCAGCCAGCTCGGTTCGCTGCTCGTGCTCCTGACGTTCCTGGCGATCGCGCTCCTCCTGACCACGGACTGGTTGCCGATCACCGCGATTGGCGCGCTGATCGGCCGGCTGCGCGGGCTCCCGTGGCCGAGCCGGGACGACGACGACGACGAGCCTGCGAAGGCACGTGCAACGTCCCGCCGCGTCGCCGTCGCGAAGGAATCGGAGACCGGCGCCGACCCGAAGAGCGCGACGCAAAACGAAAAGCCGAAGGACAAGGAAAAGGACAAACCGTCGAAGGAAGCCAATCCCGACCTGCTCGCCGAAGACCCTGACGAAATCGAGGCGCCGCCCGCGGAAGAGAAGAAATCGAAGAAGGGCCGAAAGAAAAACGACGGCCCGGACCGCGGCCCCGCGATCATCCTCGAGAAACCGACGCTTGCCCCGAACTCGGGCGACTACGAGCTGCCGCCGCTCGGTCTCCTCGACGAGCCGAAGCACCCCAACAAGGGCGAGGCCGAGGAGGAGATCCGCAAGCGCATCCCGATCCTCGAGGGCACGCTTCGCAACTTCAAGATCGACGCGGACGTCGTCGAGATCGACCGCGGCCCCGTGATCACTCAGTACGAGCTCGAGCTCGCCGCGGGGATCAAGGTGAACCGCATCACCAACCTCTCGGACGACCTCGCGATGGCGCTCAAGGCGCAGACGGTCCGCATCGTGGCGCCGATCCCCGGCAAGTCGACGGTCGGCGTCGAGGTGCCGAACGCCGTGCGCGAAACCGTGTTCCTCCGCGAGCTCGCCGAGACGCGGCCGTTCCGCGAAGGGCTGCACGCGCTGCCGCTCCTCCTCGGCAAGGACGCCTCGGGCACGCCGCTCGTCGAGGACCTCGCGCAGATGCCGCACCTCCTCATCGCCGGCGCCACGGGCTCGGGCAAGTCGGTCTGCATCAACGCGATCATCATGAGCTTCCTCACGTCGCGAACCCCGGCTGACGTGCAGTTGATCCTCATCGATCCGAAGATGGTCGAGCTGTCGGCGTTCAAGGACATTCCGCACCTCCTTACGCCGGTCGTCACCGACATGAAGAAGGCGCCGGCCATCCTCGAGTGGGCCGTGACGAAGATGGAGGAGCGATACGCGACGCTCGCGCTCGTCGGCGTGAAGAACATCACGGGCTTCAACAAGCTCGGCGCCGACGAGATCCAGAAGCGCGTGAAGGCGGAAGACGAGGACCCGACGAACTTCCCCACTCACCTCCCCTACATCGTGATCGTCGTGGACGAGCTAGCGGACTTGATGATGGTCGCGAGCAAGGAGATCGAAACGGCGATCACGCGCCTCGCGCAGAAGTCGCGCGCGGTCGGCATCCACATCATCTTCGCGACGCAGCGCCCGTCGGTCGACGTGATCACCGGTCTCATCAAGGCGAACTTCCCGACGCGCATCAGCTTCAAGGTTTCGCAAAAGGTCGACTCGCGAACGATCCTCGACCAGAACGGCGCCGACAAACTCCTCGGTCAAGGCGATCTCCTCTACCTGCCGCCGCGCTCCGCACACCTGATCCGCGCGCAGGGCGCGTTCGTCTCGGACAAGGAGATCAAGCGCGTCGTCGACTTCGTGAAAGAGGAAGCGCAGCCGCACTTCAACGAGGAGCTGGAGCGTCTCGAGGAAGCCGCGGCGATCGACGGCGTCGCGCCCGGCGAGAAGGACGAGCTCTACGATCAAGCGGTGCGGTGCATCCTCGAATCGCAGCGCGGTTCGGTTTCGCTGCTGCAGCGGCGCCTCGAAATCGGATATTCGCGGGCGGCTCGGCTCGTCGACATCATGGCAGCCGACGGGATCGTGGGCGCCTACAAGGGAAGCAAGGCGCGCGAGGTCCTCATGACGCTCGAGGACTGGGAAGGGAATCAAGCGGAGCGCGCGGCAACCGCGCAATCCGCAATGACGAACGCCGGCGACGGCGGAGACGAGGAGGCTTAGCGCATGCCAACGACAGGAATGGAACGCGAGCAGGCCGCAACGAACGCAAAGGCCGAAAAGCGAGTGTCGGCGTCCGAGATGATCTCGCTCGCCGTGTTCGGGCTCTCCGTCTTCACGCTCACCGGACTCCTCTTCTACAACCCGGTCGAGTACTTCGCGCGCGAGGTGACTCGCCATCCGCGGGAAGTGCCGTTCCTCTTCGCGCGCTTGCTCTATTCGAACCTCGGGCTCGCGTCCTATCTGATCGTCGTGTTCGCCGCGATCTGGAGCGCCGTGCAGTTCTTCCGCGAGCACGTCCGCGCCATCGGGCTGAAGGCGTTCGGCATCGTGCTGCTCGGATGTTCGGTCGCGACACTCGCGGGATCGATCGCGGCGTCCGGCGGCGACGGCGCGCGGCTCGAGAGCGGCGGCATCGTCGGCACGTTCCTTTCGGAGCGGCTGCAGGAGTTGGTGGGACCGATCGGGCTCTACCTCGTCCTGCTGCTCTTCCTCGGCGTGTCTCTGATCTTCGTCACCGATTGGTTCTTCGTTTCGTTCTTCCGTCACGCAATGCCCAGTTTGTCGTGGGCCGGCTTCGGCGGAATGACGCCGACCTTGATCGCGCCTGTCCCGGACGAAGATCGCCACGAGGCGCTGCCGCCGTCGGCTGAAGAGATCTTCCGAACGATCGAGCCGAGAAGAGAATCGACCGAAGCGATTGTCGAAGAAACCGAAGCCGACCCGGATGTCGATCTCTCGGACATGCAGGTCGAGGTCGTCTCGCCGGAAGAGCCCGAAGCGCCGACCGCCGATCGCACGTCGTCACGCTTCGTCGAACGCGAGACCGAAGCGCCGCCCGCCGATCCCACGTCGTCGCGCTTCGTCGAACGCGAGACCGAACCGCCCCCTCCGCCGGCCGCCGAGATCGAACTCCCGCGCCGGCGCTTCGAGGCTCGGGACGCAAGAACCGAAACGGACGAGGAACGCGAGATCGAGGTCGACCCCGAACACTTGGTCTTCGACGACGACGACGAGAACGGCCCGACTCAGTTCATCATCCTCGACGGCGACCCCGAGGACTCCGAGTGGGTCGAAAACGCGAGCGCAGGCCCGAGCACGACCGCGAACGCAAACGCGGACGACGATCGCAGCGTCGCGGAGATATTGAGCGAGATTGCCGAGCCGATCGCCGCCGGTGAGTCCGACGACGAAGACGAGGTCGGCGGAATCGAGGTCGAGATCGAGCCCACCGAAGCGGCGGCGCCGGTCGTCGACGCCCCGCCGCCGAAGCCCGTGGAGCCGGAGCCCGCCGTCGCGGAAACAACCACGATCCGGGAGCCCGAGCCCGAGATCGAGCGTGAGGACGAGCGCAAACGGGAGTTCGGAC
Organism: Planctomycetota bacterium; assembly: GCA_016178505.1. Taxonomy (GTDB): domain Bacteria; phylum Planctomycetota; class JACOTG01; order JACOTG01; family JACOTG01; genus JACOTG01. The sequence continues at coordinate 6,890 of JACOTG010000015.1, forward strand.
GAGACGAAGGCGTCGAGGTCGAGTCGGACGAATCCCAAGAGGCCGGCAACCCCATCGCCTCCGCGGCTTTCGCGCCCGAGCCGGCGACGGCGTCGTCGACGGATTTGCCCGCCGATGCCGAGCGCATCGAGGCGCTGACGCTCGAGCTCGCCCGCGAGAGGCAGCGGACCGAATCCGTACACACGGCCGATGCGGATGCGAATGCGGCCGAGATCGGCGGCCCGCGCGAGGAAGCGCTCTACAAGGACGCCGTGCGCGTGGTCGTCGAGTCACGCCGCGGCTCGGTGAGCCTCCTCCAGCGCCGCCTCGAAGTCGGCTATGCGCGAGCGACCAAATTCCTCGAGCGCATGGAACGCGAAGGCGTCGTCGGCCCGTACGAGGGCGCGAAGGCGCGCGACGTCCTCGTCACGCTCGAGGAGTGGGAGGCATTCTCGGCCTGATCGCGCATCGAGGCGCCGCGCGGCGGATACGGGCGATCGATGCCCTTTTCGTGAACGCGCGTCGGCGCCGCGGGGCTCCGCGGTTGCCCCGTGTCTTTCGAGACCGAAGTCGAATGACGGTTAACGGGGATCCGTCCTCCCCGTAGAATCTCCCCCTCGAAATGAACCCCGCGGCCGGACGTGTCCGTTCGGCGACGGGATGGAACCCAACGGTGAGGAGGAATCACGATGAGATTTCGAAGAACGGTCGCCTGTTGTGCGTTCGTCGTCGCGGGCGCGGCCCTCGTGGGCACGGTGCTCGCCCAGGATTCGAAGAAGCCGGCCGCCCCGCAGGGCGGCGACATGATGATGCCGAAGCCCGGCCCCGAGCACGCGGCGCTCAAACAGCGCGAGGGCACGTGGGATGCGACCGTCAAGTCCCGGATGGCGCCCGGCCAACCGGAGTCGGAGTCGAAGGGAGTGCAGACGAACACGATGGGCGCCGGCCTGTGGCTCGTCAGCGAGTTCAAGGGTGAGTTCGCGGGGATGCCCTTCTGGGGCCACGGCATCACGGGCTACGACCCCCTCAAGAAGAAGTACGTGCTCACTTGGGTCGACTCGTTCGGCGCGTCGATGCTCCTCGGCGAAGGAACGGCCGACGCGTCGGGCAAGGTTCTGACGATGATGGTGGAAGGCGGCGTCGACATGGCCGGGAAGCCGATGAAGTATCGACAGATCGAGGAGGTCAAGGACGCCGATACGATCGTCATGACGATGATGACGGCCGGGCCGGATGGCAAGGAATTCCCGATGATGACGATCAACTACAAGCGCAAGAAGTAGTCGGAACGGAGTCCGTTCGAAGGCCGCGGGCGTTCGATCGCTCGCGGCCTTTCTTCGTCGGCGCGACACGGCGCTCAAGTCCTTGACCAAAATGGTACGAAGGCCCTAGTATCTTGCGCCGCTTCCTGTTCGAAGACCGATCCGGGTGGGGCGGCGAATCGGCGACGATCGGTCGGGTGAAATCAGCTACGACTCCGGAACCACTGCTGGTCGGAAGTTGATTCGAGAGGGTGTCCATGGGCAAGGAATCGTTGACCGTCACCGACAACCGCACGGGCAAGTCCTACGAGATCTCCATTCAGGAGGGCGCGATTCGCGCGATGGACTTGCGACAGATCAAGGTCAACGACGATGACTTCGGGCTGCTCAGCTACGACCCCGCGTTCATGAACACGGCGTCGTGCCGCAGCCGGATCACGTACATCGACGGCGATCGCGGAATCCTCCACTATCGCGGCTACCCGATCGAGCAGCTCGCCCAGAAGAGCAACTATCTCGAAGTGGCATATCTGCTGTTGAACGGCGAGCTGCCCACGCACGCGCAGCTCGACGACTGGACGCAGAGCGTCAAGCTCCACACGATGCTCCACGAGAGCGTCAAGAAGTTCGTCGATGGCTTCCATCACGACGCGCACACGATGGGAATGCTCGTCGGCACCGTCGGCGCGCTCTCGACCTTCTACCCCGACGCCAAACACATCCACGACGCCGAGTCGCGCCGAATGCAGATCTGTCGAGTCATCGCCAAGATGCCGACGGTTGCCGCGTTCGCGTATCGTCATCGCAAGGGCCTGCGTTACGCGTACCCCGACAACGAGCTGACGTACTGCGGCAACTTCCTCAACATGCTCTTCAAGATGACCGAGGTGAGATACAAGCCGGACCCGGTCCTCGAGCGTGCGATCGACGTGCTCTTCATCCTGCATGCGGACCACGAGCAGAACTGCTCGACGAGCGCGATGCGCGGAGTGGGCAGCTCCCAGGTGGATCCGTTTTCGGCGATCGCGGCGTCGGCCGCGGCGCTGTACGGACCGTTGCACGGCGGCGCGAACGAGCAGGTCCTCCTCATGCTCGCGGAGATTGGATCGTCAGCGAACATCCCGTCGTTCATCAAGAAGGTGAAGGCCGGCGAGGGTCGGCTCATGGGCTTCGGCCACCGGATCTACAAGTCCTATGACCCGCGCGCGCGGATCATCAAGGAGATCGCCGATCAGGTCTTCGAGGTCACGAAGAGAAACCCCCTCATCGACGTGGCGCGAGAGCTCGAACGCATTGCGCTCGAGGACGAGTACTTCATCAAGCGGAAGCTCTACCCGAACGTCGATTTCTATTCCGGCATCATCTATCAGGCGATGGGGATTCCGGTCGAGATGTTCACCGTGCTCTTCGCCGTGGCGAGAACATCGGGGTGGATGGCCCAGTGGCAGGAGATGCTGCTCGACCCCGAGCAAAAGATTGCCCGACCGCGCCAGGTCTACCTGGGACACGACCGGCGGGATTTCGTTCCAATCGAGAAGCGCGGCTAGCCTCGATCGCCGTCGGTCCGCGGCATCGCCTCGCGGCCGCGGCGAAGCCGCTACTTCGGCGGGTTTGCGCTCGCTCGCTCGACCGCGTCCGCAACCACCTTGGCCAGCTCCGCGTTCTCGAACGTCCCGGGCGCATTCAACTCGTTCAGCGCTTGCGGATCGAGCCGAGCCAGGTTGTCTGCGATCGTATGCAGGACGTACGCGTCCATCTCCTTCCGCTTCGCCAAGTCGACGAGAGTGTGGACCACGTCCCCACGGACGCTCGGATCGCTCGTTGTGAGGTTCGCGAGCGCTCCCACGGCGCACGTGAAGTAGATGTGGTTTTCTTCGTTGAGCGGACGATCGACGGCATCGGCCGCCAGCTCGAACGTCGTCCGAGCGTCGCCGAGCGAGGCGCCGTTGAGGATCAAGTTCGCGCGGAGGTAGGGATCCTTCGCGGCGCGGTAGACCGTTGCGAGATCCGCCGACAGTCCTTCGGGCCTCGAGATGACGAGCGCGATCATCAGCGCGTACTGCTCCTGAGGATTCGTCGACGCCAGGAATCGCGCGCGACCGGCCTGGACGCGATCCGCCTTGCGATTCCAGCAAGCCGTCGCGAGGTCGAAGCCTGCTTTGTTCACGACCTGCATGCTGTCCGTGCCGCCCTTCTCGGACAACATCGCTTCGAGGATTCGCCTTTCCGAGCCCGCGGAGTCTTTCGCTGCCGCGTCCGTGAAGACCTCGAGGATGCGAAGCCGCGACTCGACCGTGGTCTTGTCCGCCGCCCACACGGTGTAGAGTCGACCGAGCGCCGCGAGCCCCGGTTCCGTCTTCAACGCTTCGAGCGCATTCACGACGGCGAGCCGTTCGGTCTTGTCGGCCGCATTTTTCCCGCGCTCCTCGAGCGCCTTCACGTCGCTCGGCAACGCCGCGTTGGACGGCGTCGCGGCGCCGGGCGATTCGGCCAGCGGCGTCGGGTTCGACGTCTCGTTCTTCGAGCAACTCGCGAGCGCAACAACGACGAACCATCCGATGTGTTTCATGGCGGCAAAAGGTGCAGTCCCCCAAACCCGGTGTCAATATCTGACGCATACGGAGCCTGCTACGAAGATCCCTCCATCGCGTGATCGAGCAGTGCGAGCCTCAGGCAACGCGTTGGACGTCGACCGTGTATCCCAGGCTTTTGAGTCGTTTGACGTGGTATCGCATTTGCCTCT
>JACOTG010000016.1 GCA_016178505.1 Planctomycetota bacterium
GTAGAGCGCGGGGCGACTGCCGTCGTCGGCAACGGCGAGGGGCTCCACGCGGGCGGGGATCCCGCCGCCGAGCGAGGACCACGTCGTGCCGTTCCATCGCGCGATGTTGGCGATCGGCGCTCCGCCGGCAAAGTCGAACTCGCCGCCCACGTAGAGTGCGGCTCCACTCCCGTCGTCGAACACGGCGAGCGCATTCACCAGCGCAGTATGGTTCGGGTTCGCCGTGATGCCGCCCCCGACCTCCGACCAATGACTTCCGTTCCATCGTGCGATGCCGCGCTGGATCCTATGGCGTCGGGCGACGAGCGCGCCACCGACGTAGAGAGCCGGCCCGGTTCCGTCGTCGAACGTGGCCAGGCTTCGAACGTCGAGAGGGTGAGGAGCCATCGGCAACCACGCGGTTCCGTCCCACCTGGCGATGCCGCAGCCGATGGGATGAGCGAAATCCGTGCAGAAATTCCCTCCCGCGAAGATCGCTGGTCCAGAGCCATCGTCGAAGGATTCGATCGACGATACGTGCTCACAATGGCTCAAGGACAAACCCCGGCCGAGCGTCGACCATTGCTGGCCGTTCCACTTGGCGATTCCGCCCGCATCCAAGCCGTCCGCGACCGGGAAGGTTCCCATTGCGAAAAGTGCCGGGCCGCGCCCGTCGTCGAGAACGCGAAGCGAAGCCGTGACTTGAGTGCAATTGCCGGGTTGCCCTATCCCCAGTCCACCGGCGAGTGCCGACCACGCGCTGCCGTTCCAACGCGCGACGTGATTTGCTGATTCCGATCCGACACCTTCGAACGTTCCGCTGGCGTAAAGGGCCAGTCCGTGACCGTCGTCGAACGAAGCGAGTGAGGTGACTCCATAGATCCCGGTCGCGAGGGACACCCATTCGCCGGCCCGGCGCCGAGCGATCGAGGCTGCCGCGTGCCCGTCAACCGTTTCGAATGACCCAGCCATGTAGAGATCCGATCCGGAGCCGTTGTCGAAGAACGTCGCTGCTGCGTACTCGATCCTTACGTCCTCGGATCCGAGCGCCGGCCCCATCGGCGTCCACGACGTACCATCCCATCGTGCAACTCCTTGGTCATACGATCCATCACGCCGCCGCAGGTACACCCCGGTCGCGTACAGCGCCGGTCCGGTGCCGTCATCGTGCACGAAGAGATCTCGAATGATCCCGCCGTCGAGTTGCTGCGGTAGCGCGGACCATCCGTACCGGGTCCAGCGAGCGAGCGAGTGCACGGGAATCCCCGACGTCTGACTGAAGGCTCCGCCGGCATAGAGCGCCGGCCCGCTCCCGTCGTCGAAGACGCACATCGCGTAGACCGGACCCCGCATTCCGAAGATCAACGCCGACCACTGCGACCCATCCCAGCGCGAAATCGACCTGGCCGAAAGCCCGCCAATCGAACGGTACTCGCCGCCCACATAGAGCGCGGGACCGGTGCCGTCATCGAAAGTGGTGAGGCAGTAGATCGTGGCGTCGACCGGTCCGGTTTGTCCGGCGATCGGCGTCCATGCGCGTCCATCCCATTTCACCAGCCGAGAGGATTGCGCAGGAATCGGGTACGTGTCCCATGCGGCATAGAGCGCGGTACCGGACCCATCATCGAAGGTGCCGAACGCCGTGACGCCGTATGGCGATCCCGTCCCGACGGGGGACCACGATCGACCGTCGAATCGGGCAACTCCTCGGGCAGCGACCCCTCCGATCGAAGTGAATCGCCCGCCGGCATAGAGTGCGAGTCCCGAACCGTCGTCGTAGACGGTCAGCGCGTCGATCGCAGGAGTGTCTCCTGGATCTGCGACCGCGTCGCCCAACGACAGAGAGGACCATCGCTCGCCGTCCCACCGCGCGATCAGGCTCGCGAACGTCGAGCCCGCGACTTGAAAGGTCCCGGCGGCGTAAAGCGCGGGGCCGCTTCCATCGTCGAAGGTGGCCAGCGCGCGGACGGCCCCGCCGCTCACGCCGGGTACCGAAAACGCGTTGGCTTCCCATTCACCGCACGGACTCTGCGCGAACGACGACGTCGCGGCGATGATCGCGAGCGTCCAACCCGTGAGCGCGCGTCGGACGATCGCGTTTCGGTTTCGCTCTTTCATTCGGAATGCGTCGCGAGCTGCCATGGCGGCTCTCCTTCGTTGTGCCGGCGCGGGCTTCGCGGGCGGCGAGAGGAGATCCTCCCACGATTCGTCTCTCTCGCACAGTTCCGTGTAACTTCCGACTCGCGAGACTCGACAGAGAGGTCACGACCGTTGAATCGGGAGATGGCCCGCGTACGATGAGCGCCGACACCAAATCGGAGCCATGCATGGCGGAGCCCGACCTCGCGAAGTCCCGGCACTGGACGTACGACGACTACATGCGCCTCCCCGACGACGGCAAGCGCTACGAGATCCTCTGGGGAGAGCTTGTCATGACTCCGTCGCCAGCTCGCCGTCACCAGCGCGTCATCGCCCGATTGATCACTGCGCTCGTGAAATTTCTCGACGGCCGCGACCTGGGCGAATGGCTCCCGTCGCCGATGGACATCGTGCTTGCGAACGATTCGATCGTGCAGCCGGATCTCCTTTTCTTCCGCAAAGGGCGATCGCTCGATTCTCCGCGGCACGGCATCCACGTCCCGCCGGATCTCGCATTCGAGGTCATCTCGGACTCCTCACGAAAGCGCGACGCGGAGGACAAGACACGCCTCTACATGCAATACGGCGTGCGCGAGTACTGGCTCGTCGATCCCGACCCGAAGCGCATCGACGTATTCGTGTTCGACGCCGGCGCGATCGTGAGCCACGGAGAGTTCACCTCAGGCGAAGCCACGTCGCCCGACGTCCTGCCGGGCTTCCGCGTGTCGCTCGCCGACCTGTTCGCGTAGCCGAGTTCGCTCCGTCGGGCGGGGACCGCGCAACTTCGGGCGCTCGCGACCGACTCTCTCCCGCGCTTTTGCTCGAGGTCGCGTGCCGGTATGATTCCGCGTCGCCGTTCATCCCGGGGGTCTGCATGATTCGCTTTCTCCACAGCGCCGACTGGCAAATCGGCATGAAGGCCGTCCACGTCGGCACGGCGGGCGATCGCGTGCGCGAGGCCCGGTTCGAGGCTGCTCGCAACGTGATCGCACTTGCTCGTGACCGCGGCGTCGACTTCGTGCTCCTCGCGGGCGACACGTTCGAGGACAACGCGGTCGATCGCTCGCTCGTCGAGCGTGTCGTCGACGTGCTGGCGTCGTCGCCGGTTCCCGTTCTCGTGCTGCCGGGAAATCACGACCCGCTCGTGCCCGGCGCGATCTACGAGAGCCGCGCATTCACGCGCGCGAGCGATCGCGTCCGCTTGCTTGCGACGACCGAGCCGGTGACGATCGGCGCGGCGACGATCCTGCCGTGCCCGCTTCGCACGAAACACGGCCATGCCGATCCCACGCGCGCGATCGCCGCCGAGCCGCGAAGTGGGATTCGCATCGGCGTGGCGCACGGGACGTTGCGCGTCGCCGGCCTCGAAGGCGACGACGACTTCCCGATCGATGCCGATGCGGCCGAGCGATGCGGACTCGACTACCTCGCGCTCGGACACTGGCACTCGCACTTCGTCGCCCCGGGCTGCGACGGCGCGCCTCGCATCGCATACAGCGGCACCCACGAGCAAACGAAGTTCGGCGAGGGTGCGAGCGGCAATGCGCTCGTCGTCACGATTCGGGAGCCGGGAGCGCCGCCCGAGATCGAAGTCGTGCGCACCGGCGTGCTCGAGTGGCGGCAAGTCGAACGTCAGGTCAGCGAGGCCGCGGACGTCGGGCGCATCATGTGGGACCTCGAAGCGATCGCCACCCCGAAGCGCGCGCTGGTCGACGCGACGCTTCGCGGCACGCTGCCGTCGGCCGACCTCCGAAAGCTCGACGAGACGCGCCGATTCCTCACCGAGCGATTCCTGTTCGTCCGCTTCGATGCGAGCGCGGTCGTTCCGTCGCCGACCGACGCCCGCTGGATCGACGCGCTTCCGCCCGGCGCCGTTCAGGGCGCAGCGCGCCGACTCCTCGCCGAGGCGGCCGAGTCGCCCGTCGCGCGCGAAGCGCTGACGCTCCTCTACGCCTTCGCCAACGAGCGGGAGGCGCGATGATCTTTCGAGCGATCGAGATCGAGAGTTGGGGCTGCTTCACGACGCCGCTCGCGATCGGCCCGCTCGCCGAAGGCGTCAACGTCATCCACGGCCCGAACGCGACCGGCAAGTCCACCCTCGCATCCGCACTCGCGCGCGGGCTCTTCGATCGCCACAAGGTGAGCGGCTCGGACGCGGAAGCGCTGCGTCCATGGGGCCGCGACGTCGGCCCGCGCATCGCCATCGAGTTCGCGCACGCCGGCGTCGAGTACCGCCTGGAGAAGCGCTTTCTCGTCGGTCCGTCGTCGCGCCTGCTGCGCCGCGAGGGCAGCGGGTTCGCGCTCGTCGCGGAAGGAGAGGCCGCCGACGAGCGCGTGCGCGCGATCCTCAGCGCGACGCCCGCGGGCAAGGGACTGTCGAAGTCGTCGAACTGGGGAATCGCGCAGGTGCTTTGGGCTCCTCAAGGCGAGCTTCGACTCGACGAAACGAGCCGCGACGCGGAGGTGCGCCTCCGCGATGCGATCGGCGCCAGCACGTCCAGCCCCGAGGGCGAGCGGCTCGAGCGGCGCATCGACGAGGAATGGTCGAAGATCTTCACGCCGAAAGGGCAGCTGAAGCGCGGGCAGGGCGCGTCGCGTCTCGTGACCGTCGAGGCCGATCGTCGCCGCGTCGAAGACGAGCTGGCTCGCGCCTGCGCCGATCTCGCGGCATTCGAGGAGGCGTCGCGAAAACTCGAAGCGCTGCGCGACGGCCACGCGTCGCTCGCGAAGGACCAGCAGCTCACGAAGGACCGGCTCGTCGAGCTTCGCGCCCGGGCGACGGCGTACCTCGAACTCGTCGCCAAGGAAGAGAAGATCGCGAGCGAAGAATCTGCGGCTCGAGATCGCGCCGCGGCGATCGACCGGCGAGTTCGCGCGCTCGCGGACGTGCGCGCCAAACGTCGCGAACTCGAGACGTCGAAGGGCGATGTCGCCGCGAAGCTTCCCGCGCTGGAAGCGGAGGTTGGCGCACGTGCTGGCGAGGTCAACCGTCTCGCCGCGCGACTCGCGGAGACGCGCGCGGCACTCGACGACCTCGAGTCGATGCGAATCGAACTCGACGACGCACGACGATTTCGAGCGGCGTCGGAGAAGGAAGCGACGCTACGGCCGCGGATCGATCGGATCGACGAACTCGACCGGCGGATCGCGGCTTCCGGCTCGCGGCCATCGACCGCACCGTCGCGTGACGAGCTCTCGGCGATCGGGCGCGCGGCCGCTGCTCGCGACCAAGCTCGCGCCGTCCTCGACGCCAGCGCGCTTCGCCTCGAAATCACGGCCGAGGCACCGGTCGAGATCGAAGCGCCGGAACAGCGACGTCTCGCGCCGGGTGAGAGCGTCGAAGTGCGCGGCACTCCCGAAGTCTCGATTCGCATCCGGGGAGTCGGGATCGTGCGTGCGCGCGGCCCGTCGGATCTTGGCGCGTCCCCCGCGGACGCGCTGCGGAAAGCCGACGAGACCCTGAGCGCACTCATGCAGCCGTTCGGCGCCACCGACGTCGAGTCGTTGGAGAAACGGGCACGAGAGCGCGAGAGCAGCGAGGCGACGGTTCAGGCGATGAAGCTGGAGAGAGACACGCTCCTCGCCGGATCGAATCCCGCCACGCTCCGCAGCGAACTCGATCGCGCCCACCGTGAAACGGTCGAGCTGCGCGCGCGTCGGCCGGATTGGACGAATTCGGCGCCGCACGTCGAATCGATGGAAGAGGCCTACACGAAGCATCACGCGTCGCTCGTTCCACTGGTGCGCGCGCTCGAAGACGAGCACAAGACGGCAGCGCGGTCGCACGCCGATGCCGAGCAATCGTGGTTTCGCGAGCGAACGAAGTTCGAATCGTTACCCGCTCAGATCCAGCGTGAGATCGACGCCGAACGCCGTCTCGTCGACGAGGACGGGCTTGACGAGGCCGCTCGTGCGGCTGCGTGCGAGGATGCGGCGCTCGCTTGGCGCGCGGCGACGGCCGCGGCTCGAATCGCAAAGGAAGAACGTCGTGAATTCGGCGGCGACCCGGCGGGCGACGTCGTTCGAACCGAGCAATCCCTTGAGCGCCTCGACGATGCCGAGCGCCGCGCATTCGAAGCCGTGAAGCTCGCCGAGGGTGCGCTCAACGATCGTGCGGACGAGGGCGCGTACTCGACCGTCGCGCGGCTCGAAGAACAACGCGCGCGGCTTGCGGACGACGAGGCGCGGGAGCGGCGGCGCGCCGACGCGCTCGAGTGCCTCCGAAGCGCCATCGCGAAGGCCCGCGCGGAGGTCGTGGATCTGCTCGTTCGCCCTATTCGCGCCCGCGTCGAGAAGAGCCTGCCCCGCATCGTCGGAGGAGAGATCGGGTCGCTCGAGTTCGGAGCCGACTTCCGCCCGCGCGCCATCCGACCGGAGCCGGGAGGCGACGCGGTCGGCCTCGACGCGCTCTCGGGCGGGACCGCGGAGCAGCTGCACTTCGCGACGCGCCTGGCGCTCGCCGAAGTGTTGTCAGAGAAGGCGCGCGAGGTGATCGTCCTCGACGACCCGCTCGTGTTCACGGACGCGGAGCGAATGGTGCGCATTGCGGAAGTGCTCGCCGAGGCGGGCGCTCGCTGTCAGATCCTCCTCTTCACGTGCCACCCCGAGCGCTACCGCGGACTTCCCGTCGCGCGCGAGTTCGACCTCGCCGCGATCCGACGCGCGGATCCCGCCAAACGATAGCGAAAGAAGGCGATTGCGCTCGTCTCCGGCGAAGGGGTAGACTTGCCGGTCGCCTTCAGGATCTTCGGCTCGTGGCCTCGCCACGGGAGGTTCCTTGGTGCGAACGGTCGAGAATCGATTCCGCATCCACCCGTTCGCTCGCATCGCAGGCCCCACATCGATCGAAATCTCACGCTCGCGCGTCCCGTACCCAGAGCGACTCCGCATGAAGCCCAGTGCTCGGGGAACGAAAGTAGGAGGATGAACTCGTGAAAGCATTCATCGTGCGCTTTCCGCTGTGCGTGGCGTTGACCACGGCCGCGGCGGCGATTGCGTCCGGGCAGGCGTGCCCGCCGCACCCGCCGGCATTCGCGCCAGCAGGACAGCCGAGCCCCGCGCCGTCTCCGTCGCCGTCGCCTTCGCCGACCCCGGCGCCTCGACCGGGCGGCGATGTGACTCCGCGCCCAGGCGGCGGGACCACGCCGCGCACTCCGGGTACACGGGGCGGCGTCACGAAGCCCGGCGGCACGGCTCGTCAGACGGGATCGTTCGACTGGCGCGCGTGGTGGGAAGCGAATCGGTGGCGCTATCTGACGTTCCAATCGGTCGTCGTCGAGAAGACCGGCTCGCGCGAGGCGATCGCCAGTGAGCCGAAACCGACGGGCGACGCACTCCTCTCGGATCCGTCGCGCGGCTCCGCGATTGCGAAGCTGCGTGAAGTTGCGGCGAGCTCGCGCGACTCGCTGGCGCGTGAGGCGTTCAGTGCGCTGGTATCGGTTGCGGGCGGCGACGCAGCGAAGGACATCACCGGCGCGGCAACGGGCGGCGATCCCGATCGGCGCCTCTCGGCCATGCTCGCCGCGTCGCGTCTCGAATCCACCGCCGGCATCGACGAGCTGCGGGCCGCGCTTCGCGATTCCACTCGATCGTCGATCGAGCGCGGTGCCGCCGCGGTCGTGCTCGGCATTCGCGGCGATTCGGCGTCGCGCGACGCGATGGCTGCGCTCGCGAACGATGCTCGACAATCGCTCGAGGCGCGCGTCGGTGCCGTCATCGGCCTCGGCGTTTCGGGCAGTGATTCGACCCGCGTCGTCTGCGACATCCTGCGTCGCGACAAGGAAGCGCGCGTGCTCAAGCTCGCGGCGGCGTTCGCACTCGGTCGCAGCGGCGACTCGCAGGCCGTCGCGGCGCTCGCCGAAACCGTGCGCACGGGCGACTCGGCGGACCTTCGCCGCGCGGCAGCGGCGTCGCTCGGCGCGCTCTCGGTTCACGGCAAGCATCCCATCGCGGGCACGTCGCGCACGCAGGCGGCGGACGCGCTGGTGTTCGCGGCGACGTCCGACACGGACCTCGCCGTTCGCGGACTCGCGCTGATTTCGCTTGGCCAGACCGGCAGCGGCGAGGGCCACCGCGAGTGCCTGCGAATCCTGAAGGAAGGCTCGGGCGAGTTGGTCGTTCCCGCGATGTTGGCGATTGCCATTTCGGGCGACATGATCGACGGCGAAGCAATCGTCCCGTTCTTGAACGGGAACGCGGCGTACCGCGCGCCGGCCGCGCTCGCGCTCGGGATCCTTCACTACGACGCGGCGAAGACCCAGCTTCGCGACCTTTTCGAGAAGACGAACGACCGCTCGGTGAAGCAGTTCACGGCACTCGCTCTCGGCTTCCTGCGTGACGTCCTCTCGGCGCCGGCCATCTCTCGCTTCATCGTCGAGGCGGGGGATCGCGACGGATGGGAGTCGGCGGCGCAAGCCCTTGGCTTGATGGGCAGCTACCCGGCAGTCGTCGCGCTTCGCGGCGCGGCGGACTCGGCGCCGAATGCCGAAGCGCGCGCGTTCGCGCTCGAGATGCTCGGTCGCGTGCGCGACATGCAGTCTCAGCGCCGGTTCGAAGACGTGCTCGCGGCGTCGAACAAAACGGACCAGGAGAGGACCGCAGCCGTTCGAGGGCTCGGCTACCTCGCATCGCCGGTGGGTTACGTGCCCCCGATCCGCGAGGTCTTCTGCGACCGCGACTACGACCTGAAGGGACCGCTCTTCAAGGCGCTCGTCGCAAGTTTGTAGGCAAGACTCAGCACTCATCACACGCCCCGCGTTCGGTCAAACGAGCGCGGGGCGATTTCTCATGACGACACTCCATCGATTCGCCTTGGTCGCCGGGATCGCCGCGTCCGCGCTCGCGCAGCCGCAGGACGCGCGCGAGTTCGCGAAGGCGCAGGCCGAGGCGCAAAAGGCGTGGTACGAGCGCAGCCACGAGCGGCCGGATCTCGTGCCCGGCGCGTGGGAGGTCGTGCGATTCCCGACGGCCTGGCAACCGAAGCCTCGCTACAAGCACGACCCGCGCGATGCGCGAAAGATCCTCAATCCCGACTTCTATTGCTCGCGGTGCGTGAAGGAAGGGCGCATCCCGGCGGCGACGGATCGCCCGCAGCATCGCTTGCTCCAGCGTGATGAACCTCAAGTCTTGAAGTGGATGGAGCGCGAACTCAAGGTCGAGCGCTGGACGCTCATCGAAGACGACGAGTTCAAGCTCTGGAGTGATCTGCCGGGGTTCAACACACGGGCGCTCAAGCAGTGCGGCAATCCATTTCTCAAGGAGGAGCTGACCGAGCTCGGCGATCTCTTTCCCGAGGTCGACGACAAGACGGTCGTCCTCGACGACCACCGGCGCGCGCACCTCTACTTGATTCGCGCGCATCGGCTCCAGCGCGACTTCTGGTGGCTCGCCGGCACGAACGAAAAGGAGTGTCGCGAGAAGTACTCATTCCTCGGGCCGTACATGGGCATGAACAACAAGATGGAGATCTTCATGCTCGATTCGAAGCGCGACTACGAGAAGCTCATGGACTGGTACCTCGGCGTGCAGGTCGTCGCGGACGGGATCTGCTGGCACCACCTCACCGATCGCGCGATGCTCCTCGCGATGCACGGCGACGGGCAGGAGGATCCGCAGACCGAGAACTATTTCTTCCATCGCATGATGCACAACTACATCGACGCGTACCGCATGTTCGCGTTCAAGATGCCCGCGTGGTTCCAGATGGGAATGGGTGCGTTCGCCGAGCGACGCGAGTGCGCGAAGTACAACTGCTTCTGTTTCTCGGAGGGCACGATGCCGCGCGTGCTCTACGAGGAGAAGTGGTTGCCGAAGGTAAAGCGGATGGTCGCGAAGGGGACGCCGATGTCGTTCGTCGAGGAGGCGACCGCAACCGAGTACGGCGCGCTCTCGCCCGAGTACCACATGATCGCGTACTCGCAGATCTGCTACCTCTTCAGCCTAGGCCCCGAGAAGTTCAAGGTCTTCCTCAACGCGCTGAAGGAGAAGAAGACCGAGGAATCGATCTACGCCGCGCAAGTCCGCGGCTTCCAATCCGCCTACGGCATCACGATGCTGCAATTCGACGAAGGCTGGCGGCGCTGGGTCCTGGCCATCTATCCCGATGTGTAACGCACGCGGCGCGAGAGTCGGCCCCTTACGGGCGGCTCAACAATCGTGCGATCTCGTTAATAGAAGATGGGTCGTGGAGGAGTCCACGCTGTGAATCAAAGTGGGTGACTCCTTGTAGAGTCATCATTTCGAAAACGGTGTAGTCTGCCCCAGGAACTTGTCCAAGGAAAAAGACGCTGTCGCTATCTACAACCCGATCACTATTGCAGTGCCCAAATGTACACGGCGGAAACATGCAACTTCCTGCGCCGGCGATCTGAAAAAACGGAACGCCATAGCTGTGAGTCCACACGGAATTGAAAGAGTCCAAGTCGGACTCGGTCAGTCCAGTTCCTGGATAGAAGCTCGCGAGGCACGATCCGTGGTTCGGCGTGCCGGCTTGTACGACTCTTTCAATGCGGGCTGGTGGTAGAACTGTCGACGACTCCAGCAGAATCCGTGCAACCAATCCACCCTGGCTGTAACCGAGCACGCGCAATCGCGTCTGGCTCGGGAATAGCCCAGTGATCGCCGACAAGTGATTCGCCTCAAGGGCGTTCTCAAAACTGTAGTAATTGCCGGAACCCATGTCCGGAGCGATCGGAATGATTCCGAAACGAGGACTCGTGGAAAGATCGCGGGGACGCGCGATCGCGAGCCAAGCCGCGAGATCTGTCATCTGAGACGGGCCTGGATTACTCCCGCCGATCCGACCATGTAGAAGGATCGCCGGCCAAGGAAACAAGATGTCCATGGGACACGGATTGATCGTTCCGTCGGCGGAAACGGTGAGGTCGGGCGAGGTGCTTAAGTCGAAAGGTTGCCACACCACTCGAGGCCAGCGTGGATAGGAGTAGATGTACCGCAACGGTAGCTCGTAGCGCGCGACAATGTCGTAGTCTCCGGGCGCCAGTTGGGGCAAATAGTAACTGCCGTCATCGGACGCGTCGACTGCGTGGCGAGCACCATCCGTTCGCGAACGCGCAATCACACTCACTCGCGGGCCAGCTGCGACGCGAACCGGTGTCACAGCATCTTCAAACAGTACCCTTCCGGTACGCGGCGCGTGGAGAGTGACCGACCAATTGTCATAGCCGTCAGTGATGGTGTACGGAGTTGAGCCGAGATTGCAGTTGGCGGTTCGGAATCCGAACTCGATCGGTAGCCCGCTTTGCGAAAAGTCGGGATGACCTTGGGCATCGAACGATGTGAAAGACTCTGCGTTCAGAGCGGTCGCTGATTTGTGCGTCCACTCGGTCTCTTGCGCGATGAGTGGCGCGGCAACAAAGTAAACGCTTCCGTTTTGTCGAAGGGCAATGCTGAATCCATGACCCGAAGACGTCGGAAAGGGTAGATCGAGCTGCTTCGAGTCAATCGCGAAATCTATGGACGCAATCGCACCCTGTAGGTGTGGGTCGTACGTCGATAGCCTCGACCTATGGAACACATACAGACACGTATCGGGTGTGCCCGGCGATTGTGCGGGGTTGATGCTGTGCACCACGCGCCGGTACCGATCCGGGTTTCCTCCACTGAGTTCCTGCGTCGATGATGCTGTGCCGCCGTTTCCGTCGACGTGAAAGACGATCTCCTCCCAGTCTCCGACGTTGAACTCCCCATCGAAGAACGTGGTTGGACAAGGAAGGGGTTGAGCGAGCGCGCGAGCAGCAAGTATGTTAATCGGGGCCAAAGCAATAGCAGCCGAAGCGAGAAACCGGCTCATGGTTTTCCTCCGCCAATCGTTACGCGTTGATTCACTCTCGTTCGTCTTCGATGACGACGAGCGCCCGACGCAGATTCGTCGGTCATTAGCGACCTTCAGTCAATGGAAGCGTCAGCGAATGACGATCGCATCACTGCACGGCGAGATTTCTCGATCGAAGTGATCACGATTCATTCATCCGCAACGTTGTTCGCGCGAGGGCGCGCGCGAGCAGCGTGCGGAACGCGGCGGGGCTGTTCATGCCGAGGAGGCGCGCGCATGTGGCGGCGGGGTACAGGAGGTGGCGGGCGAGGATGACCGCCTCGCGCTGGCGGTCGGGAAGCGCTTGGACGACTTCGAGATAGCGCTCGTACTTCTCGCGGCCCATCGTGATTTGGCTGGGCGTCGGGGCCAGCGCGCGGACGTCGAGGTCGGAGACGTCGTCGGGGAGCGATTCTTCGCGCGCGTGCGCGCGCTTGCCGCGCTTGTGGAAACGGTTCAGGTCGCGGAGGCGGTTCTCGACGGCAGCGGAAAGATACTTCAGGACATCCGATTCGCTCTCGAGTTCGGCCGGCGGCACGGTCGCGAGGAGCCGCACGAACACGTCCTGCACGACGTCCCGATGCCTGCCGGGTCGGACTCGCGCCACATCGCAATGGCGCGACGCAACTCAGAGAGTTGCTGCACCACGTCGGCCATGAATGGATCTCCCGAGTCTCCGTCGATCGCCGAGGGATTCTACGGCCGACACGTCGCGAGCGGCAAGGACCTTGAGGCCGGGCCGGCCGCGGGTTATCAGGGCTCGCGTGATGCGCACCCACTGGCCTGACGCTTACTTCGAGGCATGACGAAACCACTGTCGACCGATCCCGGCCGCGCCGGCGACATCGAGTCGCTTTTGGCCGCGTGCCTCGAAGAGGCGCTCGACGGACGACGCCCAGACCCGGACGCGCTGACGCGCGGCGACCCGGTCCTCGCGAAGCGCCTGGCCGTTGCGCTCGAGGCCGCGCTCAAACTGATTCCGCCGCCCGCGGCGATCGATCCTCCGCGCCGCGTCGGGCCGTACTTGATCGAAGGTGAAGTCGGACACGGCGGCATGGGCGCGGTGCTCCTCGGGCGCCACGAGACGCTCGGCCGAGTCGTCGCGCTGAAGATCCTCCCGCGCCCGTTCGCGTTCATCGACGAGAGCCGCGCCCGCTTCACGCGCGAAGCGCAAGCGCTCGCTCGCGTGCGCCACCCGGGCGTCGTGCCGGTCTACGAGGTGGGCGAGGGGGACGGCGTGCCCTACGTCGCGCTCGAGTACGTCGAGGGCGGGTCGCTCGAAGATCTACTAGCCGAGATGCGCGCGTCGGACCTCGTCGCGGCGCGCGAGATCGGCGCCGGCCGCCTCGCCGGCCCCGGCCCCTACGAAACGCGCGTCGCGCGATTCCTCGCGGGCGCTGCCGACGCGCTGCACGCGATCCACCAAGCGGGCCTCGTGCACCGCGACCTGAAGCCGGCGAACTTGCTCCTCAACGCGAACGGCCGCGCGGTGATCGCCGACTTCGGTCTCGTTCGCCACGCGGACCTGACGTCGTTCACGTCGACCGGCGCGATCGTCGGCACGCGCCACTTCCTCGCCCCCGAACTCACGCAGCCGGGCGGCGAGGCGACCGTCGCCAGCGACGTCTTCGCGCTCGGCGTGACGCTCTACCAGATGCTGACCCTGCGCGCGCCGTTCGGCGGCGAGACCGAGGAGCGACTGTTCCGCTCGATCCGCGAAGAAGAGCCGCCGCGACCGCGCGCCATCAACCGATTTGTCTCCGGCGCGCTCGAGGCCATTTGCCTGAAGGCGTTGGAGAAATCGCCGTCGCGCCGCTACGTGAGCGCCGCGGAACTGGCGGCCGACCTCGAAGCCGCAGCGGACAGGCGATCGGTCTCCGCATCTTCGCGCTCACCCGTGCGTCGCGTGGCGCGTCGCGTCTGGTTTCGTCGGCGAACGCTCGGCGTCGCCATCGCCGTCGGACTCGTGCTCGTGACGACCCCGATCGCGGCGTGGCTCGGCTGGCGCGAGCACGCGCGCCGGCGAGACGCCGAATGGGTTTCCACTTTCCAACGTGCCGAGGGTCGATTCCTGGCGGTCGACCCGAGGTTCGACTCGAACTTGAGAAACCGCTACCTGCGAGAGTCGCTCGCGTCGTTCGAGCGGTGCGCCGCACTCGTCCCATCCCAAACCGATGCGTGTTTGAGGCTCGCCGAAGTCGAGAACGCACTCGGCGACAAGGCGAACGCGGCGAAGCATCTGGCGACTGCGCGCGATCGCGGTGCACGCGGCTTTCTCGTCGACGAACTGTCCGCGAAAATCGAGGGCCACGCCCCGACCCCGCCCGAGAAGCTGCATGAAGTCGTCGACAAACGGGTGTACGAAACGTGGGCTACCATCGACCGAATTGCACTCGCGCGACGACTCTATGAAGTGGGCTTTCCGTGGGCGGCGTTCAAGGTCGTCATGAATCCGGACGTCTTGCGCGAGGAGCGATTCGCCGTCGAAGCGCAGATCGCGCTATATCTCGGTCACGCGCGGCATGACCACACAGCGCCGATCCTGGCGGATCGAGCGACGGAGATGCAATGGTCAATGGAGTGGTGCGAAAGATACCTTCGAAAGTACCCCGACTCGCCCGCCGTGGAAATGGCAGAAGCAATCGCGATCCTCGACGCTTTCAACTTCGAAAAGAACGGAGAACTTCGCGGTCTCGAGCCGGTCCAGACGTACGCCGCGAACATCCTGAAACGTTACCGCGAGTCCGAGAACACGCCGTACTTCATCGGGGCGTGGCTCAGCATGCTGTGGCTCCAGCGCCGCCTGGACGAAGCCGCAGCGGAATTGGACCGGCTGCCTCCGGGCGTGCTCTCCCGGACCGATCAGGGCGGGGGCATGGCGACCGTGAAGATCGCGATCGCGCTGGGCCGCTATGCTCTCGCGTTCGAGCTGGTCAGTGCACCAGCGCTTCGGACGTACTTTGGCGGTACATCCGGCCCGTTGGTCAAGGTCGTCAAGGTTTTCAAGTTCGACCAGGGATATGTCCCCGATCGCATGCCGTCGCCCGCCAGCCTGCGCGCGTTCGTCGAATCGATGAAGGGCCGCGCAACCGACGACGACTGGAACGCGGCGATGGCGGAGCTGCCGGAGTAGCAAGGATCCCGCCGACTCAGTGTTTCCTCATGCGGTGACGAACAAGTGGTGCATCATCGAGATCCTCGCCGAGAAGTTTCCGACGCGGCTCCACGCATGTTTGATCGAAGTCGAAAGAAGAGGCGGTAAATGAATGCAAAGGCAAATCGGCGCCCGTCGGTGATCGTGAACCAATCGAAGCTCGATCAACCGATCGGCGTCGCCGAGGGAGCCGTCGCGTTCTCGTACTCCGCGAGCGTGAGGTGGCCGACACCGGGCGCGCTTCTCGCAGAGGCGCTGAAGCACCAGCCGCACGTGACGCTCGTCATGGAGCGGCTCGAGCGGCATCGCTACTCGGTATTCGTGATCCTGGACGACGACCCGGAGTCGCTGCTCGACGACGTATTCGCGGCCGAGAAACACGTGATGAAGTCGTTCAAAGGACTCCCATTCGACATGCGCGTCATGAAGCCCCGTGCCGACTGGAAGGACGAAGATTTGAGGCGAGACTGCATCGTGCATCACGAGAGGTCGTGGTTCGAGGTTCGTTCCCACTAGGATAGTCTCGATGCCTGCGAGCACCTCCCGTTGGTCCAGTTCAGACTACTGGAGCATCGGCGAGCGCATCCGCCGCGAGATCCTGCGAAGCAAACGGGCGGACTACGGTAAACAGATTGTCTCCGCACTGCGGAGACTATGTTACCGGGTGAGCGTCGGGTGGTGCTTTGCGATCCACGCTTCGACGGTCTTCTCGAACTGCCTCGTGTGTTCGAGCAGTTCTTGGGCCTCGCGCGCACTGACGACGCCGGCGACATCGTAGCTGAATTCGTTTCGCTTCCGCCTGCATCGATCGAAGTAGTCCGCCTTCTGCGCGATGGTTGGCCCAAGCGCGAGTTGCAATGCCTCGAACGTCGTGCGATGTGCTCCCTGCCCCTTCACGCGATAGCCCGCACACGCGATCGCCATTTTCGAAAGGAGAAGCACGGCGTCGTACGCGAGGCCGAACTTGTTGTCGGGGGAAAGTCCAACGAGAGCCGCATCCGCGACGTTCCGTGCCACGGCGCCGCGCAAGTCATTGAGTTCTTGCTTGCTTGTGGCGTGGGACTCGAGTCGGTTTTCTTTCTCCAGGCGCTTCCAAGTCATGCTCGGTTCCTACGACGAAGAGCTTCTCCTTGTCCAGTACCGATCGAAGGAAGTGATGATGGCTGCGACGCTTTGTTTCGAACTCCGCGGGATCGTAAACAGTAGCGTTCACCGGCCGCGACAGCCGACCCTCGAGCGCGCGAAGCGCAGGAGAGAGTTCGGCGAGGCCAGCCTCCCCGATGACGAAGAGGTCGACGTCGCTCTCCGAGCGTTCGCGCCTCGACGCCACCGAACCGTAGATGAACGCCGCTCGAATTCGTGAACCAAAGGGCGTGAGCGCCTCGCGGACGACGTCGAGGAGCCCCGCGGTCTTCGCGAGCAGGTCTGTCAGTTCAGGAAGGAACGGACATGCCGAGTTGGGGCGCAGGTAAACACGGTTTCCTTCCTCCCGCCGCTCGAAGATGCCCGTGGAAGTCAGCCGAGCGAGATCTCGCTGGAGGCTCGAGGGCGAGACGTCGAGGCTCTTCGCGAGGTCGGAGAGATACCACCACCGGTCGGGTTGGCGGAGCGTCGCAGCCAGGATCGCCTGCAGTGTTCGCGAGAAGAGCGCGTCGAGGGGACGAGGTGCCTTACGCATGATGAGTAGGAATATACGCGAAGTGCGTATGATCGAGCAATGCGACTCCCTATGAACTTCTCACAACGGCGTGGCATTCAGGCGGGCCCACTCGACTGCCCCCGTGCAGCTTCTTCGAATTGATCGGCGGCGACGAGATTGTCTACGCGCTGCGTAGACAATCGGCTGCATCAAGCGCCCTTGGCGGCACGGCCCGATCCACCGTCTCCATGGTGCAATTGGCGGACATGTTCCCCGACGCGAACATTGTGCACGCACCGCGTGCACAATTGGGCCCACGAGGGGACGACCGACGCGCTCCGTCGTTGACTGTTTCGTCGGTGCTTCCAAGAGCGCGAGCAGCGCTCGGTAGTCGGTGGGTTTCTCTGGCGTCTGCCACGCCTCGTACAGTTCGACGACGGCCGTGACGGCGGGGCGGGCGCGCGGGCTCCGGCGGCTGACGGCATGACGGTGCTGCAATTCGAAGAAGCCTGGCGCCGTGATAGGGGGGCGTCTATTTCGACATGTGGCGCGCAACTCTTCGTTCGCCGCACCGACTCTCTTGTCGTGGGTTTTCACCCGCCCGCGATGAAGGAAGTCGACGCCATGGGCCGCGAGATTCGTCGGCGGACGAAGTCTCTACCCGTCCCCGCCGCGGCACCGAGGCGCTTGCTCGGCGACATTCGAGGCCTCATCGAGTTTGCTCGAACGCAGGCGGCCCAGGCCGTGAACGCCGGGCTCGTCACCCTCTACTGGAGCATCGGCGAGCGCATCCGCCGCGAAATCCTGCGAGGCACGCGGGCGGACTACGGAGAGCAAGTCGTGGCTGCGTTGGGCCAAGAACTGGCCGAGTGGTACGGTCCGGCTTCACGGCCCGAAACCTCTTCCAGATGATCCGAATGGCGGACGTTTTCCACAACGCGAAGATTGTGCACGCACTGCGTGCACAATTGGGCTGGACCCATTTTCGCGCCCTGATCGCCATCGACGATCCCCTCAAGCGCGACTTCTACGCGGAAATGTGCCGCATCGAGCGTTGGAGCACGCACACTCGACGCCAAGATCCGCGGCATGCTGTTCGAGCGCACGGCGATCTCGCGAAAACCGGCGCTGCCTACTTCGGCGAGTGCTCGGCCGAGAGCGCGAGCATTGCTCGGTACTCCGCTGCCTTCTCCGGCTTCTTCCACGCCTCGTAGAGTTCGGCGAGCGCGGTGACCGCGGGGCGGACCTTCGGGCTCTTGTCGCCGGCAGTGAGCTTCATGCCGACGAAGCCCTGCACGAGCTGGACCTCGGCGTCCTCGAAGCGGCCGAGCTTGCCGAGGCACGAGCCGACGGCGATGCGCGCGGCGAGCGTGTCCTTGAACTCGTCGCCGGTCGCGCCGCCCATGCGCACGAGCGCCTCGCGGCACAGAGACTCCGCTTCGGAGGACTTGCCCTCTGCCTCGAGGATCACGGCGAGTTGGCTCATCGCGTCGAGCGCGCCGCGGATGCCGCCCGGCCGCGCGCGGCGATCGACCTCGAGCACCTGCCGATAGAGCACCTCGGCGTCGGCGAACTTCTCCTCGCGCTGAACCACGGACGCCAGCGCGAGCGTGGTAGTGATCGTCTCTGAGTTGTCGTCGCCGAGCACGCGGCGCTCGCTTTCCATCGTCGAGCGCAAAAGCGCCTCGGCGTCGGTGAGACGGCCCGAATCGGCGACGATCGCCGCCAGCGCGCCGGCCGCGGCGAGAACTTCCGGGTTCTGCTCGCCGAGCACGTGCCGGCCGCTATCGACCGATTGGCGGTAGAGGCGTTCGGCGTCGGCGGCCTTGCCGGCCTCGCGAGAGAGCGCGGCGAGGCGCATCCCGGCGCGAACGACCTCGGCGTTGTCGTTGCCGAGCGCGCGCTGCAGCCCGTCGAGTGTTCGCGCGAGAAGTGTCTCGGCGTCCGCGCGCTTGCCGGCATCCGCCAGCGTTGCGGCGAGGCCGCTCGCGGTTCGAAGCGTATCGACGTGGTCTTTCCCGAGAACTCGCGTGCGCACGTCGAACACGCGACGGTACAGCTCTTCGGCCTCGACGAGGCTCCCGCGAAGCCGCAGCGCATCCGCGAGCGCGTGCGTCGTCGCGAGCGTGTCGACGTGTTCGTTGCCGAGCACGCGCACGCGCGTTTCGCGAGCAGCACGCAGCTCCGGCTCTGCAGCATCGGGCCTGCCGATGCGGACGTACGCCGCACCGATCGCGTGGCGCGCTGCGGCCTGCGCCAGCGGATCGCCGGCGAGCGTCTTCTCGACGTCCGCAGCCGCGCGGTCGAGGAGTTCCCCGAGATTCGAGTCCTGACCGCTCGGGCTCGGCGCGGCGAGGAGCGCGGCGAAGAAGTCGGTCGTCGGCTTCGATTCGGGCGAGCGGCGGAGCGCCCGGCCGACGAACGCGATCGCGCCCACCACGATGACGACGACGCCGATCGCGAGGAGCGCCGCGTTGCGCTTCTCGCGACGATTGAGCGCGCCGATGATCGGGATCGTGCGCTTTCGCCGCACGCTGATCGGCTCGCCGCGAAGCGCGCGCTCGATGTCCGACGCCATCTCGGACGCGGAGGCATAGCGACGGTCGCGATCCTTTTCGAGCGCCGTTGCGAAGATCGCCTCGACGTCGCGTCGCGGAACGCGAGACACGCGGCCGAGCGGTGTTGGTGCGTCCTCGCAGATCACGCGCACGGCTTCGGCGACCGTGCTGCCGCGCGCCTCGTACGGGAGCCGCCCGGTGAGAAGCTCGTATCCGATCACCGCGAGCGAGTAGACGTCGGCGCGCGCGTCGATCTCGCCGCCGTCGGCGACGACTTGCTCGGGGCTCAGGTACGGCACGACGCCCCGATGCGGCCGGAACGCCGCCTCGGATCCCGCAACGCGCAGATCCGAATCGGTGAGCGACGCGACGCCGAATCCGAACACGCGCGGCTGGCCGCGCTCGTCGACCCGAACGGTCGTCGGGTTGAGCGCGCGATGGACGACTCCGCGCAAGTGCGCCTCGTGCACCGCGCGACACAGCGTCGCGACGAGGTCGAGCCGCTGGCGCGGTCCGAGCGTGCGCTTCTGCAGCGCCTCGGCGAGAGGCAATTCGTCCGCGAACTCCGTGACGAACACGGGCTGCGGTCCGTGACCCAGGTCCTCGGTGCGGACCTCGAGGACGTGCGCGATGCCCGGATCGTGGAGTCGCATCAACGCGTCCGCCTCGAGTTCCAAGCGACGCAGTCCGCGCTCGGATGCGGCGCCCGGCCGGACCAGCTCGAGGACCACGGAGCGCCGGCTTTCGTCGTGACGCGCGAGGAAGACGCTCGACGTCGCGGACTCGTCGATGAGGCGGCGGATCGTGTACCCCTCGATGCGACGCGAGTGCTCACGCTTCGGGGCCGCCGGCGCGGCCGGCTTCTCGACGACGGGCGGCGCAGGCGGCGGTGGCGGCGGCGCCGCGAGAATCGGCTGTTGCAGCAGGAGGTCCGATCGCACGAGCTGAGCGAGAAGCGACTCGACCTCTTTGCGAAGCGACGGATCGGCCGCGGTCGCCTTTGCAAGGATCGACGCTCTCGCCGAGGCGGTCGTCGCTTCGAGCGCGGCGAAGAAAACGCGCTTGACCTCTTGGTATCGCTCGGGGTTCATGGCGTGTCGAACTTCGCGATCTCGCGGTGGATCCACGCACGCGCCATCAGCCACGCGTCGTCGACGGCACGCGGCGACATCTCGAGGACGTGCGCGACGTCTTCGACGCTCATCGCTCCGAAGAAGCGAAGCTCGGTGACGCGGCCCTGCTCGATGTCGAGCTCGGTGAGGCGCGCAAGCGTGCGATCGAGAGCGACGAGCGGAAAACCGCGCTCGTCGCGCGTCGCGATCGATCCGTCGAGCGTGAGGCGAATGTCGTGGTCGTTGCGCTTCGCGGCGCGCCGCGCGCGCGCGTGGTCGACCAGCGTGCGCCGAACGAGGCCCGCGCCGATGGCGAAGAAGTTCGCGCGATCCTGCCAATCGATCGACGGACGGCCCTTGCCCTGGCGTCGCTCGACGAGCCGCGCGTACGCCTCTTGCACCATGGCCGCGGCCTGTCGCGGCGCGGACTCGTCGTCGTCGACGAGCCGGCTCGAAACGATCGCGCGGATCTCGGACTGCACGAGCGGAGCGAGGCGCTCGACGGCCGTACCATCTCCATGGCGCAGCGCGCGCAGAATCGCGGCCGCATCCGGGGTAGATTTCGTTTCCGCCGTCATCGCTAACTCACAAACATCGGCGCCATTCTACCCGCGACCGAAGCCGCGTGCGCCCGCGCCCCCGGGAATCTGCGCCGAATCGGCACACGCACGCGATCGTTCGCGGGCTCGATCGCCCCTCACGTCGGCGGGACTGGAACGACTGGTCGCGGCCGTGCGCGTGGGCTATCCTGCTCGGGTCACCCAACACGCCAACCGAAGGAGCCTTCGATGCCCGCCGACACGGCGAACGCGTCTCCGCGGACCCGTCTGTCGTCGCGAAAGCGTGCGGCGTTCTTGCTCGTCGTCGGGATCGCATTCCTGTTCCTTCTCGAGGTGGGCTTTCGGCTCGTCTATTCGCTGGCGGGTACCAAACCCGACCGGCTCCAGCACGCGGCGGACTACTTCGCGGGAAAGCGCCTCACCTATTTCGAACCGTGGCCCTACGTGGGCTTCCGTCTCACCCCGAGCTCGAGCCCGTACCTCCGCGACGACGGTTTCACGAGCACGCGAGAGATCTCGAAGGCGCGCACGCCGTCTACGTTGCGCATCGCATTCATTGGTGGCTCGACGACGCAAGGCTCGGCGGACGGTGGATATCTCGGCTCCTATCCCTACCTCGTCCAGGGCATTCTGCAGCAGGCGGGCCTTCCAGTGGAAACGCTCAACTGCGGGGTGTCCGCGTGGACGAGCGTCGAGAACTTGATTCACTTCGAGCTGACCATCCAGGACTACAAGCCGGATTGGGTCGTGATCCACCAGGGCGCGAACGACGTCGAGACGCGTCTGTATCGGGAGTTCCGCAGCGACTACGGTCACGCGCGACGGGCGCCGATCCTTCCGAGCCCCGGCCCGATTCAACGATTCCTCGTGTCGAACAGCCGCTTCTACACGTGGGTGCTGCTTCGAACGCGCGGCATCCCCGCCGACATCAGCGATTTGATCACCATGCCGCTGCCGCCGGCGAACCAGTGGCGTCTCGCGCCGGAGGGCGTCGAGGTCTTCCGCCGCAACACGGAAACGCTCATCGACGTTGCGCAGGGCGGCGGGGCGCGCATTCTCCTCACGACCGAAAGTCACAATCGCCGACCGCGTTCGGGTGACGAAGTGCGCCACTTGATGCGAACGTCGATGGACGAATTCAACGAAGCGATTCGCGAGATCGCGCGCCGCCGCGGTCTACCGCTCGCCGACACCGAGATCGCGCTCGACAACCACGGCGAACTCTTCACCGACTACGTCCACGTGCTGACGAAGGGGAACGAGATCAAGGCCCACGTCATCACGAGGACGCTCCTGCGCGCGGGTCTGCGCGACGACCCGCGGATCCACATCGATGAGGGGCAGCTGAAGAAGCTGCGCCACTGAGAACGATTCCGCCAGCGAGTGATCGAAGACGCTGGCGCGCCGAACGGCATTTCGATTCGCGTTCGCTGAGCGACGCCGGTGCTTCGGCGGTGCCCCTCGTCGGCACGAATCTTGCGCTCACATCCCATCGTCGAAGGGGCCATGTCAAAAATGGACCTTTTTATCCGTTATTAGTACAACGGCTCGTACCCCCCAGATCCGACCCGGTTTTCGCACCAGAGAGAAGGGCTCACCATGAATACTCAGCTCCAATCCGTGTGGAAGTCGCTCAGCCATTTCCTGCTGATCTCCTCGCTCGCCGCTGCACCCGCCGTGGCGCAGCTGAACTGGGTTCAACGAGCGGACGTGCCGACGCTCACTACGGCAACGAGCGCCACGGCCTACGACTCGAATCGCTCGCGCGTGATGCTGTTCAACGCGGGCGCTCTGTCGGAATGGGACGGCGGCGTGTGGGTTGCGCGAGTCGCGGCGACGCAGCCGACGGTCGGCACGTCGCACGCGATGACGTACGACTCCATCCGCTCGCGCCTCGTGCTGCTCGTCAGCGATCAGAACTTGCTCACGAGTTCGATTTGGGAATGGAGTGGGACGAACTGGGTCGGTCCGCAAGCCGCGCCCTTCTTCGCTCCCGACGCGGCGCTGGCATTCGACCCGACTCGCGCTCGCACGATGCTCCTCGTCGGTCAGCAGATGTGGGAGTGGGACGGCGCGAGCTGGTCGCAGCCGATGCCCGCGATGAGCCCATCCGCGCGAACGGGGTACGGCCTCACTTATGATTCCTCGCGCCAGCGGATCGTTCTGTTCGGCGGAGGCACGTGTGGGCAGATGCTCGACGACCAGTGGGAGTGGGACGGCTCGACGTGGACGCCAGTCTCGCAGCCCGCGACTCGACCGGCTCCTCGCGCGGGGCAAGGGCTCGCCTACGACTCGGCGCGGCAGAAGCTGATCCTCTTCGGCGGCACGATCGACTGCCAAGCGAACGGCGAAACGTGGGAGTGGGACGGCTCGACGTGGACGCCGGCGGCACCCGGCGGGCCGGGTGCGCGCACGGGTGTCGGTCTGCTCTACGATCCGACGCGGCAGCGCACGGTCCTCGTCGGCGGCGCGACGCTGTTCGACACCTGGGAGTGGGACGGCGCGGCGTGGTCGCTCGTCGCCTCGTGGAACGGCCCGCTGGCCGGAACGGCTTACGGCCTCGTGTACGACTCCTCGCGACAGCAGGCGTACACGTTCGACATGTTCGCGCGGCAGGCGTGGCGATGGGACGGCGCAGCGTGGTCGAGCTTCACGTTCGCGACGTTGCCGACGCCGTACACCGGCTACGCGACCGTCTTCGACCCGATGAACAATCGCACGATGCTCTTCGGCGGATTCAACTCGGGTCACGTCGAGAGCAGCGAAACGTGGGTGTGGGATGGGACCGATTGGCAACGTGTCGTGCCAACGCGAAGCCCGACGCGCCGGAGCCTTTGCACGATGGCGTTCGACTCTGGACGTAACCGAATCGTGCTCTACGGCAACGCCGACCACCTCCAGGACACTTGGGAGTGGGATGGAACGACGTGGAGTGGGCCCTTCGGAATCGTCCATCCTCGCTCGTTCCGCGCCCACGGCATGGCGTACGATCCGATCGGTGGAGGCATTCTTCTCTTCGGCGGCGCCGCGACCGGCGGGTTCATCGACGAGACGTGGAGGTGGGATGGCGCGAATTGGACTCAGCTCTTCCCCGCGCACCATCCATCCGCGCGAGCCTTGATCGCGATGACGACCGACCGCGCGCGCCAGAGGATCGTGCTGTTCGGCGGCTCCGACCAGACGCAAGGCGTGAACGATCTCTGGGAGTGGGACGGCTCTGACTGGATTCAAGTCGCGACGCCGACGCAGCCGCCCGGGC
This sequence comes from Planctomycetota bacterium, assembly GCA_016178505.1. Classification (GTDB taxonomy): domain Bacteria; phylum Planctomycetota; class JACOTG01; order JACOTG01; family JACOTG01; genus JACOTG01. The sequence continues at coordinate 24,233 of JACOTG010000016.1, forward strand.
GGGAAGGCGTCGAGATGGTGTTCGACTCGGCCCGACAGAACCTCCTCATGTTCGGTGGGGCGAACCCGGTTCCCCAGCAATTCAACGACACGTGGGAGCTGACCACGCGCCCGACGGGCGTGTTCCCGCCGTCGGGGCGAGAGGCGGGCGACGACGTCGTCACGGTGCAAAACGTCAACGGAACGACGATCGCCGACACGCGCGTGCTCTTCGGTGAGACGCCCGCCACCGTCCTCGCCGTGGCGCCCGACCACGTGACGGTGCGCACGCCGGCCGGCACGGGCGCCGTCGACGTCGTCGTTGCGAACTCGCGCATCTCGAACCCGTTCCCCGCCGGATTCACGTACGTCGACGCGGCGATGGACGCACGCTACGGCAACGTGAACGTCGCGCTCGGTGCTCGCGAGAACGTGCTGCTCGTGAACGGCGGCTTCGGCATTCCGATCGATCGCACGCTGTCGCTCCCGATCGGCGCACCGATCACCGTGCAGATGCAGACTCCGAGCAGTCGCGTGACCTCGACGTTTGCGCTCTATGCGTGGGGCGGAATTCCGAACGCGGGAACGCTCGGCGTATTGCCGCGCGGGGTCGGATCGATGGTGTTCCGACTGCCGTTCCAGGGCGGCCCGACGCCGGCGTACATCTGGAACAACCTCGGACATTTCGGAATCCTGGGCAATCCGACTCTCCCGGCGGCGCCGGCGCCGACGATCGTGGTCAACCGTCCGAACGGCGCACACGGCGCCGTGAACGCGACGCTGCAAGGCCTCATCGTCGACGACGCCTCGCAGATCCCGCAGCACATCAGCGTAACGAACGCGGTCATCTTGCGCGTTCACTAGTGCGCGCCATTCAGGTGGAGTCGGGCTCAGCAACCGGTGGGGAAAAATGTGGCGGGGTCGAGCCAGGCTCCGTAACCGCCGAGCCCTAACGGAGAGAACACGCTTCCATCGCGAGCGCCGCCGCCCTGTCACCCGGGCGACGGCGCTCATCGTTTAGGAATGCAGTGTCGGCGAGATTCGAATTCGGAATGTCGCGAACGCTCGGCCCGGGCATAGGATTTCTTCCTGACGAAGCCATGAACGAAAACCAGCAAATGAGTCATTGGAACCCCGAAGCGCTGCTCGCGAACGCGGGCTGGATGCGGGCGCTCGCGCGGAGGTTGGTGAGCGACGCGGACGTCGCGGACGACGTCGTCCAGCAGACGTGGGTGGCCGCGCTCGAGCGCGAGCCGATCGAGTCGCCGTCGCTGCGCGGCTGGCTTCGGACCGTCGTCACGAACTTCGCTCTCCGCTCGCGTCGAAGCGAGAGGAACCGGGGGAGGCGCGAGCGCGCGGCGTCCAAGACCGAAGCGCTTCCGTCCACCGGCGAGATCGTCGAGCGAGCGGCGATGCAGCACGTCGTCGCGGAAGAAGTGCTGAAACTCGCGGAGCCGTACCGATCCACCGTTCTCCTTCACTTCTTCGACGGGCTTTCGTCGGAAGAGATCGGCCGTCGCTCGGGTGTTCCGAGCGCGACCGTTCGCGGGCGGCTCATGCGAGCGCTCGACGAGCTGCGGCGGAGGCTCGATCGTCGACACAACGGAGACCGACGCGCGTGGTGCGTCGCGTTGTTGCCGCTCGTAGTCGTTGCGCGGCCAAAGCCCGCGGCCGCGGCCTTCACCGGAGTCCTCGCGATGAAGCTCGCCTCCGTCGTCGCCGCAACGATCGCGCTCGTCGTCGTGGTGATATTTGGATGGCGCGCGCTCGGCGATCGAACAATTGCACCTTCCAGCGCCGTCACCGCCCTCGCGCACGAGAGCGCGGTCGAGGAGAAGCCACCCGCGCAGACGATCGCGCCCGCGATCGCAACGGCAGCCGCGCAGAGCGAAAAGCCAAAGGTGACGAGCGAGCCCGAAGCCGCTCGTTCGGAACCGGTCGAAAGATCGTTCAACGAAGCGTTCGCGAGCGGCGAGACCTATCCAATTACCGTGACCGGTCACGCGAGCGACGAGTCGGGCAAGCCGATCGCCGGCGCGACGATCTGGCTCGTTTCGACGAACGGCAAGGACGCGCCGCTCGGCGAGACGCTCTCGAACTCCGACGGCGAGTTCGCATTCCACGATGCGCCGTTGCCGATCGGACGCTGGGACGACACGAGGTCACAAGGTTCGTTTCAAGTCTTCGGCGTCGCCGAGGGTCGTGGCTTCGCATGGCACGGCATGCGGTACTTCCATCCGGAGCCTCGTCCAAAGAACTGGATCGTCTCAGGCGAGGATGACAGCACCTTTCCCGGCCAGCCGATCGTCACCGATCTTCGGTTCGGACCGGCAAAAAGGCTCGAAGGCCGCATCGTGGACGAGAATGGCGACCCGATCGCTCACGCCGCGATCGGGGTCGTCGGGTGCAACTACCTCGACGTCTCGGGACACGAAAGCCACGTGAACCATCGAGAGTTCTGGGCGATCGATCAATTCGCCGAGGCGCGCCGCTCGACGTTCACAGGAGAAGATGGCCGCTTTTCGCTCGAGGCGCTGCCCGCAGAGTGCTGCCTCTGCCTCGGGATCGGACACCACACGCATGCGGACACGTTCGTCTACGCGGCGACGACCGACCGCGCGATCACGGAACACAACGATCTGATCGACCCGAAGTATGCGCACCGCGTTTCGACCGGCGTCCTCACGATCACACTTCAGAGCACGCGAGTCGTCCACGTCGCGGTCGTCAGTGGCGAGTCCGACACGCCGGTGCCACGGGTGAGCGTCAATGCGTCGAGCAGCTCCACGATCGAAACCGGCGCTAACGGCACGAGCGACGCGAACGGGACCGTCGATCTCAAGTTGCCGCCGGGCGAATTCAAGCTCACCGCAGACCCGCCGCGCGGCAGCGACACCATCCGCACGCAAGCGACGCTCGTCGTGAAGGCCGCACCCGCAGAGCAATCGATGACGGTGCGCTTGAAGCGAGGCTGTGTCGTGATCCTCCAAGCCGTCGACGCCGCGACGGGCGTCGGGCTTCCGGGCGCGACGTTCGAGACCGAGTGCGACGATCGACCCGGGCAGTCGCAGCCCGTGGATGAATCGCCAAGCTACGGTGGTCCCGTGAAGACGGACGCTTCCGGGCAGGCGAGAGCCGTGGTCGTGCCCGGCCGACGTCGGTTCAACTACGGTGAGTGCCCGAAAGGCTACGGGTGGAAGTGTCCAAACTGGGATCCGGTGGACCTCCCCGCGGGTGAAACCGTCTACGTGCGATTCGAGTTCGTGAAGTTCCAACCTCGACCGCCGGCTGAGCATCGGTCTCGTTCGGAGGACTTTCCTCTCGACCCGGATCGCGTTCTCGTCGCCGCGAAGACGGAAGACGCCGAGGGTCGCGTGAAGCTCGAGCCCGGGAAGACGCCGGGGACGTTTCAACTCGCGATCACGGGGCGCGTCACATGGAGCCGCGAGCCAGCATGGCCCGTCGACGTCGGGCTCCGTCGCGCGAGCGATCGCGAGGTCGTCACCTCGAGTCGCGTGGACAACGACGCGCCGTTCACGCTCGACGCCGATCTGTCTCCGGGTGAGTACTCGATCGAGTCGACGCTACCGAACAATGCACCCCCGAAGCGCTACATGGACGCATGGGGTGGCCGCATCTGGATCAACGACGACGGCACGGCGGTCGTCGAGATGACGAAGATCCATCACCTGTTGTTCCTGAAGCTCCTCTCTCAGCAGGAATGGGCCGAGGTCGCAGAAAAGCGTCCGACCGTGCGATGGACGACCGCGGAGGGCGCCAGCAGCTACGTCGTCAACGTGATCGAGACGGATCGGTTCACGCGCCAGGTGATCTCGAGCGCAATCATGCCACGGCTCACCGTCCCGGCGTACGAGTTCGCCTCCGATCTCGTCGCGGGCCACTCGTACCAGGTGAACTTCTCGGCGTTCGACGACGCGGGAACGCTGATCGGCCACGGAAGCGGCAACTTCTACGCGATCAAGTAGGCACGGCGCTCAGTCGCGGCTCGTCGCGTCGCGCTGCCAGCGCATCGCCAGCCACGCCGCGAGGGTCGCGAGCTTTTCGTCCGCGCGCCACGGGCGGCCGACCGCGCGGCCCATCTCGGCGATGCGCTCCTGCAATGTCGCGAGCGGAATCGCGAGATCCGCCGTCGCGCGCTCCCACGCTTCCTTTTCCTTCACGCCGAAGACGTCGAGGCCTTCGCGCTCGCTCGCGTCGCGCAAGGCGTCGCGAAAGAACTCGCCCTCGGCCGTGTGCACGGTCGGATGCGACCTCAGGATCGCGGCGAGATCGGGGAGCGGCCGACCGGAGCTTCGAAGGATGCAGCTGCTCGCGGGCGCGTGACCGGCCGCCGCCGCGCGCTTCACGAGCGACGCGACCGCGTCCCGCGCGAGCACCTCGGACGATCCGCGATATCGCGCGAGCTGCGCCTCGGCATCGCGAAGCGAACGGCTCACGATCGCGTGATAAGGCTGCACCGATCCGGCGAGCTTCGGGTCCGCGAGCACGATGCGCTCGCGCAGCACGACCTCGGGCGCCGCAACGGTCCCGCCGAGCACGATTCCCGTCGCCCAGCCCGACCGCGCGCGAAGCCCCAGCGCCGCAGATTTGCGATCCATCGGAGCGCTCCTCGTTCGAGCGGGAAAGTTTGCCTCGATTCCGCGCGACGTGCTAGCGTGCTCGCCGTCTCACACAAAAGGAGCACGGATATGGCGAAGTACCTCTGGACGGTCGCATACACGATCGAAGGCGCGAAGGGCCTCCTCAAGGAGGGAGCGTCGGGTCGGCGCACCGCCGTCGAGAAGCTCGTGCAGAGCGCCGGCGGCAAGATCGAGGCCTTCTATTACTCGCTCGGCGACGCGGACGCCTATCTCATCGTCGAACTGCCGGACGACGTGTCGGCCGCAGCGCTCAGCCTCACGGTTTCCGCGGGTGGCGGCGCGAACATCAAGACCGCTCGCCTCCTCTCGATCGAGGAGTTCGACATCGCCGCGAAGAAGAAACTCGCCTATCGACCCCCGGGGGCCTAGCCGCGCCGCGCGAAGTCATTGACTCGCGAGCGCGTTTCGGTAGTTTGTTGCGCCGGGCCGACGTGATTCGGCGCCGCGCGCAGGAGTCGTCGCGCGCGACGCCTCGTACGCCACGTGCTGGGAGATAGTCCAACGGTAGGGCCCGCGGCTCTGGACCGCGTAATCTGGGTTCGAATCCCAGTCTCCCAGCCAATTCTCCTCGCCCCTCAGCGGCGCGCGCGCTCCGCCTTCGCGTAGGTGTCGCGGAGCGTCACCACGCGATTGAAGACGGGCTTCCCCGGCGTCGAGTCCACGGGATCGACGAAGAAGTAGCCGTGGCGCAGGAACTGGTAGTGCGTGCCCGGCTTCGCGGCGCGCACGCTCGACTCGAGGCGGCACAAGCGCAGCGTCGTCAGCGACTCGGGGTTCAGCGCGTCCTTGAAGCTCACGCCTTCCTCTTCCGCGCCGGGATTCTCCTTCGTGAAGAGATGATCGTAGAGCCGCACGTCGGTCTCGACCGCGTGCGCCGCGGAGACCCAGTGCAGCGTCGCCTTCACCTTGCGCCCGTCCTTCGCGTCGCCGCCCTTCGTCTCGGGATCGTACGTGCAGCGAAGCTCGACGATCTTGCCGCTCGCATCTTTGACGACCTCGTTGCACTTGATGAAGTACGCCTGCTTCAGGCGCACTTCGCGCCCGGGCGCGAGGCGAAAGAAGTCGGCCGGCGGGTCCTCGCGGAAGTCGTCCTCCTCGATGTAGAGGACTTTCGAGAATGGGAGCTTGCGAAGGCCGGCGGCGGGATCCTCCGGGTTGTTCTCCGTCTCGAACTCGTCGACTTGTCCTTCGGGGTAGTTCGTGAGGACGACGCGCAGCGGACGCAGCACGGCCATGATGCGCAGTGCGAAACGATTCAGGTCCTCGCGCACGCAGTCCTCGAGGACCGCGACGTCGACGAGCGTGTCGCGCTTCTTCGCGACGCCGATGCGCTCGCAGAACGTGCGGATCGCGGCAGGCGTCATGCCGCGGCGCCGCAGCCCCGCGAGCGTCGGCATGCGCGGATCGTCCCAGCCGCTCACGAGCTTGTCGTTCACGAGCTGCATGAGCTTCCGCTTCGACATCACCGTGCGGCTGAGATTGAGGCGCGCGAACTCGATCTGCTGCGGATGGCTCTCGACTTTCAGCTCGTCGAGGATCCAATCGTAGAGCGGCCGGTTGTTCTCGAACTCGAGCGTGCAGATCGAGTGCGTGATCCGCTCGATCGAGTCGGAGAGGCAGTGCGCGAAGTCGTACATCGGATAGATGCACCACTTGTTGCCCGTGCGGTGGTGCGACGCTTTCTTGATGCGATAGATCACCGGGTCGCGCATCACCACGTTCGGCGAGTTCATGTCGATCTTCGCGCGCAGCACGCAAGCGTTCTCGTCGAGCTTGCCCTCGCGCATCTGCCGGAAGAGGTCGAGGTTCTCCGCGACCGAGCGGTTGCGGTACGGGCTCTCCTTGCCCGGCTTCTGCAGCGTGCCGCGGTACTCGCGGATCTCGTCCGGGCTCAGGTGACAGACGTACGCCTTGCCGAGCTGGATGAGCTTCACGGCGAAGTCGTGCAGCCGATCGAAGTAGTCGGACGCGAAGTAGAGGCGGTCTTGCCAATCGAAGCCGAGCCAGTGGATGTCGGCTTGGATCGACTCGACGTACTCGACGTCTTCGGTGACGGGGTTCGTGTCGTCGAAGCGAAGGTTGCACGTGCCGCCGTACTTCGCGGCCGTGCCGAAGTTCAGGCAGATCGACTTCGCGTGGCCGATGTGGAGGTAGCCGTTCGGCTCCGGGGGGAAGCGCGTGGCGACGCGGCCGCCGTGCTTGCCGCTCGCGTTGTCGCTCTCGACGATGTCGTGGATGAAATTCGTGGGCGTCGGAGGCTGAGGCTTGCTCATTCGTGTCGAATCTCTTCTCGATGGAATCGGTCGCCAACGTGGAGCGAGCACTCTGTCATCGAGGTCTCCCTTTTTCCAGATGTCAGGAAGACGGCGACGCGCGGTAAGCTGCCGCGTACACATTGGAGGTGAGGAGGCAAGCTCATGCGCTGGATCTTGATCGGACTCGTCGTGTTCGTTGTAGCCGGCTCGCTTCAGTCGCAGACTCGCGCGCCGCTGTCGCCCGAGGTGCGGGCGTTCGTGAAGGTCGACGCTCCCGTGATCGCGCTGCGACACGTGCGCGTGATCGACGGAACGGGTGCGGCCGCGCGCGAGAACCAAACGCTCGTGATCGCGGGCGGAAAGATCACGGCGATCGGCGGCGAGGCGACGACGCCCGTGCCCGCCGGCGCGACGGTGATCGAACTCCCGGAGTATTCGGTCATCCCGGGCATCGTCGGCATGCACGAGCACATGTACTACCCGACGCCGAACGGTCCGCCCGCGATGCTCGGGGAGCACGCCACGAGCTTCCCGCGCCTCTATCTCGCGGGCGGCGTCACGACGATGCGTACGACCGGCAGCCTCGAGCCGTACACCGATCTCGAGATCAAAAGGGCGATCGACGAGGGCACGATGCTCGGGCCGAAGATGCGCATCACCGGTCCCTACATCGAGGGCGAGGGCGCGTTTGCGCTGCAAATGCACCAGCTTCGCGACGCCGAGGACGCGCGTCGCACAGCCGAGTACTGGATGGACGAGGGCGTGACGTCGTTCAAGGCGTACATGCATCTCACGCCCGACGAGCTAGCCGCACTCGTGAAGGCCGCGCACGCGCGTGGCGTGAAGGTGACGGGGCATCTCGGCTCGATCGGTTTTCGAGAGGCCGCGGCGATCGGCATCGATGACCTCGAGCACGGTCTCGTGGTCGACACCGAGTTCTTCTCTGGGAAGAAGCCGGGCGTCTGCCCGGACTCGGAGGCGGCGACGCGCGAGATGGCGGAGAAGCTGGACGTTTCGAGCGCGCCCGTGCAGGAGATGATTCGCGATCTCGTCGCACGGAAGGTCGCGGTCACGTCGACGCTGCCCGTCTTCGAGACGTTCGTGCCGGGCCGCGCGCCGCAGGATGCACGCATCCTCGACGCGATGACGGACGCGGCGAAGGCGTCGTACCAACGCGCGCGCGCGGCGATCGCCGCCGGTGCGGCGCAGTCGTACTGGCCTGCGCTCTTCAAGAAGGAGCTGCAATTCGAGCACGACTTCGCGAAGGCGGGCGGCTTGCTCCTCGCGGGGCTCGACCCGACCGGCTACGGCGGCGTGATCCCCGGCTTCGGCGATCAGCGCGAGATCGAGCTTCTCGTCGAGGCCGGCTTCACGCCCGTCGAGGCCATCCACATTGCCACGTCGAACGGCGCGCAGTTCCTCGGCGAACTCGAGCAGATCGGCACGCTCGCCGTCGGCAAAGCCGCGGACATCGTCGTCATCCACGGCGACCCGTCGACGACGATCGCCGATGTCGAGAAAGTGGACACCGTTTTCAAGGACGGCATCGGCTACGACCCCGCGAAGCTCATCGAATCCGCGAAAGGCCTCGTCGGCCTGCGCTAGCCGTGCTCGACGATTCCCCAGAACGTGTTGGGGATTGGAGGTCACAAAGTGTGACATCCAATTACTGCGGCAGGGCTCGAGAATCGCGCGCGAGACGATCGTCTTCGCGGACGGCATCGGCTACGATTTGGCAAAGTCCACGGAATCCGCTCGGCCTCAAGTCGGTCGCTGAACGGCAACACGATTGCCAGGTGAGATCTCGTGCCAACGCGACAAGTCGTCGTCGACGTCAAGAAAACCGTGCGGAGCTTGACGCGTTCTTTCGATGGGTCGAGGTTTGGCGAGCGACGATGCGCGTTTCCGATGACGAGGGGTGCGGCTGCTGCGTGAGCATTTGGAATGTGGACGCTCCGCAGGAATCCTTCGACGAGCTTCCTCAGGAGTTGCTCCGGGCCAATCCTACTGAACAGCGCCCGAGCTCCGAGTGAGTTCATTGGTATGAAGCGCACGGAATCGGACGAAGGGAATTCAAGCTCAAGAGGATTCTGAGCACCGAGACATGAAACGATCCACCGCAGAACCGCCGTTCGTCGTTTGCGTTCGCAACGATCGATACAAGGCATCGCTCGTCGTGCGCCGGATCTACCGGGTCATTTCCGACGCCGATGCGCGTCGACGCGGCCTCGTCCGCGTCATCGACGAGTCGGGCGAGGACTATCTCTTCCCGGCGAAGCTCTTCGTGGCGATCGAGTTGCCGAAAGCCGCCAGCAAGATGTTCTCGACGACGTCATAGCCGCGATCACGTCCCGAGGTCCGCGAACGCTTGGACCCGCCATTCGGATTCTCGGTACGGGCTAGACTGTCGCGGCGAACCAAGGGACGGGTTGCCCGAGCGCCGGCGATCGCGTGTAATGGTTGAACCTCTCAGGCCACGAACGCTTGGTCATCCGGGAGAATCGAGGAGGTTCAACATGCGAGCACCCCTGTTCCGCGCTGGAGTCGCGAGGCTCGTGACGGGCGTGGCGATCGCCCTTTGCGCGACGACTGCTCGAGCCGGGACGCCGCCGGCGAACGACGACTGCAACACGCCCTTCGTCATTCCGACGAACGGACCGTTCCCCTTCGAGGGCGTGATTACCGGCGTCGAGAACGCAACGCAAAGCCCGACCGACATGGACTGCTTCGATCCAGGGACGCCGAAGGCTCACTCGGTCTGGTTCGAGTGGACGGCTCCGACGGGCGGACGCTACGGATTCGACACGTGCGGCAGCGACTACGACGCGTTCGTTTGCGTGTCGAACCGGCGATGCCCGACCGGCCCCATCACGTTCGACTCCGGCGGCTGCTCGATCGAGCCCTGCATCTGCCAGACGAACTCGGGGAGCGCGGCGTCGGAGATCAGCGTGGGCGACACGATCGTCTTCATGGTCGCGTCGCAAAGCGGTGCCGCGCCGCACACGCTCCATTTTCGGCTCGGCTTCGAGCCAGGGTGCCAGCTCGGCGATCTCTTCAGGCAGGGAGGCTTCGACCCCGTCCTCCGCGTGAATGGAAATCAGGGCCACTACGGAGTGGTCATCGTCAGTCCAACGGATCCATTTACGATGACCATCGAAACGCCCAGCGAGCACCACGCGCCGACCGCCCGATACGTCGTCCACCTCTGGCGAGGCGAGCCGACGCCGACGGATGTTTTCGGCGTGCCGCACAATCTCGGCCGAACGTGCCTGCCGACCTATTGGAGCGGGCTTCTGCCGCGGCCGGCGCGAACGGCTAACACGATCGGACATCCGAACGTGCTCGGTGCGGACAACTGGCCTGGCCCACCGACGCCGCCGGCGCCCGCGGTGCTCCTGAACTTCCCGTCCGGACTCCAACGGCCGGGACTGCGCGCGTACGTCCAAGGGATCATCGAAACCGACCAATTCGGCTCACCGAGCTTCTTCGTGACGAACGGCCTGCATTTGCGCGTGACCCCGTGAACGGACGTTGCTCCGGTGTGGGAGTGGACGCACCGCACCCAAACGTTGACCGGTGGCCTGCGACGCAGGCGTACGTTACTTCCGTCGCTTCTTCCGCAATTCGAAGCCGATCCGTTTGCGGCTCTTCTTCTCTTCTTCGACCATCGTGCTAATGAGATCACCCACGACCTGATAAATGGCAGTGAGCTTGGGTTCGTGGTGTTTGACCCGGCGTTCCACGTCTTCGAGCCGGCAGGCGATGTCGACGTCGGCAGCAATGAGTTGGCGCAGACGAACAAAGGTGCGCATGATCGCCACGTTGACGAGGATGGCCTCGTCGCTGCGCAAGACCGAGGAGAGCATCGCAATGCCCTGCTCTGTGAATGCGAAAGGCCGGTATTTGGGATTCCTGCCGCGCTTCAAGATCGCAGATTGCGATCTTGAAAGTAGTGCCGTCTCCTCCCAGGTGAGTTGAAATGCGACGTCTCCCGGAAAGCGGAAAGGCATGCGTCGCACAGCTTCCTTCAACCGGCCCGTGGTAACGGCGTCGAGCTCGACGAGGTCGCGATCGAGCATTACCTTTTGGCCTCGAATGACAAGGATTCTGCGTTCGATCCGCTCGGCTGGAACGAGCGCGAGCCTTTCCTTCATTCTCGGCATGATTCATCCCGTTCACGTGAAGACATCGCGGTTCTGGGGCGCCTCCAGAGGGTGGGCTTGACGCCCGATCTGTCGCATGGGAGGGCCGAGTCGATGACCAGAGTTGTCGATTCGCAGCCCGCGTTGGCGTCGTCGGCCGACGGACTATCCGTTGCCGGCGAAGCTCTTCGTGCCGCTCGAGCTGCCGAATGCGGCGAGCAAGCTGTTCTCGGCGACGACGGTGCCGCACTCGCACACCAATCCGGATCGCTGAACTTTAGCGGCCAGAAAGTTCTTGCCGAAGTATGGGGCGAAGTGTAAGTAGATACATACACAATGACCCGCGTGGCCGAAATCGAGGTCGAGAGGCATCGAGATGGCGCGGCAGAACCTGAATCGCGAGAAGAGGTCGGAACTCTTGCCGATCATCGCCCGAGCGTTCACCGAGCTCGGGTATCGCCGCGCGACCACGGCCGAACTCGCCAAACGCTGCAAGGTCCAGGAGAACATCCTCTATCGCCTCTGGTCGGACAAGAAGGCGATGTTCTTGGCCGCGATCGAGTGGGTCTACGAGTTCTCGGAGCAAACGTGGCTCCGGCTGCTCGACGACGGGGGCACGGGAGCCAGCTCCGCTCAACGGCTATTGGAGTTCGAAGCCAAGCATCAAGGCGAATTCGGGCACTATCGAATCATCTTCACCGGGCTCGGTGAGACCGACGATCCGGAGATCGCCGACGCGCTTCGCTCCATGTTCAAGCGCTTCCACCGCTTTCTGCTCGCGCAGATTCTGGCGCATCGAAAGAGCGGATCGAAGCGCTCGACCCCGCAAGCCGAGCTGACCGCGTGGGCGGTGATCGGACTCGGGACGGCGGCGAACATCGGCCGCGAATTGGGTCTGCTCAGCGACGCCGACCGGCGCCGCCTGATCGGCGAAATCGGTCGCGTGCTATTGGAAGGAGAAGGCGCATGAAGCAGGGTTCGCAACGTCTCTCTTTTTTTTCGCCGTTTGGTAAGTATCCGCTTACGATTGACGTTCATTCCTTGAGGAGAACAACCATGAGTCTTCAAACATTGAAGGCGACGATCGTCGCCGCCGCGCTGTTCGTCGTCGTGTTGGCGGGCTTCGGCATCCGCCCGGTCTGCGCAAGCGCCGCAATCGCGCCTGACGCCGCTCAGGCGCAGCGCGTGGAGAAGCTTCGTGCCGCGGGGACGAAGGCCTCTCTCGCGCTGTACCCGGTTCAAGTCGTCGGCCAACCGAACACGATGGTCGCGGAGGTGCTCGGGCTCGTGCTCGAGGGCTCCGGCATGAACAACCTCGACGCCGTCGACGTCGCGTTCGTCCCGCCGGCGGACGTGACCTGGGATCGACTGCCGGCGAGCTTCGGAGAGTTTCTGAGGAAGAGTCCGCCGAAGAGCGACTACGCCCTGTACGCACAGTACCTGGGCGATCCGAGGACGGGACCGACGGAGGTTCGGTTCGTGGTGACGGACTCGGCAGGCAACGTCGTCCTGACCGACGTGCAGACGCCGAAGGACGCCGACTTCATGGAGACGGCACAACGCGACCCCGACCCGATGGGCTGCTCGGTGCTCGTGGCGCGGCGACTATTCACGCAGATGGGCTGGAAGAAGAGCGAAGGAGAGCCGAAGGAAGACGGAAAGTTCGCGCGTCGATGGGCCGCGAAATCCGGCACGCCGACCGAAGCCGAGCGCGCGGCGATGGCCCAGCGAGCGAAGAAGCTGACATCCGATCTCTCACACGCACGAATCGGCGTCTACGCGACTCTCACCGGGAACACGACGAACGCGGAGAGCGCCGCGCGACTGGCGAACCTCATCGCGGAGCGTTTCGGTTGCCAGACCGTCAAGTTGGACGACCCCGTGCACATCGAGATCCAACCGAGCAGCAACGAGCAGAAACGCCTCTGGGATCTGGCTCGTGCCTTTCGCGAGCAGCTGCGAGCGCAGCCGGCGAAGACGGACTATGCGCTGCTCGCCGACATGATGATCGATCCCGCCGGCGGACCCGCGCACGCCGTTCATTTCGTCGTGTGCGAGAAGTCAGGCGAGTGGGTGATCGTCGACTTCCAGAACGACCAGCACGAGGACTTCCAGCGACTGTCGCCGCGCTCGTTGGTCGACTGTGAACAGCTCGCAGTTGAACGGCTCGGTCGGTACGTGAAGTAGCGCCTCCGAGACTCGGTGACACCCGAGTGCCGGGCGCTCACGAATCGCCACGCACTTGACGACGAGGCGTCGGGGTAGCGGCAGCCGGAGGAGTCGTGCGAAGGTGACCGCCGGCTCCTCCTCCTGCACTCACACCGTCGCGCTTGGATGTCACTCCCCGACGCGCACGAATTGCCCGCCGCTGGCTCGCGCGATCGGCTCCATGAGTGCGGAGTTCGC